>JAZQCY010000175.1:0-22314 GCA_045546555.1 Acutalibacteraceae bacterium | reverse complement strand
ACATCTGATGGGTGTTAATGTATACTTACTGTTATATTGTTACACATTTTAGGTAAAAAGAAAAGAGGAAATATGAAAAAGAAAAACCCACCTGAGATCAGGTGGGTCATATGTCGGCATTACCTATTTTCCCGGGCCGTCGCCAGCCAAGTATCTTCGGCGCAAATGAGCTTAACTTCCGTGTTCGGGATGGGAACGGGTGGACCCTCATCGCAATCAACACCGACTGCATTCGTTTTTCGAGTGCAGGAGATATCTTACCACACTTCTTTTCAAAATGCAAGTCTTTTTTTCAAAAAAATTAAAAAATTTTTAAAAAGCAATTTTAAGCCTGAAATTTCGCCCGATAGCCCCACCGAATGTTCTTAAACGGTGGGGTGGGGTTGTGTTTAAGGTCAAACTACATCTTTTTACGGCATCCGTCTATCTGTATGTTTTGTCCTGAAATGTAGCCTGCTTTATCGCTTGCCAAAAAACAGATCAGGTCGGCATTTTCTCTGTCCGTGCCGGTTCTGCCCGTAAACGAAAGATCGCTGGGCTTAGAAAAATCAATATCGGGATTGTCGGCCGGGCTTACACTTCCCGGGGAGACCGCATTCACCGTAACGCCCTTGTCCGCAACCTCCTTTGCGAGCGCTTTTGTAAGGGCAATGACGGCTCCCTTTGTTGCAGAATAATGCGTCATCTTAGCATTGCCGTAAACACCTGCCACCGATGCAACATTGATGATCCTGCCGTAGCCGTTATCGGTCATTCGGTCTATTACCGCCTTTGTGCAGTAGACCGTACCCATTATATTTACATCAAGATACCTTTTCCAAAGCGCAATATCGGACTCGCTAAAGTATGCACGGTCTCGCCAAAGAGCCGCATTGTTTACCAATATATCTATACCACCAAGCTGCTTGGTTGCGGCTTCCACCACATTTAAAACTGCTGTGTAGTCCGTAACATCGCAGATATATGCCAGCACATTTTCTGTGATTTTCTTAATTTCTTCCTCTGTTTTTCGCAAAGCCTCTGTATTCAGATCAACCAAGACCAGATTTGCGCCGCCTTTAGCAAGCTGCAAGGCCACAGCTCTGCCAATACCAACTGCAGCACCCGTAATGAATGCGGTTTTTCCTTTGAATTCCATATATATCCTCCTCGTTATTAAAGATTATCCCGAACCGCTTTCATCGTGCTTAAAAGCGGTTGTGAACCGGTAGAAAGCGCATCGTGCTCATAAACACAAAGCGCCATACAGCAACCCAGCTTTGTGCCGAGCTTTCGGTGCAAGGAGCACTTTCCACCCGATAAAAACAAAAACGGTGCGCCAAGCTGCTCCTTTAACAGATTCGTAATGCGCAGATTTTCAATCTGATGTTCCATATTACCTGCGCTTGTCACGATTTTTATGACATCTGCACCTCTGCGCTTTTGCTCAAGAGCGATCTCCAGCACACGCTCGGCAGGGGTATATTTATGAACGTGCGACGACATGAGCACCTGCACACCTAACCCATGCAGTTTTTCGATAAGTTCCATCTGCTTTTGGATAGCATCTTCATTGTCGGTAAGCTCCTCGGGGTGCCTGCAGAACATATCGCCCATTACATCGCAAAGGGTAGCACCGCTTTCTGCGAGCGTGACCAAGCCCTCTGCAAGCTGGTCATCGGTTTTGCCGCTGTTGTGTTTGCCACGGTAATAGGTCACATAAAACGGTCGGCCGCCTCCCTCGGAAAAGATCTTTTTATATGTGGTCGGGTTTTGGTATTCCGGCTTGAGAGATTCAACCTGCAATCCGTAAGCGTCGGCTCCCAAATGGTTGGCGTTTCTGATCCTGCCAATGGCTGTTTCGGGCGTTTCGCACTGCAGTATTACGGTAAGCATTTCTTCTCGGGTCAAAAAATCTCTTCTCACGGTTATTTACCCCTCCTCATGGCGTTTCTGCCGCCGTCGATCATTATGTTTTCGCCGTTGATAAACTGTCCCTTATCCGAAGCCAAAAACAGGCACAGAATCAGCATCCTTTCTCTATATTTTAATTTAAACAGCACGGCAAGGCAATGGGAAAAATGATATAGTATTTACATTTTTGATACTGATTTCTCTTGAATTGGTTGATTTTATTGTTAATTATGATATAATGGTATCGGTGATAATAATGAACGATCCTCAAAATATGATTATAACCGGCATAAAAGCACCAAATATTGTTCTTTTTCCCAAAAAGGAAACCCGTCAAATGACCAACCGCAAAAGCTATGGGCTGTCGTTGTGCATAAGCGGTCAGATCACATATACCATGAACGGAAAAAAGTATGTCAGCAATCAAAGCAATGCCGTATTGCTTCCCAAGGGCGGCACATACACACTCTACGGTAACGCCGAAGGTGTGTTCCCGGTAATAAATTTCACGTGTACCGATTTTTTCTGTGATGAGATCATGGTCTTTCCGTTGGAACAGCCGGAAAGCTGTATAAAAAGCGTTGAGGCTTTAAGATATCTGTTTCAGCATAACGGCAGTCCACTTGAGATATACGGTTCTTTTTATAATCTGTTGAGCAAAATATTTTCCGTCAAGGCCAAAAAGCCTGCAACGCTTGCCTTTGTGATTGAGTATATTGAGGAAAACATACAAGACCCGAATCTTTCAAATGTTGCGCTTGCCAAGAAAATGGGAATAAGCGAGGTTTATTTAAGGAAGCTGTTTTTATCCCATTGCGGTATGACACCGAGACAGTATGTTTTGGAAGAAAGACTTAAAAAAGCAAAACAAATGCTTGTTGATACCCCGTTCACAGTCGCTTCCATTTCCGAGGATTGCGGATTTGCAAGTGTTTATCATTTTTGCCGTACATTTAAAAAGCGAATCGGCATGACCCCCACACAATACGCCGAAGAAAATAAAATATACAAAATATAAAAGGCTTGGCCGAGCGGTCAAGCCTTTTCTGTATAGAAACTGTCGTTCTCACAAAACACACCTTTACTTGTAGGAGCGATTCACGAATTGCCCACCGTGAGCCAATTTGCGGAAGGCATGCTCCCTCAGTCAGCTACGCTGACAGCTCCCTCCCAGAGGGAGCCAGCGCCTCCCCTACGATTGGGAAGCCATGCTCCTTATAAACAAAAAATCGTTCAACGGAAGCGCTCGAAACGCCGCCTTTGAACGAACTAACAAAATAAGTATATCACATTCAAGCGAAAATGTCTACTGACAGGATAAACAAAATATTTTTTAGATATTTATCTATTCTGCGAATAGACATTTGTCTATGTGTCGTGTATACTGTAGTCAGAAAGAAGACAGAAGCATATCAAAAAAACCGTGAAGTAGTCGGGAAAGAAAGGGGACTGATTCCGATGAAAACAGCACTTGAGCCACCCGCACATTTAACTGAATCTATAAAGAAAGGAATGAGTCCGAAGAACAAGTAAGATTTGAACTCGACCAAAATAAAAGCAAAGGACACAGGTCCAATGTACTGATAAGATTTAAACTCAAACCAAATACAATGTAAAGGAATGAGTCCAAAGAACAGTTTAGTTTAACTCCTTAACAAAATTTCAAGAAAAGGACACAGGTCCAATGTACAGGTAAATTATCAACCTCATCCAAAAATTATGTAAGGGAATGAGTCCGAAAAACAGTTAAGTCTAAACTCTGAAAATCTTAAAATAGCTTTGGTGTTACCGATGAACTAATTAAGGATCCAAGTTTGAGCGTTATATGAATAGGTTATAAGCCTTGCGTCAGATCGAAAGATTTTATAGGTGAATCCAATGTACAGTTTAGTGTAACCCTCCGATGAGGAGCGAATCCAAGGCGCTGACAATTTAATAGTGTAAAGCTTTTATATATAGATTGTAGAAAGTTAGAGGTACGTCAAAATAGAGATCGTAACATAACGCCCTTCAAAAAGTGAGTAAACTTTTTGAAGGGCTTTCATTCTGTTACACGCAGCAATAAATTGAGCATAAATAAAAAGATTCTTCACTTCGTTCAGAATGACAGGGTTTAAGCAGATATGTCATTCTGAGCCGCAGGCGAAGAATCTTTGGTTGTTGTATTGAATAACGTGATCATTTCACAACCGCTTCAAACAGCATAAATATGAGGGGAATCGTGCCGATGGATGCTAAATGGGATATCAGCGCCATGCTTGCGGCTACCGTGGTATCACGGCCGTAGGCGTTGGGGATGACGATGGTGTTAAGTCCCAACGGCATGGCAAGCGAGCAGACCGTGCAGAGCATAAGGCCGTACGGCAGCTCCCAAAAAGCAAACAGCAATATGGCGAAAAGCGGCATTATAAGAAGCCTTACCACCGAAACAACATATACCGAGGGCATTTTGAACATTGCACGAAGGTTGGTCTTGGCCACCGTCATACCGGTTAAAAGCATTGCCACGGGTGACATACAGGCACCAAGCGTTGAAATTGACGAGGTGAGAAACTGCGGTGTTGGAACACCGCAAAGGCCGATGACTATGCCGACAAGCATTGCGATAAACATTGGGTTGAGCAACGGTTTAAGTCGGCCGAGCAGGGTTACCTTGCCCTCCTCGTGGGGCATCAGCAGAGACGGAACGCCCCACACGTAGATGTAGATCCAGAACGGCAACACAAAAATGAGGTATTCGTCAAAAATATCGGGGAAAAGGGCGGAGACTACGGCATTGCCCATAAACCCGAAGTTGGAAAACGACAGACCGTAGGTATAGGTGTTTTGGATGAATTTGTCACGGCTTGCGGCCTTGGAAACAAAGATGGCTACGGGTACCGACACGGTGACCGTGACGAGTCCGCACAAAATATACTGCCAGGCGTAGTTGAGGCTTTGCATTGTGAAATTCTGCATAAATGTGCCTAAGACAAGGCACGGGATAAACACATAGTTTTCCAGCTTTGACAGCACCGCCGTGCTGTTGTCGGGCAACAGCCTGAAGCGTGTCAGCACGTAGCCGATAACGATAAGTACCGCCAGAAAACCCATTTGGCTCAAGGTCGATGTAAAAACAGCCATTTCATCTCACCTGCGTAATTCTAAATCATATATATTCTAATACAACCACCCCAAAAGTCAAGGGGAAACAAGCCGTCAGAAAAATTTTTCAATTTTTTGAAATTTACTATTGATTTTTCAAAAGTTTTGTGGTAATATACTATGGCAGTTCGAAAGAACCTATGTGCGTTGTTAGCTCAGCTGGATAGAGTGACTGGCTACGAACCAGTAGGTCGGGGGTTCGAGTCCCTCACAGCGCACCATTAAAAATGCTCACCCATTCGGGTGGGCATTTTTAATTTTTGATCAGGGACTCGAACCCTGTTTTTTACATATTTTCCCAAGCATTATCACGTCTAAGCTTCACATAATACTCTTACCGAATAAAAGTCACAGCAACGCAAGATAACTGTTGGTTGATGATTGAATTTTCAAGAGTCTTTCTGTGAGTGATTTTTGTGAACTTGATACATTTAAGCTGCGCTTGAATTATTGAGGACACCCTGTGACTTGGACTTCGGTTTATGTCACAGTGAGTGTCTTTGCATTTTACCGTCAAGCGACAGAGTGTGCCGATACTTACTATGACGATAAAAGACGCTGAAAATGCGTCGGACCGACAATCGATTCAAAAATCGGTTGTCGGTCTTCTTTTTTATTTCACGTATTCCAAAAATTCTTCCCGAGTGCCGTTAAAAACGTTCATATCAATAAAACATTCCTCACCGCTGTAACCGTCCAAGGTCTCACGGTTGGTGTACTGCCAGAAGGTCCATTCCCTGCCGTCGGAAAGCTCGGGCTCAAATATGACATCCCGTATCCAGATATCATACTCCTTATAATCACCGTCGAGATATATTTCGTACGACTTCTCGGTGGCGTAGATTATCGGCTTTTTTCCGTAGTGCTGCTCCAAAGCGGTCAGCATTGCTTTAAGTTCTTTTTCTATTACTGCTCTTTCGGGCGGGTTGTCCTCATGGTTGCCGTAAAATTCAAGGTCTATTACGGGCGGAAGCATTTTGTCCTTCCTTGGCACAGTAGTAATGAAATTGGCCGCCTGAGTGGCACCGCCGCTTTCAAACGAGAAAAAGTGGTATGCTCCGACGTAAATATCCTGCTTTAAGGCGTTGGTGATGTTTTGTTGGAATTTACGGTCGACAAAGGTACTGCCCTCGGTAGCCTTGATAAATGCAAAGTCTATCCCCTCTTTGGATAAAACACTCCAATCAATGTCGCCCTGATAGGCCGACACGTCAACACCTCTTATGGGGTAATCGTCCTTGGATGGGTTGTTGAGCAGTATGACACCGTTCCAAACCAAGGCAAATGCCGTTACACCAATGGCCATTATCAGTGTCAGTGCTGCAAGTATCAGCATAATGCGTTTTTGCTTGGTCACTCTATCCCCTCCTTTGGATGCTTACGTTATTTGGATTATACCACACATCCATACCTCTTGCAACAAAAATCACCCCAAGGGAGTTGGGGTGAAATTGCTTTAAATTACTTAATAAGGCTCTGGATATAGTCAAAGCTCTTCTTTGCGCTGTAATCGAGCGAATCGAAGCCCAAAGGCCAGGTATCCTGCTCGTAGCAGATGTGCTTTACACCCGAAGCTTCTGCAGCCTTGATAGCGCCTTCGATATCAACGTTACCATCGCCACATTCGGTGATGAAGCCTTCGGTGTTGGTGCCGAACTTAAGAGCACGGTCCTTAACATGAAGAACATCGCAACGGCCTGCCAGCTTTTCGATCCAACCGGTTACGCTGACATAAGAGTTTGCCAACCAGCAGGTATCAAGAACGAACTTTACGTTGTTCTTATCAAAGCCGTCTACCATGTAGTCGATAACACGGTCGCCGCCGGGGACCTTACCGAACTCGTGGCTGTGATGATGGTAAGAGAACTTCATACCGTGGGCTGCAAGCTTTTCAGCCAATGCATTTACCTTGTCGATATAAGCCAAAACTTCAGCCTTGGTCTTGCCGTAAGCGCCGCCGCCAACACCTGCGGTATCGGTGCCGAGGGTCTTATGAAGCTTGATGTACTCATCAAGATCATTGATGTCTGCAGGGAAGCCGTAGTGAGTACCGACGCAAGTAAGACCTGCGTTCTTCATATGCTCTGCGAACTTCTCAACATCACAGGGGAAAGCGCCTGCGGTCTGAACCTCTTTAAAGCCGATCTCGGCCAAGCGGTCGAAGGTGTACTTAACTCCTGCCTCGTCGGTCATATGGTTTCTGACCGAGTAAAGCTGAATACCGATTTTGTCAAACATAAACAACACTCCTTTACTTTTGTCGGATTTTAAAGGCTCCGACACGGCCTTTATTACTGAAATTATTTCTTGGCAGCAGGCTTTTCTGCAGGCTTCTGATCAGGGGTATCGGGAAGAAGGGTGCGGTCGGTGTGAACACCGCCTGCTCGCTGATAGACCCTGACCCAATCGATGTTAAGGTTAATGGGCCACATTGCAACCTCATCATTTGCGACCGTTTCGGTCATATTGACACCGCCGATAAAATCAATATACATCTCGGTGTTGAGGTCCTTATATTTGTTGGAGCCAATCTCAACCGTGCCGTAGGAAACGCCGTCAAGGAAGAAACGGATGTACTCGGGTGTCCACTCCACACCAAAGGTATGGTACTGTTCCTCATTAAACTCACCCTCGGTCATAAGCGCACCGGTACGGTTAGCCTCATAAGAAGGCTCGTTAAACTTGAGGTAATGACTGTAATAATCCTTCTTGGGCAGAGAGCCTGCGCTGGCAAATACCGAGTCGGTACTGCCCAAGGAATTGAACACGTCGATCTGCGAAATAGTATCACCGTCGTCGTTCTGATTGGTCAGAATCATCTTGAGCCACAGACCGGGTGCGGTACGGAAGCTAACCTTGGCCTCGACATAGCCATATTTAAAGCTAAAGGAATCCTCGGTAGTGATATGACCCGAGCGGTAGCCCTCGTCGGTAAGGTCGGTGCGGATAATAGCATCCGAGCCGTTCGACTTGACATTGCCGGGGTTGAGGTACATCAAGGCGGCGGCATCGCCGTAGCCGACCATTGCACCCTTTTCAACCATCCAGGTTTTGGTGTTGATATCCTTAGCGTTGAACTCATCCGAGAAAACAAGCTCATATCCGTCAAAATAGCTTCCGCCGTAGGTGGTAAGACTGCCCGTGTCGCAGTAGTTGGCCTTGACATGCAAGGGCTCGGCCGTGATGGCGGCCTTTTCAACCATCTTGGTGAACACATCAACAGCCTTTGAGGTTGCCTCGATCTGACCGCCTCTTAAAATAAGCTTGGTGTTATACTGAGCCACGGCATAACGCTTGGTGGCGAAGAACTGCGTGACATAGGTTTCACCACGGTTGGTGTTGCCTATCAAAATCTCATACTTGGATTCCTCAGCCGCATCGGTAACCAACGGAACCTTGACACCTGTTGCGTCCTCGATGGCATCGACAAGGCTTTCGGCACAGCTACGCTCGATATACGAGGGTGAGCCCGACATAACGACCGAATACTGAATAATGTTGATATCATCAATAGTGACAACCGGTGTGTCGGTTCGGTCACTCAAATACATATAGCTGTAGTCGGGGGTGAATTTGGTTTCAAAGCTATTGTTCAAAAGGTTGGACAGTATGTAATTGAAAGCATCCTCTCGACCGAACTTTGACATCCAAGTAACACTCAGGGTGTTGTTGTAGCCACGGAGCAGATAGTCATAGTAATTGTTGGTGCGAATGCGCTCCATTATTTCCTTGGAAAGGATCGACTCGTTATAAATGGTGTTGCCAAGCAGAATGATCTTCTGATTGGGGTCGGTCACATTAAGGGTATCGGGGCATATCTGGAAAGAGGCCGTTGACGAGGTCGAAAGCTTTTCCAAAAGATCGACAAAAGCATCGATCTCGGCATAGCTTGCGGTACTGCGGTAGACCAAAAGATAATCGCAGTTGATCTCATCGATCGAGTCGATGATCATCTGATAATTACCCGAAATATAGCCGATATCGACCTTGCTTCCTTCTTCCTCTTCGCCACAGCCCGCAAAGGAAAGCGACAATATGATGACCGCCAGCACGGCGGCTGTGATACGTAAAATCTTACGGTTCAAATCCATAACACCTTTCTCGAATCGCTCTGACATAATCTATGCAAAGCCAAACACAATATTACATAGTAATTTTACTATATTAAATGCTTCCCGTCAAGCAGTATATTTTTACAATATTGTAAATTTACAAAGAATAATACGCCCCAAAAGACTTGTTTTGGGGCGTAAAGCAAAAATTACAACAGTTTCAGCAGTCTTACATAGAACTCGACTGTTTTGATAAGCGTTTCAAGCGGGATGCGCTCGTTGTGACCGTGGATCATTCCACGTTCCTCTTTTGACAGCTTCATAGCCGAAAAACGGTAGACACGGTCGGTGATACGGCAATAGTGCCTTGAATCGCTGCAGGCCATCATAAGGTATGGCGAAACAATAGCCTCACACCACGTATCGTGAATGGCGGCGCCTAAGATTTCCCAGGCGTCACACTTGGTGTCCGAGCAGATGGACGGGTTCATACCGTTGACTAAGGTTATCTCTATCTCATCATCGGCTACCGTCTTTTTGAGATACTCGGTTGCCGATTCAATGGTGTCACCGCCCATAAGGCGCATATTGATGCCGAACGAAGCACTCGGTGGCAGGACGTTATAGGCCTTACTGCCCTCAAAACGTGTGACCGCAACGGTTGTGCGCATCATGGCATTCAGCTCGCCGCCGCTTTTTTTGCAGATCATATCCAACAGCGGCATAAAGCACCACAGGTTGGCAAATATCATTCGGTAAACAAAGCTTGAATGACGGCCCAACGTATCAAACATACCCTCCACAGGCTTGGTGAAATGCCGCTTGAAGGGCTTATTCTCAATGCGTGTGACGGCGGCACTCAAACGACCCAAAATGGTGTGGGTTGGCGGAGTTGAAGCGTGACCGCCCTTGGAGGCAAGCGAAAAATTCATATTAACGCTTCCCTTTTCGCTGACGCCGATAAGCGCACACTCCTGCTTCACGCCGGGGAAAACGTTTTCCACCACGGCACCGCCCTCGTCCAGAACAAAGGCGGGCTTGATGCCGTTTTCCTCAAGATAGCTTACGATATCGGCGCAGGATGCACCGTCGATTTCCTCCTCGCCCGAAAAGGACAGATATAGGTCATTTTGAGGAACAAAGCCATCGGACAACAGCTTTTCAAGTGCCTCGACAATACCGCAAAGGGTGCCTTTTGTATCAAGCGTTCCCCTACCCCACAAAACGCCGTCCTCGATAATACCGTCGGACGCAGGCTTGACCCACCCGTCCTCCTCAACGGGAACAACATCATAGTGCGCCATAAGCACCGACGGTTCTTGGTCGGACCTGCCTTTAAGCTTATACAAAAGGCCCGTTTTACCAATTTTTTTAAACTCGCAGGCCTTGTAAATATTGGGGAAACGTTCCTTTAAAAGCTCCTCAAACCTTTGAAACTCGGCACGGTCAACAAGGCTTTCATCACGGTTGGAGACCGTTTTGCATTTGATCATTTCGACCATATCTTCGATGATCTTGTCATTGTCAAGCGTCAAGGCTTCGGGCTCGGCGGGCTTTACAGCCTGCGGCTTAAAGCGAAGCGTTCTGATGACTATAACGCCGATAAATACAAGCAATAGGGCGCAAACACCAAAAATGATATAAAGTGCCATCAGACCCAACCCTTCTTATACATTATTCTGCCTGCAACGAGGGTTATGATAACGCCGACAGGAACAAGCACACCGACCGATCCTGCAAGGCTCGGCACGATGAGGAACAATGCAACCATAAACACGATGGGAGCAATGGAAAGCTTCCAGTTCTTAGAGATATAAACAACACCCAAGCCACCGAAAAGCGCAGGCAAAATATTGTCAAACGCAGGTGCTAAAGTGGGTGAATTAAGCACGGGTGCAATGAGCGTCAGTACGCAGACACCGATGACGATGATAAGCGTTGTGACGATAGAGCTTGTGGCAATGGCAATGGTCGAGATGACCTCGCCCTCCTCGGTACCCGATTTAACCTCGGCATTTTCCATTGCTGTCAAGGCGCTCGGAGCCTTCAGACTGGTGAGATTACCCGTGACAAAGGCAAGATAGGTGCCGCCGATGCCAAGCATCGGGGTATAGGTTATGACCTCGATAACACCAACCGTCCAGAAAATGGGCGCAACACCCACAAGACCCTCTAAAACCTTGGTGATATTGGGCCAGGCATTATAGCGGATACAAATGATAACGGGAACCATCAGCACGACAAGTGCGGCAGTCCAAATCCATATTTTACCGTATCGGTCGGTTTTCTTTAAATAATCACTCACAACTGTCACACTCCTTCCGGTACGTAGCCCACAATGGGTGCTATAACCACAGCGAATGCCAACGCAACCAAAATGCTGAACGACATTGCGTAGGTCTCAAGCCATTTCCACTTGAACTTCTTGATAAGTACACCGCAAATGGCCATGGTTATAGCCGAAACCATAAGCACAAACACGGGCAGCCAGCCCTCGATACCCTCTCGGATGTCGGCAAAGACAACACCCAAAAAGGCCGAGATCATTCCAAGGAACAAAGAGGTCATAAATATATCGCCCCAGCGCTCATCCTTTTGACGGATCTTGAGCATACCGCCGTTGATGCGCTTCATCAGAATCGGCGGCAGGATGATACTCGGCATAATGCCAAGCGTCATAACCCAAGCGATGGTCGCATAGACCTCGGGGTCGGTGATAATGTCGGCAAGCGTTTTGCCAAAGGCACCGACGGCCGCCTCGGCGGCAGGCATTTCGTAGGTAATTGCACCGATAACGCTCATTCTTATCCAGGGCAACGGAATGCCCAAGGCCTTTGAAAGAGCGATAAGTCCGACAAGGATGGAAATTGCAGGTGCAATGGTGAAAATCGAGGTTGAAATGATGGTCTTACGCAGCTTTTGGGTGCTCATTCCAAGCTGTTTGCCTCTGCGATAGGCACGCACAAGGAAGAATACCGACTGTGCAAGCACAAATATGATAACACAAATGGCTATTCCGTATAAAAACGTGCTGTTTACGCTGAAATCCATATTTTACGCTCCCCAGAATTTTGTAACAATACCGACAACAAAGAGAATGGCGATGATGATGGGAAGGACGATCGTCATATAAATGCGCATCCAATTTTTGACCTTTAAGCCCCGACCTGTGTTGGCCTCGGCAGTAAAATTCTTCCAGCCCCAGCCGTAGCGTGTGGTACAGAAAACAACGTACAGCAAGGCACCGATAGGCAGCATAACATTAGAGACGATAAAGTCCTCAAGATCAAGCACGTTGGAGCCTGCTCCAAAAGGAGTGAAGCCCGACAAGAGGTTGAAGCCGAATACACAAGGCAACGACAGCACAAACAAGACGATACCGTTGATAAGGCAGGCCTTTTTGCGACCCCACTTAAAGAGATCCTGCGTGCAGGCAACGATATTTTCAAATACTGCCAAAACGGTGGACAATGCCGCAAACGACATAAACACGAAGAACAGACTTCCCCAAAGCTGACCCAACGGCATTTTGGCAAACATAGTGGGCAGCGTGATGAAGATAAGCGGAGGGCCTGCGTCAACGGGTATATCATAAGCCATACAAGCCGGGAAAATGATAAGTCCCGAGGTGATGGCAACAAAGGTGTCAAGTCCGGCAATTCTGACCGATTCACCCATAAGCGAGCGTTCTTTTCCGAGGTAGCTTCCGAAAATAGCCATTGAACCTATGCCAAGACTCAAAGTGAAGAATGCCTGATTCATTGCGGCAACGATAACGTTACCCACACCTACTTCGGTGAGGTTTGCAATGCTGGGAGTCAGGTAGAATTTAAGACCCTCTGCACCGCCGTCGATAAAGCAGCTGTTTACGGCCAACACTACCATTATAACAATAAGTGCCAGCATCATATATTTGGTGACTCTTTCAAGACCCTTTTGCAGGCTAAACGAGCAGACAACCGCACCTATAAGCACTGCAAGCCCCATGAATATCACCATAGTCCATGGGTCGTTGGTCATTTCCCCAAATGCCTCGGCTGAAGCGGCATGGTCAACACCGTTAAGCTCGCCGGACGCCATCTTGACAAAATAGTTCATCATCCAGCCCGTAACGGTGGTGTAGAACATCATAAGCAGATAACTGCCGATAAGCGAAGCCTTACCGTGTGCCTGCCATATACCCCTCTTGGGTGCCAATGCGCTGTGCATTGCGGCAGGACTTTTCTGTGCGGCACGACCGATAGAAAACTCCATAGTCATGACCGGCACGCCCAAAACAATGAGGAAGAACAGATAAATGAGAACAAAAATGCCTCCTCCGTTCTGTCCGACCATCCACGGGAATTTCCAGACATTTCCGATACCGATGGCGCATCCTGCGCTGAGCAGAATGAAGCCCAATCGGCTTCCTAATTTTTCTCTTGCCATAATTACCCTCCAAAGCTCTGCAAAGCAGAGTTTTTATACAGTATTATAATACACCATCCCACCCGCACAGTCAATCAATTTTTCAGTTGTAACAAATCACTCCGACAATGACCGCATATTAAACAGCAAAGCCCATCCGTGCAAAGCACGAATGGGCCTTATAAATTTAAGATCGCCTTTTAGATCTTGATGTACGTCTGCTAAAGTAACAATTTAGTTATCAACCCATTACACGGCCGATAATTGCGTTGTTAATATTGCCTTCTCTGTTGCAATCACCTGTAGCGGTAACGGTAACATTGGTGGCAGAGCAGTCGGACACGGAATTGGTGTAGGCAAGACCGAAAAGCTGACCTGCATCACGACCTGCGGTAACGGTAGAATCGGAAGCCGAGCAGTTGCTAAGGCGGGCTGCGTCTGCAGTATAGCCTGCAATAATTCCGGCCTTGTCGCCGCAAGCATCGCCGTTTGCGTGGGTGCAGACTACGCTTGCGTTGGTAACGTGACAGTTGATGACCTTGCCGCTGTAGGTATAACCTACGATAACAGCTACATTGTGGTTGCCCTTCATAGTGGCACCGTCAACCTTTACATTCTGAATCGTAACACCCGATTCAGCCCAGCCGAAAAGGCCGGTAGAGGTGTACTCATCGGTATAAGCGGTGCTGTCGACCGAAAGGTTCTTGATGGTGTAGTTCTGGCCGTCGAAGATTCCTCTGAACTCGGTTGCACCGGTCTGGCCGATGGGGGTCCAAGCAGCGTTCTTGAGGTCTATATCAGCAACAAGAATGACCTTCTGACCCTTCCAGCTGTCGCCACCCTCGTTGACCGACTTCTGGAAAGCAACAAGGCTTTCAGCCGAGCCGATGTACTCGTGGTGATAAGACTCCTCAACGCCGTTGAAGAATATCTTAGCAGATGCATTTGTGGTAGATACAGAGGTGCTGTCGCCCCAGGTGCAGTTGTTGAACTCACCAACACTCCAAATGTTGGTATGGCCGTAGTTGCCGTTTGAAAGGAAGGTACAGTTGTTGAAGGTGACCTTCACAAGGTCGCTTGCGAAGGCATTAAAGCCAACGAAGGTACAGTTGTTGAAGGTAAGGGTTGCACCGTTGGACTGATCCATATGGAAGCCATAGGTGGAACCTCCCTTGAAGGTACAGTTATCAAACACAAGGTCTCCGCCGTTGGCGTAAGAATAGCGAACACCGTTGGTGGTACCACTGAACTCAATGTTCTTAACGGTGGTGTCCTTGCCGAAGTTGCTCGAGCTGAAACCGGCGGAAGCATTCTCACCGCCGATAACGGTACTGCCGTCAGCGGCACCGATAATGGTGATGCCTTCCTTGCCGTTCATAGTGGGGAGGGTGTACTCTCCTGTGGAAATAACAACGGTTGCATCATTCTTCAGTGCTTCACTCAGCTTGCTGTTGGTATCTGCATGAGCAGCCTTATTTTCGGTCATGGTTGCTTCGCCGCTGTTGTCACCAATGGTAACCTTGAAGGAACCGTGGTTGTTAACACGTCCTGTGTGGTTGTTTCTGTTTGAGTTGGTCTTGGTGGTGTCGGCGTAGTTTTCACAAGTGATATAGGTAAGGGTTACGTTTTCAACAACGTTGCCGTAAACGCTGATGTTGCGGTTTTCGGCCTGAGCACAGCCTACGATGCCACCGAAATCTCTGTAAGCATAAACGGTGGAGTTGATAGCCTTGTTGTTGTAGATGTTGCCGTTGATGGCCATACCTGCAATAACACCGGCCTTATCGCCGTTGTCATTGTTTGCATCGGGAGTACATACAACGGTAGCGTTCTGTACGGTACAGCCTGCGAGGCTGTTTGCCGACAGATAGCCGTAACCGAGAACGGCACCTACGTAGTGATTACCCGAAACAGTAGCACCGTCGATCTTAACGTTGTAGATGCTGGCGCTGTTGCCTGCATTACCGATAAAGCCGACCGAGGTGTTTCCGCTTACATTAAGGTTGTAAATAGTGTAGCCGTTACCGTCAAAGGTGCCGTTGAAGGGTGCGCCGCTGACACCAATGGGGGTCCAGGGCTTGTTGCCGAGGTCGATATCGGCAGTAAGCACAGCGCTTGCTTGGGCGGTGCCGCCGTTGACAAGAGCCGCAAAGCCTGCAAGGTCCTCAGCGCTGCCGATCTGATAAACGCCGTTAGCGTCCTTGGTAAGCTCGTCAGCAGGTGTTACGGTGCCGTCCCAGGTGGGAAGCAGGGCTGCGTCCTCGTCATAGGTATTGTCGAAGAAGTCCTCCTCGGATACCAGCTGGGTTGCAACGAGGTTCAGACCGAAATCGATGCTGGGAACTACATTGCCACGGTAGTTGGCTTCGTTGCCAACGGTGGTGGGCATGTATACGACCAAAGCGATCTCCTTGGCCTCGCCGTCCAAAAGCTGACCGACCATGCTGTAATCGGCAAACTTGGACTCGTTAGCCTTAACGGCTGCGATGGCCTCCTCACGGGTAGCATACGCTGCGGTGTAATCGGTCACACCGTACATAAGGTGCTGTGAAAGGGTGAAGTTGTCTCCAAGAGCGTTGGTGGCAACGGTCTCGCTGATAATGTTCATGGAGAACTGATACTTGAGGTCGAGAGTACCTGCATTTTTGATCTGCAGATAAACTACCTCAGCGTGACCGGGCTCCCAAAGTGCATTGGGGTCAAACAGGTCGGTTGCACCCTGAACATCGGTCCAAGTGCCGTTCTTGAGGTACTTGAGCTCAACGTCAAGGTTTCCGGCCTTAATGGTGTTTTTGCCGGAAGTTACAGAGTCGGTAAACCAGGCGAAGGTTGTGCCGACAAGCATTGCCATACAGAGAAGCATAGCGAGTACGCTCAAAAGCAATGCCTTTTTAGTGGATTTGTTTGCCATTGTAAGTTTCCTCCTTTGAAATTTTTGACAAGCAAAATATGTATATGCGGTGATGAACCGTTAATACCAAAACTATGACCAATAGTTAACCAGTAAACTATCGTTCTAAAAAATAAAACGCTTAGCAACAACATACCTTTTTAGCCTCAATATGATAGCACACGCAGGTAGTGATTTCAAGTGCTTTTTTCGTATTACGTGTATTTTAAGACATTTCTATTGAATTGTCCAAAAACCTCATTAAATATTATGTATTTAAACAATAAAAAAGAAACGTGCACCGCAAATGTGAGCGATGATATGCGGCGCACGCCCCTTTTTGGAATGGCTGCCTATTTCAGGGTTGTCATTAGAATAGAATGCCATCCTCAAGACCCTTATGCAACGGCTGATATGTACCGCCACATAAATGCAATGTCACTTGACGTTGCAAATCGAATGATATCACATTATCTTCCATTTTGCAAGCCTAAATTTAAAATTTTTACTTGTTACACGTTTTTACAAACTTTTGACTGAAATTTATTGCAAATATTACCATATTTTGGCTAAATCAGAGCCCACACCAACCCAGCCCATTGTTTTAACATCCATTTTTGCATGTCAACTGCACCAAGTGGGCAATGGAAGGGATGCTTTCGCCCTGCATAGACGAGGTCGGTGACATCAGTGCTCCCGTGGCACAGAAAAGCACGTTGCAAAGCTCACCCAAGGTCATTTTCTGCAAAATATACGAGCACAGCACCGAGGCCGAGCATCCACAGCCCGAGCCGCCTGCGTGGACGTCCTGCCGATCACGGTCAAAGATCATCAATCCGCAGTCGTTGTGGTTTTTAAGATTTATCCCCTGCTCGGACAAAAGCCGCAACAAAAGCTCTGAACCCACTGCGCCGAGGTCGCCCGTGACGATGAGGTCATAGTCCTGCGGCTTTCCCCCCGTATCCTCCAAATACGCCGCTATAGTATCAGCCGCCGCAGGTGCCATAGCGGCACCCATGTTGTTCATATCTGTAACCTTTAGGTCAACTATTTTGCCGACTGTAAAGGCCTTGACCGTGATGTTGGGGTCGAGGTGGTTATCGCACCCTTCCACCGCCACAGCTCCCGAGCCCGTAACCGTCCATTGTGATGTTGGCGGACGTTGGCCGCCGTATTCAAGCGGGAAGCGAAACTGCCGTTCACTGCTGCAAAAGTGGGATGACGTGACTGCCACCGCACGGTTAGCCATGCCTGATTCCACCGACATTGAGGCCATAATAAGGCTTAGTGCCATGGTTGAGCAGGCACCGTAAAGCCCAACAAACGGGATTTCAAAATCACGAAGTCCATAGGCGCTTCCGATACATTGATTCAAAAGGTCGCCCGCAAAAATAAGGTCAATGTTGTCACTTTTAAGCCCGGCCTTTTTGAGTGCCGTCCCAACGGCAAGCTGCTGCAATCTGCTTTCAGCCTTTTCAAACGAGTCCTCACCCAAAAATTCGTCCTCCGACCGCACGTCGAACCACCCTGACAGCGGTCCTTCAGCCTCTTTAGGCCCGACAGCCGCCGCAAACCCCCTTATCGCAACACCGCTTTGCAACTCTACCGTGCGCTTCCCTATCCTCTCAGCCATACTATCCCCTCGATTTATAATTTCAAATTGTACTTTTATATTATCTGCCGAAAGGTGAAAAATATAATAAAAACCGCCGATGCGAATGCATCGGCGGTGGTAGGTTATTGCTGTTTATTATCTTCTGCCTCTGAAGCCGGAACGACCGCCATCTCTTTTGGGACGGCGCTCACCCTCGTCGGCACCCTCTTCAACGGTCATACCGTCAAGCTCAACAAGAGCGTCACGGCGAGAAAGGTTGATTCTGTCACGGTCGTCGATCTCGGTGACCTTGACCTTGATGATATCGCCAACGGAGACAACATCCTCGACCTTGGCAACACGCTTGACGTCGAGCTTGCTTACGTGAACAAGACCCTCAACTCCGGGAGCGATCTCAACAAATGCGCCAAACTCCATAAGTCTTGTTACGGTGCCCTGATAGAATGCGCCTACCTCGGGACCCTTGGCAATAATGTCGATAACATCCATAACTGCCTGACCCTTATCGGTATCAAGAGTAGAGATGAATACACGGCCGTCTTCCTCAATATTGATAACGCACTCAAAGAGCTCCTGAAGCTTCTGAATGACCTTACCCTGCTTGCCGATAACGTCACCGATCTTCTCGGGGTTGATGGTCATGGTGAGCATCTTGGGAGCGTACTTGGAAAGCTCTGCACGAGGCTCTGCGATGCAGGGGAGCATAATTTCGTCAAGGATATTGATTCTTGCATCGTGGGTCTTCTGGAAGGCTTCCTTGATGATCTCGGGAGTAAGACCGTGAACCTTGAGGTCCATCTGTATAGCGGTGATACCCTTCTTGGTACCTGCTACCTTAAAGTCCATATCGCCGTAGAAATCCTCAAGACCCTGAATGTCGACCATGGTCATAAACTCGCCCTTAACACCCTCGTCTCCGGTGATAAGTCCGCAGGAGATACCTGCAACGGGAGCCTTGATGGGAACACCTGCAGCCATAAGCGACAAGGTAGATCCGCAGATAGAGCCCTGCGAGGTAGAACCGTTGGAGGAAAGAACCTCGGAAACGACACGGATGGTATAGGGGAACTCGTCAACAGAGGGGATAACGGGCAACAGAGCACGCTCTGCCAAAGCACCGTGACCGATCTCACGACGGCCGGGACCTCTGGACGGCTTGGTCTCACCTACAGAATAAGAGGGGAAATTGTAGTGATGGATGTATCTCTTCTCGACCTCTTCATCAAGACCGTCGAGCTTCTGTGCTTCACTAACGGGAGCAAGAGTGGTAACGCTCAAGACCTGGGTCTGGCCACGGGTGAACATACCCGAGCCGTGTACTCTGGGGAGAAGGTCAACCTGTGCGTTCAAAGGACGGATATCGTTGATACCACGGCCGTCAACACGCTTGTGCTCGTCCTTCAGCCATGCACGGACAACGTGCTTCTGAACAAGGTACATGATCTCGTCGAGCTTGGCCTCGCAACCCTCAAAGCGCTCGTCAAACTTCTCGTGAACGGCGTCATAAATGGGCAACAAAGCGGCATCACGGACGTTCTTATCATCGGTATCAAGAGCCTTCTTGACATCCTCGATGCAGAATGCCTCGATCTCGGCCATAATTGCGGGATCGGGATCGTTGGAGATGAAATCGAACTTAGGCTTGCCGATCTCTGCAACAATGCCGTTGATGAACTTAACAACCTCCTTGTTGACCTCGTGAGCGGCCATAATGGCGTCGAACATAAGGTCATCGGGGATCTCGTTACCGCCTGCCTCGATCATAGCGACAAGCTCGCCGGTGGAAGCAACGGTTACATCCATTTCGCTCTTGGCTCTCTGCTCTAAAGTGGGGTTGATGACGATCTCGCCGTCAACAAGGCCAACCTTAACACCGCTGATAGGGCCATCCCAGGGGATGTCCGAAATAGCGATGGCGGCAGAAACACCGATCATTGCAGTAACCTCGGGGCTGCAGTCGGGATCGACCGACATAACGGTAGCAACGACCGAGCAATCGTTTCTCATATCCTTGGGGAACAAGGGACGGATGGGACGGTCAATGCAACGTCCTGTGAGGATAGCCTTCTCGGAGGGTCTGGCCTCACGGCGCTGGAAAGAACCGGGGATACGTCCTACAGAGTACATCTTCTCCTCATAGTCGACCGACAGAGGGAAGAAGTCAACGCCCTCACGGGGCTTGGCCGAAGCGGTGACATTACACAAAACTGAAGTGTCACCGTAGGTTGCCATGATAGAAGCGTTGGAAAGACCGCACATCATACCGGTCTCAAGCTTCAAAGGACGACCTGCAAGAACAGTCTCATAGACCTTGTGGTTATTGAATTCCATTTTTTTGATCTGACTCATTTTTTACACCTTCCATAAAAATTTTTCTTTTTTATTTTCACGGGGGTGCCTATTTAGCAATAGATCCAATACCCGAAAAAATCGGACACTCGATCAACTGCTAAAAACAGCACACTCCCCGTAAATTACCTGTGATTTGTGGGCTTTGATTTACTTTTAAAAAAGCAAATCAAGCCGACCGGAGAACCGGTCGGCTTTTTTGTTTGCGGATTACTTACGCAGACCGAGACGAGCTACGATAGAACGGTATCTGTCGATATCCTTCTTCTGAAGGTATGCGAGAAGGTTACGTCTGTGACCAACCATCTTCAAAAGGCCACGACGGCTGTGATGGTCGTGAGTGTTGGCCTTGAGATGCTCGGTAAGCTCGTTGATGCGACGGGTCAGAACAGCGATCTGAACCTCGGGAGAACCGGTGTCGCCCTCGTGAGTTGCGTACTCTGCCATGATCTGGCTCTTTACTTCCTTAGTAAGCATTTCTTTTTCACCCTTTCATAATATTTCGCCGTGAACCGAGCAAACGGTGGTGAAAATCCTAAAAAGGCTTACTCCGTAAACTCAGAAAACGGTAATTTCACGTCGGCTCATACCGACGCTCGAAGATTATACCACAAACTTATTCGTTTGTAAAGTATTTTTTTAATATTTCTTAAATTCTGTCATTCTGAGCGTAGCGAAGAATCTTTGTTTTTAAGATTCTTCGGCCGCAAGCGACCTCAGAATGACATATTGATTTTTAAAGAGCTATGCACTTTGAGGGGCAAGCCTCAACACACGCACCGCAGGCGGTACACTTGTCGGGGTCGATACGTGCAAGGTTGTTTTCGATAGTCACGGCACCGTGCGGACAGACCTTGGCACACTTGGTACAGCCGATGCAGGCGACCTCGCACACCTTACGTGCAACCGCACCCTTATCCTTGTTGGAACAGACCACCTTGGCATAGGCACGCTCCTTGGGCATCATTTCAATGATGGACTTGGGACAGGCCTTTGCACAAGCCGTACAGGCGGTACACTTATCGGGGTCGACCACAGCCTTGCCGTTAATAACGGTGATAGCGCCGTATTGACAAGCCTGCTGGCAATCGCCAAAGCCAAGACAGCCAAAGCTGCAGGCCAAGGTTCCGCCGTACATCATATTGGCGGCCTTGCAGGACGACACGCCCGTGTAGTGCATCTTGTTCTGCACGTGGTCGCAGGTGCCGTTACATTTCACGGTGGCAACCATAGGCTCGGCCATTTCGACCGCAACACCCAATATCTCACCCAATTTGGCGTTCATTTCGGCACCGCCGGGAGCGCAGGCGCCGGGCTTTGCTTCGCCCTTGGCCAATGCTTCGGCATAGCCGTCACAGCCCGAGTATCCGCAGGCGCCGCAGTTGGCACCGGGAAGCTCGGCACGCAAGGCCTCAACCTTTTCATCGGTCTTGACCGACATAATAACCGAGGCAATGGACAGTCCCAAGCCTGCGATAAGGCCAATGGCGGAAACGATAATTACAGCAATAATAATTGGATTCATACCGTTCCCTCCTTAACCGACGATTCCCGCAAAGCCGAGGAACGACAACGACACAATGGCGGCCGAAACCAGCGTTATGGGCAAGCCCTTCAAAGACTCGGGGATGTTGCTGGTCTCAAGACGGGTGCGGACACCCGAGAAAATAAACATTGCAAAAAGGAAGCCCAAGCCTGCGCCCAAGGCGTTGAACAGTGCCTCAGGGTAGCTGTTGACACGCTCACTTGTGAAGTTGAGCATGGTGATACCCAAGACAGCGCAGTTGGTGGTGATAAGCGGCAGGTAGATGCCCAGGGCGGAGTACAGCGAGGGGACGGACTTCTTCAGGAACATCTCGACAAACTGCACCAGCGCCGCGATGACCAGGATGAAGGCCAGCGTCTCCAGGAAGGCCAGATTCAGCGGGATGAGGATGTAGTTGTCGATCACCCAGCAGATGGCA
>JAZQCY010000174.1:0-13654 GCA_045546555.1 Acutalibacteraceae bacterium | reverse complement strand
ACCTTTTTCACACACAGGCAATATATGTCGGTATTCTGGCGCTCTATGCTTTATGCATTGTGGGCTACTTTGATATGCCTTCTTATCGCCTACCCGTTTGCTTATTGTATGTCAAAGGTCAATATGTCAAGTCAGCGTATGCTTATGCTGCTTGTTATGCTGCCCATGCTTATGAACCTTATCGTCCGTACATATTCATGGCAGCAGATATTGGAGCGTAACGGACTTATAAACAAGCTGCTTGAAGCCATCGGTCTTGAACCTATTCAATTTTTGGGTAATGCAGGCGTTATCATTTTTGGTATGGTGTATAACTATCTGCCGTTTATGATTTTGCCTATTTACTCCAGCATTTCAAAGGTCGATAAGTCGCTTTTGGAGGCTTCTAACGACCTTGGCTGTAACGCATTCGGCACAGTGCGCCGTGTTATTTTGCCTATGAGCTTACCCGGTATTTTATCGGGTATAACCATGGTATTTGTACCTTGTGTAAGTACCTTCTATATCTCACGTCAGTTTTCGGACGGAAACATCAAGATGATCGGTGACGTTATTGAGGATAAATTCTACCGTTCAAGCGTGCCCGATTACAATATCGGTGCAACCATTTCCCTGGTATTGATGCTGATAATCCTTATCAGCCTTGCCGTTGTCAATAAATTCTCCGACGGCGATGATGAAAGCGGCGGAGGTGTTGTGATATGAGTAAGGTTCGTTGGATCTTTATAAGCATTATCCTGCTTTTGTTGTACGCACCCATCATCGTTATGATTGTTTTCTCATTCAACTCGGCCAACAGCACCTCTATTTTTGAGGGCTTTTCACTCCGCTGGTACAAGGATCTGTTCCAATACGGCGGCGACCTGCTTGGCGCTTTGAGAAACACGCTGATACTTGCGGTACTTTCATCGGTAATTTCGACCGTGCTTGGCACCGTTGCGGCAGTTGGTATCTCCAAAATGAAAAAGGCATGGGTAAAAAGCTCGGTCATGTCGGTCACTAACATTCCGTTGATGAACCCCGAGGTCGTGACCGGTATTTCCATGATGCTGATGTTTGTGTTTATAGGTAAAATGCTCGACCTTGCCAATTCGGTCAACTTCTTTACCATTCTTATTGCACACATCACCTTCGGTCTGCCCTACGTTATACTTAATGTTTTGCCGAGGCTTCGCTCTACCGACAAGCATCTGACCGAGGCGGCTATGGACCTTGGTTGTACGCCCATACAGGCTTTTTTCAAAGCTGTACTCCCCTCTATCACTCCCGGTATCATTGTCGGCTTTATTATGGCATTCACAATGTCGCTTGACGATTTTGTTATCAGCTATTTCACCAACGGCACTTTCCAGACCTTGCCGTTGCTCATCTATTCCATGACAAGGAAGCCCATGAAGCCCGATGTCTACGCTTTGGAGAGCATAATGTTCCTTATCATCCTCGTTCTTATGATACTGCTTAACGTCATTCAGAACGATGACAAGAAGAAAGGAGCAAGACTGAAGAAATGAAGAAGCTGATCTGTGTTATTATTGCGGTCTTGCTGATTTCGGGGCTTTTCGGCCTTTCCTTCCTCGGTGAATCCAATACCGAGGTTGATGTGGTTGACGAAAAGTATTACGAAAACGATTTCAAGGGCATTGAGCTTAATGTTTTCAACTGGGGTGAATACATCTCGGACGGTAGTGAAGGCACACTTGATGTTATTGCCGCTTTTGAGAAAAAGACAGGTATCAAGGTCAACTACACCACCTACGAAAGCAACGAGGCTATGTATGCCAAGATCAAAAGCGGTTCCGTAAGCTATGACATCATTATTCCGTCCGATTATATGATCGCACGAATGATGACCGAGGGTCTTTTGAAAGAGATAGACTATTCTAAAGTTCCCAATTACAGGTTTATCGACGACCGTTATAAGGATGCCTATTTCGACCCCGAAAATAAGTACACCGTGCCCTACAGCGTTGGTATGGTCGGCCTTATTTACAACAAGACTATGGTTGAAGAAGAACCCGATAGCTGGGGCGCAATGTGGGATGAGCGTTACAAGGGTAATATTCTGACCTTTAACAATTCCCGTGATGCCTTTGCCATTGCACAGTTTTATCTTGGGCTTGATGTAAACTCCACAAATAAGGCTGATTGGGACAAGGCGGCCGACAAGCTGAAAGAGCAAAACCCGCTTTTGCAGGGCCGTGTTATGGACGAGGTGTTCAACAAAATGGAGGCCGGCAACGCCGCTTTAGCTCCCTATTATGCCGGCGACTACCTTACAATGGCCGATGTCAACCCCGATCTTGGTTTTGTTTATCCTAAAGAAGGCACCAATATTTTTGTTGACTCTATGTGTATCCCCTCAAATTCAAAGAATTATGAGGCGGCCTTGATGTTCATTAACTTTATGCTTGAACCCGAGGTTGGACTTGCAAACGCCGAATACATCTGTTACGCAACCCCCAATACCGAGGTCGTAAATCATCCCGACTATTCGTTAGCAGGAGACGAAATTCTCTACCCCGAGAATCAGGATGAGATCAAGACCGAATACTACTATGACCTTGATGATGAGACCCGAAAGTATTTTGAAAAGCTTTGGGAAGAGGTAATTATCAATTAAATTGAAACAGACGGATGTTGAGGATCCGTCTGTTTCTTTTTATGTCTGTAATATAATAAATAGTAAAGCCTCACGGAGTTTCCTCCGTGAGGCGGATGTGTGAATTGCTCTGTTTTGAATTATTCGTCCCAATCAACGAAATTATCGCCCGTTGCGGCGCTGATGATGACCTCGTCACCGTATTCAGCGGCGAGCTCGGTCTCCTGACAGAGGGACTTGACGGAAATTGCGGGCTTCTGATACTCTTTCATTACCTTTGCCTCCATCAATAGTCGGTCATATCGAAACCAAACGCCTGATACATGGCCTTGACCACGGTGTAGGATGCTTCGCCAAGATCGAGGTAGCTGTAGGTGTCGCCGGTTTTGACGTACATAACAGCCGAGAAGCGCTGACCGTATGCAGTCTTGCCGTCCTCCTTTGAAAGGCCTGTGAGGATCATCTGATATGTGTATGCACCGGTGGTGTCGTCCACGGCGTAGATAACATCCTTGGAGTCCTTGACATAAGCGGCGGCGGTGAGTGCTCCGCTTGTGAGCTTGCCCTCAGCGTCGAACTTGTACCAATCGGCTGTGGCGCTCGCGGCAGGGATGACGGCGAAATAGCAGTAAAAATTCCGCCTAAGCCACCGCCGACAACACATAAATCGACCTTATGATTTACTTTTTTCAATTCGTTCATTTCAATTCCTCCGAAATTTCATTAATAATTCCAAGATCCCAGCAAAGACGTGATAAAACATACTTATCACGTATGTCCTTTGAGGCTTTGAAGGTCATCGGGAGTATTGTGGGGTCAATGCCGATTTCCTCCGGCGTTTTTGGACATCCAATAGAATCCAACAGAAATTCAATATATTTTACAGAAGGTATTTCCTCGTTTATGATTTTTAAAATACCTTCCCAATTATCAAATATACATTTAATTCTCGATGCGTGCAAGGTGGGTGAATATTTCTGCTCCTTTACTTCAAGAGCTATCATATCCTCAGCACCCTTGCCCAAAAATTTTCGCAGCTGACGGCACCAGTCCTCACGGTCAAACTCTTTGACATATCTTTTAGCTTTGTTGATATCGGGTGTAATAGATTTGATTTTTTCGTAAATCTTGGCGCAGATCAAAGTTCCGACTGCGCATTGCAGACCGTGGAATTCAACGGGTAAACCGAACTCGGCACCGCGCATATCCCAGATGTGCGAAATATAGTGCTCACAGCCCGAAGCAGGACGGGAAATACCTGCAAAGTTCATAGCCGCACCGCAAATGACAAGACCTTCAAAAACGGCTCTGACAGCAGTCTTATCACGCTTCAAAAGTCCTTCGGCATTATCAACGCACTTTTTCAAGGCCGTTCTGACAAGGTTGGCTATTTTTTCGCAATAATACTCGCCGTTTATGAGGTTGGATATCCTCCACTCGGCAATGCTTATGTATTTTGCCAACATATCGCCAAGACCCGAAACCATCATTTTAATGGGTGCGTTACAGAGAATATCAATATCACCCACAATAAGGTCGGCACACTTGGACGGCAACGAAATTTTTAGTCCGTCACGGGTCATGGACGAGGTTGCCGAAGCATATCCGTCCATAGAGGGCGCTGTACCTACGATACAATAAAATTTATTTGAAATATTGGAAACTATCTTGCTGATGTCGTTGACAACACCCGACCCGACACCAACAACTGCATCGACCGACGGATCAAAGTGCATTATTGCAAGACCGACATTGGTCTCATCCGGCTCCAAAACATCCTTTTGAAAGGAGTAACCGACCACCTTTATGCCGCTATCGGTCAGAAGCTTTTCAACTGCTTCGCCTGCGGCGGAAAACGTGTTTTTGTCCGAAAGCATAAAAACCTTTTTTATGCCTTTTGCCTTTAAAGCGTCCGGCAATTGGTTTATCACACCGTCACCGATGATAATATCGGACGAAAGGCTGTGATCCTTACCGCACGGACAGTTATTTAATTCATATTTATCAAAAAAGCTCATAATATCACCATTCATATTTTCGCACATTACCACAAACTTGTCAATATTTGACTATGCTATTGACAAAATTATCACAATTTGATTATAATAATGATAATATGAATGAAAGGTGATCATTTATGTCAATATATAACCGTGAGCAAAAGTACATTTCCCTGCTTTCACAAGGTCAGCATACAGTATCGCAGCTTTCCGAAAAGCTGTTTGTCAGCGAGCCGACCGTCCGCAGAGATATTGTAAAGCTGGAGCAAAAGGGGCTTTTGGAGTGTAAGCGAGGCGTGGTAAAGCTGGTTACCAATGCCGCCGATAAACGAATACCTCTGTTTATCCGAGACACCGAGCAGACCGAGGCTAAGACAAGCATTGCAGTCAAGGCGGCCGCACACATAAAGGACGGCTTTGTCATAATGATGGATGCCTCAACAACAGCATACCACCTTATCCCCCATCTTGCATGCTTCAAGGATATTTTACTTATCACCAACGGTGCAAAAACCGCTTTGGATGCCGCAAGCATGGGTATCAGAACCATCTGCACAGGCGGAGAGATGACATTGGAGTCATTCTCTTATATCGGCACCGATGCCGAAGCTCTGCTTTCAAAGTATAATGCCGACATCGCAATTTTCTCATGCAGAGGCATTTCGGATGACGGGATCGTGAGTGACAACAGTATTTTGGAAAACTCAATGCGCAGAATTATGATGAAAAACTCCAGGAAAAGCATACTGCTTTCCGACAGTTCAAAATTCGGTTCAATTTATCTTAATACTCTTTGCCACAAGGACGAATTGGACGAGATAATAAGTGAATAAAAAAAATAAAGATTCTTCGCCTACGGCTCAGAATGACAGACTCTCGGTTGAATTTGTCATTCTGAGCGAAGTGAAGAATCTTTTAATTTACAATCAAAAATTCAAATTATCTTTTTGCTGCGATTGCGGTGTTGACCTTTTCACGAAGGTTGAGGATGTATTCAGCCTCTTTCGGATACTCGAGGAAGGTCAGAGGCTTTTCGAGTCCCTCATCAATAAGGTTCAAAACAAACTCTCTGCCATAAAGCTCCTCGCACTTTTTAAGTGCTCTGATATCCTGAAAGGCGTCACGCATAAGCTTCAAGCGGATGGATTCCTCGGGGACGCCGTCCTCACCGGGATATACAAGGAAGCAGTCACCCGACGGTGCAAAGTAATCACCCGTGGTATCGAGATACGGATTGACGGTGTTATAGGAATACTGACAGTTATAGAAGTTATAGCCCCAATGCAAAAAACCTTTGATGTCGAATTTATACATCTGAACACCCAAAATACGGGTTCTTGCGCTCGGCATCGACATAAAACGGTTGGTTGTCACCTTGGTCGGTCCACAGCAATAATAAACCCACGCCTTATCAGCACCGGCATCTAAAAATTTATGCATTTGAGATGAAATAACCACCGGTTTGTCAAGAATACCACGCTTAAACACCTCAACATCACTTACCGCATCTATCATAGAATAGCCTTTTATGTGCTTCTTGATCTTGTCGGCCGTAAGGTTATAATTATCAAGCTGATCCAGATGCGGCTCGTCCGACACGTGGAATATCAGCATATCGTCTATGCCCTTATCCTTAAAATAGCCTATCAAAGCAGGAATAAAGGCATCAATAAACTTGGTATATTCATCGCTCAAGGAATCGGTGTCCCAGCCGAAAATGCGCTTTTCAATGCCGTCAACGGTGGCTACTATCTTGGGGCAATGCTTGGCACCCCATTGAGTGAAGAAATGCGGCATTTCAAAGTGCAAAAAGCCCAATTTCAGACACATATCGACCCAACGGTCTAATTTTGAAAAATCAAAACTGTATTCGCCACCGTTCAATGTGATACCGACAAGCTGAGTGGTAAGTCGCTCACCGCCGATGTATGTATCAAGTGCCGGCGTGAAAATCGGTGTTAGGATGGTGTTTATACCGTTATTTCTTGCGGCTTTGAGGAAGTTTTCGATCAGAGACCAATGCTTCTCGGAGAAAACATCCACCTTGTAATAGTTGGCGATACAATCGGTATAGAACCACTCGGTATGCGGCACGGTCTCGTTGGCAAGAGTATCTCCAACGACCTTTACGGTGACGCCGGTACTCGTCAGTTCCTCCTCACCGTTCAAAAGTGTAATCGTTATGGGGTACTCGCCTGCTTCAACACACTCGGGAAGCTCAACATCGAGCCAAAGGGTGCGCAGGTTATCAACAGACACAACGATGCGGTTCTGAAATCCGATATCAGTGATAAGGTCGGGATAAAGACCGGGTGCGGTCCTCAAATAATTTTTGTCGTAATTGTTATTCAATTTGTCTACAGGCTTGACGCTCGGCACACAGACGGTCTGCTTGACGGTGATATAATCCTTCAAAGCACCGTCAACTTTATATGAGGCAAACAGCTTGTTTACCTGAGCGGTTTGACGGATTGCAACCTGAAAAGAGAGCTTCTCATTTTTCAGCATAGAAATGCTCTTTAATTCGGGGAATTTATCATAATCATCGTCATAAAAGCACTTTTCCAACGAACTGATGACCTTCATTTTAATTGATTGCTCGCTCATAAAACTACCGCCCTTTTTGTTTATATACGATAATTATATCTAACAAAAAGTTGAACATCAATAGTAAATTAGATCTTTTGTTAGCAAAATCGTAAAATAATGCATTTATTTATCAATTAGTCCATTGAAAAGCAATTTTGTTTGTGCTTTAATAAATTTAAAGGAGGTAATGTTATGAAGGTTACGCAATACATTACTACAACAAATCAGAATTTTAATTCGGTCGAGCTGAAAAGAGCACTTAGGATGAGTGGTGCTTTGACCGTTGTTCCGGCTGAAAATCCGTTGAATACAAGCTTTAAGGGCTTCGGAGTTGCTATCACAGGTTCCTCGTGCTACAATCTCAACGAGATGACACCCGAGGCAAGAACCGCTTTTATTAAAAATATTTACTCGCCCGAGGGGCTTAATCTGTCGGTAGCACGAATTTCGGTCGGTTCAAGCGACTATTCGGCCGAGCTTTATTCGTATGACGATGTTGACGGTGACGTTGAACTTAAATATTTTTCCATTGACCGTGACAAGGAATACATCATTCCGATGATCAAGGAAATTTTGAAGGTCAGACCCGACCTTTATATCTATTCCTCTCCGTGGAGCCCACCCGGTTGGATGAAAACCGGTGGTAGCTTATGTGGCGGCTATATGCGTGAAGAATTCGTTGAATGCTATGCCGAATACTATGTGAAATTCCTTAAGGCTTATGAGGATGAGGGTATTCACATAAGCGCACTTACTGCCCAAAACGAGACCGAGACGCATCAAGGCGGAAGAATGCCTGCCTGCGTTTGGCATCCCGAGACCGAGGCAAAATTCATTAAAATACTGCGCGAAAAGCTGACCGCCAACGGTCTTTCGACCGAAATCTGGATGTTTGACAACAACTTCAACGGTGTTGAGCGTGTTGATTGGAGCCTTGAGAAAATTTCGGGACTTAAAGAGGCCTGCAACGGCGTTGCATTCCATTATTATGGCGGTAATATCGAGCAAACCACTTGTCTCAAAGAAAAATATCCCGAGCTGACCTTGAATTTCACCGAGGGCGGCCCAAGACTTTATGACAATTACGCAACCGATTGGAATAAATGGTTCATTATGATGACCAAGGTTTTAAAGTGCGGATATTCTTCTTTCACCGGTTGGAATCTGATGCTTGATGAAACAGGCGGCCCCAACATTGGCCCATTTTTCTGTGGTGGACTTGTGACCCGTGACCGTGTTGAAAACTGCTTGAAATACAGTGGTCAGTACAAGGCATTCAAGCATTTTGCACCTTTTATCAAGCAAGGTACAAAAATTTATCCCGTATCTATTGATAATTTTGCATCAATGTCTTCCTACCCCAATCTCGGCAAGGATGTTGAGTGTGTCATGTGGGAGACCGACGGTGTGAAATACCTCGGACTTGCCAACCCCAACAAGGACAAGCGCCAGGTGCAGATAAACGTTGGCGGTGATTGGTGGTATATCGAGCTTTTGCCCGACACCGTTTCAACCGTTAAATTTGAAAAATAAGCAAAAATAAAACTGTCATTCTAAGTCGCAGACGAAGAATCTTTAAGATTCTTCACTTCGTTCAGAATGACAGTTTATTTATAGTTTTAGTTTTGATTATTTCGACATAATGTCACGCATAATATATGCCGATTTATAGATATCTCCGCCGCCCATTGTGATGATGATATCACCGTCCCTGGCAAGCTCAACGGCCTTTTCGGCGGCTTCGGGCAGACCTGCAACAACGGTGCAATCATTTAAGCCTTGTGCAAGATGCTCGGACGAAATACCCGATGTATTTACCTCACGTGAACCCATAATGGGTGTCAGAATGACCTTATCAGCAATCGACAAAGCCTCGATAAATTCATTTTTCAGTAACTCTGTACGGGAGAAAGTAAACGGCTGGAAAACGGCAATAACATTCTTGAAATTAAGCTGTTTTGCGGCGTTCAAGGTTGCGGCAATCTCGGTCGGGTGATGAGCATAGTCATCAACAAGGGTTATGCCGTTAAAGTAGCCCAGCTTTTCAAAACGGCGACCTGCACCACCAAAGGCCTCAATTCCTTTTTTAATGCCGTTGTTATCCAAGCCGTAGTAGCGGCAGGCGGCAACAACAGACAGAGCATTAAGCACATTATGCTTGCCTGGCACCGACAGTTCAAGGTCAAAAAGCGGTTCGCCCTTGAAATTTACGGTAAATTTAAAACCAAGGCTTGCTCTTTTTATATTAGTTGCAGTATAATCATTATTAGAGTCAAGACCAAAGGTTATAACCTCACCGTCAAAGCCTTCGATTGCCTTTTTGCAAAGCTCGTCGTCACCGTTGATAACGGCAACCTTGGACATTTTGATAAACTTTGCAAATGATGCAACAAGATTGTCCATGGTCTTGAAATAATCAAGATGGTCATTGTCAATATTCAGCAGAACCGCCATATCGGGCGAAAGCTGTAAAAAGGTATCGACAAACTCGCAGGATTCACAGACCATAAACTCCGATTTTCCTGCAATGCCGTTGGCATTGATAAGCGGCAAGCGACCGCCGATAACAGCCGTGGGGTCCTGGTCGTTCATCACAAGCACCTGTGTAAGGCAGGATGTTGTTGTGGTCTTACCGTGGGTACCGCAAACACCGATAACACGGTCATAACGGCGGGTTATGGCACCAAGCAGCTTGGAGCGCTCCATTGTGGGTATGCCAAATTTTGCGGCCTCTTGAAGCTCGGGGTTTTCTGAATTGATGGCAGCTGAATAAACGATAAGCTCGGCACCGTGAACATTTTCGGCCTTATGTCCCATAAAGACCTCAACGCCCATTGCTCTGACACGCTTTAACGGATCGCTTTCATTAACGTCCGAGCCCGTGAGGATATACCCTTGGCTATGCAATATCTCGGCCAAGGGGCACATTCCCGAGCCGCCGATACCAATCATGTGTATTTTTTTAACGTTCAGAATTATATCATCCTGCGGTAAATATTTTTTCAAAACAGGCACTTCCCTTTTGTTGATTTAAGTGTTATTCTATTATTAAATACTTGTTATTTTAATTATACATTATCTTATAACAAAAATAAACATAAATTTTATATTTGGTGAAAAATTATGGAATTTCAACTTCCCTCATACGTTTTATACTGCTTAGACACGCTTGAAAGCTACGGCTTTGAGGCTTGGTGCGTCGGCGGCGCTGTCAGAGACCACATTATGGGCAAACAACCTTTTGACTATGATATCACGACCAATGCAAGACCCGAAAAAATTATCGAGATCTTCCCCAAAACCGTTCCGACGGGGCTTCAGCACGGCACCGTTACCGTTTTAACCGACGGCGGAAGCGTTGAGATAACCACCTACCGTGCAGACGGTGAATATTCTGACCACCGTTCACCCGATACAGTTGCCTTTCAAGAAACGGTCGACAAGGATCTTTCACGCAGGGATTTTACGATGAACGCAATTTGCTATAATCCCAAAATAGGTTTTTACGACCCCGAAAACGGAATTGAGGACATAAAAAACGGTGTTATCCGTGCCATCGGCGACCCCATACGCAGATTTTCTGAGGATGCATTAAGAATTATGCGTGCCTTCCGTTTTTCGGCACAGTTGGGCTTCGCTATTGAAGAAAACACCAAAAAAGCCTCAATTTCGCTTTGTGGGCTTTTGCAAAATATCAGCGTTGAACGAATCTATGTTGAGTTAAAACGCACTCTCACCTCAAAATTTGCAACAAGAATCAATCCTCTGCTTAATTGCGGTGCATTTTCTTATTTAGGATTAGCGTTAGATGGTTTAGATGATAGCTTTAACAGTTTGCCGACCGAATTTGCTTTCAGAATAAGCTATATTTGCAAAATAACCGACACAGACCCTATGATTATTTTAGGCAGGTTTAAAGCCGACAATGTTACTGTAAATAAAGCTAATATATACCTTGCACTTTTAAATATGCCTTTCCCGAATAGTAAAGTTGATTTAAAGCGAATGCTTAATATCGGTGAGCGCTTTGCGCTTGAAACCGTGCTTGATTATTACGACACCTTGGGTAAAGATACAAAGCAATTGCGTGAGGCTTTGGAGGAGATTTTACTGAACAGCGAGCCGTATAACATAGCAATGCTCGATATCAACGGAAAAGATCTGATAGAGCTGGGGTTTAAAGGAAAAGAAATCGGAGAAAAATTGGATCTGCTTTTAGAAGCAACAATTTGTGACCCGACTTTAAACTCAAAGGAAAAGTTAATTGAAAAATTGAAGTAGCCAAAAGGAAAACACCTCATACAATGTATTGAGCATTCGGGTGTTTTCCTTTATTTTTTGGAGGTAGGTATGAAATTTGCTTGTATAGGCGGTGACCAAAGGCAGGTTGAAATAGCCGCATACTTGTCATCGATCAACCATAATGTTATGACATTCGGTCTGCCAAGGGATGACCGCTTTCTGCGATCGGCAACAATTTTTGAGGCAATAAATCAAGCCGATGCCGTTGTACTGCCGCTGCCGTTAAGTCGTGACGGCAGTACACTCAACACCCCTTTAACGGGTGATGTAATTCTTTTAAATGACCTGCTTTTATGCAGGCCGAGCTTGGTTTTCGGCGGCATAATCAGCCCTACGCTTCGTAAAGAGCTTGAAAACCGCAATATTGAATACTATGACTATTATGACAGCGAGGCTTTGACGATAAAAAACGCAGTTCTTACGGCCGAAGCCGCAATTGCAATTGCCATAAACTGTACCGATTTCAGTATATTTGGTTCAAGGTCACTCGTAATTGGATACGGCAGAATAGGCCGTCAGCTTGCAAAATATTTGAGAACGCTTGGTTCAAAAGTAACCGCAACAACACGCAACGACGGCATAATGGCGGTTATTGAATCTGATAATATCACACCGCTAAAAACTCAAAAATGCGCCGAAAATTGCGTTGATTTTGATTATATATTCAACACTGTCCCAGCGCCTATTATTGACAGAGATTTTTTGAAATCCTGCAAAAAGACGGTTTTTATTGAGGATCTTGCAACCGATTCCGGAATTGACCTTGCATCTGCCCACGAATTTGGAATAAATGCCGCAGTATACAGCGGCTTGCCCGGAAAACATTCGCCCAAAAAAGCGGCTCAATTCATTGCTGAAGAAATACTTTCATTTTTGGAAAGAAGAGAAAAATATGCAAAATAAAAGGCTTGGATTTGCGGTATGCGGCTCATTTTGCACACATAAAGCCATTATACCGCAATTAGAAAGATTGAAAAACGAAGGATACATTATAACCCCTATACTGTCGGAAATAGTATACAACACCGATACACGCTTTGGAACCGCAAAGGATTTTATCGAAAAGGTTGAAGGTATCTGCGAACAAAAGTGCATAAGCACAGTAAAGGATGCCGAGCCGATAGGTCCAAAAGCTTTGCTCGACGTTTTGGTTATTGCTCCCTGCACGGGTAACACGTTGGGTAAATTGGCCAACGGCATTACCGATTCAAGCGTTACAATGGCGGCAAAGGCGCATTTGAGAAACGAGCGACCGCTTGTAATCGCCCCTTCAACCAATGACGCCTTGGGCGCATCAGCAAAAAATATCGGTGCATTGATGAACTGTAAGAATATATATTTCGTGCCGTTTTGTCAGGATATGCCAAAATTCAAACACAATTCCTGCATTTCTGACTTTAATCTTATTTCTGACACGGTTAGTGAAGCACTGCTTGGGAAACAGCTTCAGCCAATGATTTTTTGATTATTTATTTTAACTTCAAATAATATTGACTAATTATATAAAATAGGTTAAAATAAGAATGCAAAATAAAGCGTTAATACGCTCAAAGAAACGGAGAATCATTATGGCTGAAGAATTCAACCCCGATATTATTTCACTTGAGGACGATGACGGTAAGGAATATACCTTTGAGGTACTCGACCGCATTGAAACCGACGATGCACGTTATGTAGCACTTCTCCCCGTTTATGACGATCCCCAGAAGATGCTCGACGACAATGGCGAGCTTGTCATTCTTAAAGTCGTTGAAGAAGACGGCGAGGAATATTTTGAGGATATTGAGGACGATGACGAGTATAATATGATTGTCGATGCATTTACCGACCGTCTTCAGGATGCTTACGATATTGAGGAAGCAGACGACTAAGCTTTAATATTCCGCCTGCCCTGTTCGTGTATTCAGTCTATTATAACCCTACAAGCTATTTATCGGGAGTCTTACTCTCGGTGTGGGTATGCAGGCCTCCCGATTTATTCGGACGTTGGAAGCACAAAGCACCGAGGAGGACACCCACCTGCCTTAACGCAGGTTATCAATCGACAGTTTACGGCAGGGCGGGTGCACAACAGTAAACTTTCGTTTACTGTCGTGAGTGATATTCTGCCTTGCGGCAGAGTTAAATACGCTTGTGCGTGTGATATACGTCCTTCGGACGTGTG
>JAZQCY010000173.1:0-3340 GCA_045546555.1 Acutalibacteraceae bacterium | reverse complement strand
AGCCGTTCATAGGTTGGTTTCGCCCTGTCACCGAAATGCGCTTCCATGGGCTCACCCATCTGCGCAATCGTAGTTTCACCATCGATCAGCGGCCATACAAAACTGCCGATCTCATCAAGATGAATGTGGGAAACCTTTGGTTTCTTCAGAAGCTTCTGGGCGATGCGATTCATGATGCCCTTGTTTTCAATGTCGAGCGTCACGATTCCGTTTTCATCCGTTGACCATGCAATTCCTGCAGGACGAACGGGACAGCGTTCCAGATAATTTTCTTCCTGATTAAGCTTACTTTTCATTCTTGGTTTCAGCCTTTCCACGCTTCTTCCAGATGGAGAACTTCAGCAGCGTGCAGATCATCAGACCAAATACAACCAGACTGCCGATATTGGATATTACTTCCGGAAGACCAAGCTTGCCGGAAATATCGATCATTTCGCCAACACCGAACACTGCAAGCAATGCAAGCAGAATACCAACGAGGCCCTCACCTGCGATCATACCGGAGCAGAAGAGAATACCATCGCTGATGATGTCTTTCTTCTTGTTTTCCTCTTCTTCATTCTTTGCCTTCATCTTATCGAAGATCAGACGGATAATACCGCCGATCAGAATGCAGGCATTGAGCTGTACGGGCAGATAAACACCGATTGCGAATGCAAGCACGGGGATTCCGACAACCTCGGCAACGATAGCAATAAACACGCCGATGAGGATAAGTCCCCAAGGCAGGTTGCCGTTCATAATACCCTCGATAACCATCTTCATCATGGTTGCCTGAGGAGCAGAAAGCTGCGGAGAATCAAAGCCCCAAGCCGAATCAAGCAGGTAAAGAGTTGCACCGATAGCCAAAGCCGAAGCAACAACACCGATGACCTCACCTATCTGCTGCTTTTTAGGTGTTGCGCCCAAAAGATAACCGGTCTTGAGGTCCTGCGAGGTGTCACCTGCAATGGCGGCAACGATACAGATTATAGAGCCGATAGCAATGGCGGCCTGCATACCTGCGGCGCCGACCTCACCTGTGATTTTAAGGATAAGTGTAGCGATAAGCAGAGTTGCGATAGCCATACCCGAAACAGGGTTATTGGAGCTACCGACAATACCGACCATACGGGATGAAACGGTTGCAAAGAAGAAACCGAAAATAACAACGATAATTGCGCCTACCAGGGATACGGGGATGGCAGGAACAAGCCAAACAGCAAGGGTAAGAACAAGGATGGCAAGAAGGACTATCTTCATATTGATGTCCTTTTCGGTACGAAGAGTACCTGCGCCACCGACCGAGAAGCCTTTAACGGCACCGACAAAGGTACGGGCGATCAAGGGAAGGTTCTTGCAAAGGCTGATGATACCGCCTGCGGCCAAAGCGCCTGCACCGATATAACGGGTGTAGCTGCTCCATACTCCGCCTGCGCCACCTGCTGCGTAAACCTCGGCAACGGTCTGACCGCCGCCCAAGGCATCGGAGAAATAGGCACCGCCGAACATAACCATCATCGGAATAAGAACGCACCAGTTAAGAAGACCGCCTGCGAACATATAAGAAGAAATGCGAGGTCCGCAGATATAGCCGACGCTCATAACGGCAGGATAGACCTGGGTTCCGACAGCACCGGGATAAAGCCTCGGTCCCTCGTAAGAGACCTCACCGGGAACGAGCTTCAATCCGTCAATAATAAACTTGAACAAAGCGGCAAAGCCCATGCCCTTGAAAACGGTAGAAGCCTTGGAGCCGCCCTCTTCACCTGCGAGCATAACCTCGGCACAGGCCTGTCCCTCGGGATAAGGCAGAGTGCCGTGCTCACGGACGATAAGTGCATTACGAAGCGGGATCATGAAGAATACGCCGAGTAAGCCGCCCAGAAGTGCGATAACGGTAATGGTCAGCATACCGGGCTTTTCGTCCAATACACCCTCGTTTGCCCACAGGAACAGCGCCGGAAGTGTGAAAATAGCACCTGCGGCCAACGACTCACCTGCAGAGCCAATGGTCTGAACGAGGTTGGATTCCAAAATAGAATTTTTGCGCATAATGACACGGATGACGCCCATTGCGATAACGGCCGCAGGAATGGATGCCGAAACGGTCATACCTACACGAAGGCCAAGATAAGCATTCGCAGCGCCGAAGATAACTGCCAACAAAATACCCATTATGATGGAGGTAACGGTCAACTCGGGAGTGACACGGTCGGCGGCAATATACGGCTTGAAGTTGTTTTGCTTTTCCATAAAATACCCCTTTATAATTTTTGGAAGCGAAAGCGTACGTATACACTTCCACAGTATAATCCAATTATGAAGTATATCATAAATAAGTGTTTTAGTCAAGGAAGAAATATTGGCATATAAAAAGATTCCTCGCTATGCTCGGAATGACAGATACCAATTAAAACACTTGTCATTCTGAGCGTAGCGAAGAATCTTAAAAATTTGAAACTTAAATAAATCAAATATTCGGTTTGAAGCTTGGCATCAACTGCAGTTTAAAAAGGTTCATTTTGTGCTTGCGGTCGATAATGGCCTTTTTCTCGGGGTCGTCAATTATACCCTCGCGGATATAGCGGTCAAGCTCTAAATAGGTGAAACCGAGGTTGTCCTCGTCGGTCTTGCCGCAAAGTCCGTCGATAGGCACCTTGTCTACAAGAACATCGGGAAGCCCCAATTCACGGCCGATTGCCTTGACCTCCTGCACGGTGAGGTTACACATCGGGCTGAAATCGCCTGCCGCATCGCCGTAACGGGTGGAATAGCCAACCCAATCCTCCGACAGATTGCAGGTGTTGACCACACGGCCGTTGAAGCACTGCGACACGGCATAAACGGTGGCCATTCTGATCCTTGGCGGCAGATTGACCTTGCTTTGGTTTGACAATTCAAACGGGAAACTGTTGGTCAGCCCTTCAACAGCATCCTTGATATTTACAACATAGTGTTTGATTCCAAGGTGATTGACCAGCAGCTCGGCCATATCGATATCGTGCTGAACGCCGCAGGGCATCAGAACACCGATAACACGGTCCTTGCCCAAAGCCTCAACGCACAAAGCCGCCGCAACCGACGAGTCCTTACCGCCCGAAATGCCCAAAACGGCGTTGCAGTCGGGGCCGTTTTCACGGAAAAACTGACGAATCCATTCAACACACTCGTCCTTTATTTTTTTAGCATCAAAGGTATACATATAAATTCCTCACTTTAGGGTAACGAGAGTCGAACCCGTTACGCCTTAAAATCAATAATTTTTCACCTTGTCTTGCCTCATCGCTTGTAATACGTCAGTATTACTGCGCTCTTCGTCTTCGCCCTTTTAAAAAATTCTTTGATTTTAAGGTCGAAG
>JAZQCY010000172.1:0-9823 GCA_045546555.1 Acutalibacteraceae bacterium | reverse complement strand
ATCTGCCCCTGCCGCCGCCTCGTTATGAGCCTCGTTTACGGCGTAATCTATATCTCCGCGGCGAAGTGCGTCCTTGAATTTCGGCTTACCCGTGGGGTTGATGCGCTCACCGATCAAGATCGGCGTTTTGCCAAACTCAACGGTGTGGGTATAGGACGACACAACGGTGCGCTTTTCGACCGTGCGGACGGGATAGGGGAGCTTGCTCGTATTTTCGACCAATTTTTTGACGTGGTCGGGCGTTGTTCCGCAACAGCCGCCCAACAAAACGCCGCCTGCCGAGGCTATCTCGGTCATTATCTCGCCAAAGCGATCGGGATCAATATCAAAGACCGTCTTGCCGTCAACCACACGAGGCAGACCTGCGTTGGGCTTGACGATTATGGGCAACGGACTGAGTTTTGCATAGCTTTTGACCAGCGGTAACATCTTATCGGGGCCAAACGAGCAGTTCATACCGATGGCATCTACGCCGAGCGATGCAAGGGTGGTGATGACCGTGTCGGCATCGGCACCCGTCATCAGCTTGCCGTCCTCACCGAAGGCATTGCTTACAAAGATCGGCAGATCACTGTTTTCTTTGGCCGCAAGTACCGCCGCCTTGGTCTCGTAAAGGTCGTTCATGGTTTCGATCATCAAAAGATCGGCACCGTATTTCACCGCAAGACGGATGTTTTTTGCAAAAACCTCCACCGCATCCTCAAAATCGAGATCACCCAACGGCTTCAAAAGCCGTCCCGTGGGGCCGATATCGAATGCGATGAATCTGTTTTCAAAGCCGTCCCTTGCTTTTTTTGCGCAGTCAAATGCGGCGGCTATGTATTCTTCAAAATTCTCCTGCTTTAAGCAGTTTACCGAAAAGGTGTTGGTGCAGAAAATGTCCGACCCCGCCGACAGGTATTCACGGTGGAGTCTGATTATTTCCTCGGGGTGGGTAAGGCTCCATTCCTCGGTGCCTTCACCCGATCTAAGGCCTCTTTTTTGCAGCATCGTACCCGTGCCGCCGTCAAGATAAAGCCGCTTTTCGGTTATAAGCTCTCTTAAATTCATTCTTTTACACCTGCAATAAAGGTTACTGATTTTGAGGGGATCATAAGTCCCGTTTCGGTCAATGATATGTCGGTCTCGCCCAAAAAGCGGAGCAACGGCTCCTGTACCGTTAAGGGCAGATCGGAATACCCGGGGCTGAATCTTCGACCTGTTTTTTCGGGGAGAATACGTTGCACATAGTCGCAAAGTGCTTCGGCAAGGGTTGAGGCAACGGCATCGGTCGCAAACTGCTCCACGGTGGAAACCACTGCCTTTTGGCGCAACAAGCGGTCAACACCGTGACCTAACGTCACCGCAACCACGTATGCTTTGCTATATTCTTTCAAAAAGCCTGCCAATCCACGGCTCTTAAAGCTGCCAAAGCCAAGCGTAACGGTATCGCCGTCGATCTTCACATTGGTTTTGGCAAAGCTGTAGCCACAGACTGCAACTGATTTTATCTCTTGCTCGGCCTTGTCCGACAGCGACAGAACCGTGTCGATATCGGTGCACATCATCCGTGCAACCAGCTCGTTTCGGTCGAGTGTAAGACATTCGGCATCAATATGTATCATTTGATTATACCGCTTATGTTGTTTTTGATTCTTTCTGCGATCTCAGGCTTGTTCATGGAATACACGTGTACCGCCTTGACACCGTTGGCAAAAAGGTCGATTATCTGCTCGGTGGCATAGGCAATACCTGCCTGGGTCATGGCCTCGGGATCGTCTCCAAAGCGGTCAACGATACGCACAAAGCGCTGGGGCAGGGCGCTGCCCGAAATACGGCAGATGCGCTTTATCGACTTGGGATTGGTGACCGGCATAATGCCTGCAACCACAGGAACGTTTACGCCTGCGTTGTTCAGGCGGTAAAGGAAATTATAGTAGATGTTGTTGTCAAAAAACATCTGTGTAGTCAAAAATTCACAGCCCGCCTCGACCTTGCGGCGTAGGTTGTCGATATCGGCAATGCTCGATTCGCTTTCGGGGTGCGACTCGGGGTAGCAGGCGCCGCCGATGCAAAAGCCGCCGAACGCCTTTAGGTCGGCTATCAGCTCGCTGGCGTAGTGATAGTCGGTCTTGACGAGCGTCTTATCCTCGGGAGCATCGCCTCTTAACGCCAGAATATTCTCAATGCCGTGCTCACGAAGCTCGGTCAATTTTGCGTGTATCTCATCTTTAGAGGATGACATACAGCTTAAATGAGCCAAGGCGGGAACACCGTGGTTTTTAAGATTTTCGGTAATTTTTAAGGTGTATTCCGAGGTTCCGCCGCCTGCACCGTAGGTGACGCTCATATAAGAGGGGTTCAGCTCGGCTATTCTTTCGGTAGCCTCCTTAACGCTCTCAAAAGCATCTGATGTCTTGGGAGGGAACACCTCAAACGAGAGGCTTAATTTATCGGAATTGATGATATCGGTTATTTTCATTATTCTACCCTTCAATCAATAAGTGGTTACTGCTTAAAGTTTTAAAGCCCGACACGGTTGTCGAGCTGAAGATATTTACGCTATTTAGCTTTGTTTTTGCGCTTGAAAATTCTTGACGGCAGTCGGTGAACCGCCATCATAAATCCGCGCAGAGGTATTATCCATCGCCAAAGAACCGAGTAAATTCTGAATGAAAGGTCACTGCAGGAATGGAATTTTCCGTTGCGTGTAAAGGCCTTTACAACGCAAAGAACATTTTTCTTCGGCACTCCGTATTCAATCTCGGTCTGATGGTCACCTATTATGTCATAGGTCGTATCGTTTACCTTGATTATCCGATGAAGAACGTACTGCCCGTTGTCACGCTTATAAAGCGGAATGTCACCCTTTTTAAGGGCGGTCGGGTCACACTTGGTCAACACGACCGAATCCTTTCGGTGGGTCAGCATGGGGCGCATACTGTTACCCGTTACGGTCAGCGTGACATCGATATTTTGCTCGATCAGGCCGACTATAAGCGGTGACAGCTCCTCCATCGGAACGGTTTTCAGTTCGGGTTTCATGCAAGCAGATTGGCCTTTTTAAGATTATCGATAAACTCTAAAATATCAGCTTTAGCGGTAGCCTCGTCAACGGCATACTCCGAAAGCATGGCCTTTAAAAGATCATCAGGGGTCTTTTCGGTTTCAAGCTGCTGCCACAGAAAAGCGCCCGTTTCGTTCAAGGTGATGATAGCTTTAAAGGAAACGGTGTTGTCACCCAACGGGACGACAACGTTGGTTCCCGCAATATTTTTAAGTACAAATCCTTCCGCAATTTTCATTTTTGTCCCTCCGATTGTGAATCTGTGCTATTGGTGTTGCTTGTATTGTTAACGTCCGAGCCACCCTGCGGTTCGGAGCCGTTTTTATCATTTTGAGGTTCATCCTCGTCCTCGTTTTCCTCGCCGTATATCCAATTGTGGATAAACTCACTTGCAACGTTGAGGTCGTATTTCCAGACCCAACCGCCACGTGTGTCACTGAAAATGCCACGCTTATGGGGCACGTTAGAGCCGGGGATGAGCGTTGTTTCAACCTGCAATTCGCTGTCGGCAACGAGCGATGTGTATTTGATGATCTCATTATAGGTCATCGAGGTTTCAACCTGACCCAAGATCTTACTGAGCAGGGCAGGGTATTCGGAAATAGGCTTTTGCTTGACAGCCTCAAGTATTGCGGTCAAAACCTTCTGATGGCGCTTGGCACGGTAATCATCACCGTCGATGTAACGGATAGAGGCAAAGCCGACTGCCTGACGGCCGTTAAGGTGAACCATACCTGCCTTTTCGACCTGATCAACCGGCTCGCCGCCGATCCAGCATTTGTTGATCTGCGTGCGTTCCTTTTCGGTTATTTTCAGATCGATTCCGCCGACATAGTCAATAACGGTGGAAAGCTGATACAGACTAACCGTAGCGTAATCCTTGATATCAAGCTTAAAATTCTGATTAAGTGTTTTTACCGCAAGGGTTGGTCCGCCGTAAGCATAGGCCGTGTTGATTTTATAATTTTTGGTTCCGCTTGAGCGCTCAATAGGCACCCAACTGTCACGTAAAATCGAGGTCAATTTTACGGTTTTGTTTTTACTGTCTATCGAAAGAATGATGATCGAATCGGAACGGCCCTTGACACGCTTACTGTTATCGGTGATCTTTTTGTAATTGTCAATACCGAAAAGAGCAATGTTGACAATACCGTTATCCTCCGGCAATCGCTCAACGACCTCGTCAGAAATACCGAGATCCTCATTATTCTCAGGAAAATGAACATCAAGCTGCATATCCTTGAAAAGATATGCCAATGCGCCCAAAACGCCGGTTGCAAGGATGCTTGCGACCAAAATAAGGCTTATACATGAATTGAGCAGCACCAAAAGCCATGTAGGTCTTTTCTTTTCAGGCTTATCCGACTCAATTTCCTCAACATCAGAAACGCTGTTGAGCTCTTCAAATTCGCTATTATCTTTTTCTTTGCTCACAGCGTAGCCTCCTTTGAGAAAAATGTTAACTATATAACTGCACAGTCATACTACTATTATAATCATTTTGCGGTTAAGGTCAATGACTATTTTGTAAATTTTGACAAAAGTTACATTATTTAACCTTTATTCCGTATATCCACTCATAAATATACTCTTTTGCCTTTTCAAGGTCATACTTCCAGACCCAACCGCCACGTGTATCTTCAAACACGCCGCCTTTGGCGACGACCTCATCACCGGGGACCGATGTGCTTTGGATGTGAAGGTCGGCAATGGCCAGCATTGGGGCATAGCTGAAGATCTCATCAAAGGTCAATGAGGTCTCAACGTTGGAAAGCACAGCACTTAACATTGAAGGATAACTCGTTTTGGGCAATGACTTTGCCTTTTCAAAAAGTGCGCTGATGACCTTCTGCTGACGCAGAACTCTGACCTCTTCACTGTCGTTTCTGATACGGGCATAGCACATGGCCTGACCGCCGTCGAGGTGGACAAAGCCCGATTTTTCAACCGGTGTGACGTTGAAGCCCTCCTGCTTTCCGAAGTAGTTGATCTTGTTGCGTTCCCACTCGGTTATCATAATGTCGATACCGCCCATTATGTCGATAACCTCCCAAAGCTGGTAAAGGCTGATGGAAACGTAATCCTTGATATTCAGACCGAAGTTGTTGTTGAGTGTGTGGATGGCACGCTGTGCACCGCCCATACTGTAAGCGGCGTTTATCTTGTTATAGGTCACACCGCCGCTTTTGGTCTTGATAGGCACCCAGCTGTCACGCAAGATAGATGTCAATTTGATGGTGTTATCCACCGTGTTAATAGAAACTACGATGGTTGTGTCCGAACGGCAACCCGTCAAGGCTTCCTCTCGGTTGGTTGCGTTGGGATCACGTGAGTCAAGTCCAAACAGGGCGATGTTAACGATCTCCTTGGGAAGGTTGTTTGCAACGTCCGAGCTTATACCAAGCTCCTCGTGGTTGTCCGAAATGTGGCCCAAGCGTGTGCCACCGAACAGATATATGCCAACACCGTAAAAGGCCGAGAAGAATATGGCCACTGCCAAGGTTATCGAAAGTACGATATTCAGCATTGTTACGGTTCTTTTAGTCTTACGGTATTTTGCTTTCTTTTGTCTTTGTTCCATTATAAATTACCTCGGTCAGCGCTCAACATAGTTTCCTAAAAATACGAAATAAGAAAGTTCAGACTCTAAAGAGGATAGCAGGCTTAAAGTCCTTTCATCCTTAATATTGCCCGAAAAATCAATATAAAACTTATACTCAAAGCCGTGTCCCAACGGACGGGATTCGATCTTGGTGAGATTCAGTCCGCAGTCGGCAAAGCGGCCGAGTATCGAGTAAAGTGAGCCTTTTTCGTGAGGGATCGTAAAGGCCAGGCTTACGGTATTACTGTCGGGCGCAATAAACGGCTTTTTGGACACCGCAATAAAGCGAGTGATGTTTTCCTGATTGTTCTGTATCTTTTCTGCGGTAACGGCAAGGCCGTAGATTTCGGCCGCTGTGACCGAACCAATGGCTGCAACTGTGGGGTCTTTAAGCTCTGCAACATATTTTGCCGCCAAAGCGGTGTTTTCAAATTCAACCGCCTTTAAGCCGTGCTGTTTTATGTAGTTTTCGCATTGCTTTAATGCGTGGGGATGCGAATAGACCGTCTTGACCTCATCGGCCGAGCCAATACTGAGAAGATTCTGTGAAACATCCACAGGTGTAGCCTTCACGATGCAATGCTTGTATTTCAAAATAAGGTCATACACGGGATTGACCGAGCCTGCGGTGGAGTTTTCGACGGGGAGAATACCCACAGCCGAGCCATCAGCCTCGACCGCCTTGAAAACGTCCTCGAAGTTGTGCATAAATTCCGGGGTCAGCTCGGGGAACATCTTGTTTGCGGCGGCGTGTGAAAATGCACCCTCGGCACCCTGGCAGATAACCCTTTTAAAGGTCATGCTTTCGGGGTAGGAGAGTATTTTTTCACCAAACTCGGCGTTTTTAAAGAGAGTATCGCTTTGCAAGGCACGGCTGACCGCCATCATATTGCGGTAAACGCTGCTGACGTACACACCGTAATCCTCACCGGCGGTATCACGAACACGGTCAAGTATCTGTTGCTCACGTCCCGGGTGGTATATCGGCAGGTTTTCGGCCTGCTTTATGCGTGCAACCTCAAGTGAGCATTCCATTCTTTTTTTGATAAGCGGAATAAGCTCACGGTCGATCTCGTCGATCTTTAACCTTATTTCATCAAGGCTCATAAGGGCTTTACCTCCCAAAGCAGGTCAACGAGTGCAATGGCTACGGCGGCTTCGACAGCAGGTAAAGCACGGGGTACGATGCAGGGGTCGTGTCTGCCTTCAATGATAAGTTTATCGTTCTGATTTGAGTTTATATTAACGGTGTCCTGCTCCTTAGCAATGGACGGGGTAGGCTTTATTGCACAGCGGATAATCAACGGCATTCCGTTGGATATTCCGCCCGTAATACCTCCGCAGTTGTTGGTTTTGCACTTCACGGTATCACCGTCAAAGTACATTGCGTCGTTGGCCTCTGAACCCAGCATAGAGGAAAAGCCAAAGCCTGCGCCAAACTCAATGCCTTTAACGGCAGGAACGCAGAAAACAGCGTTGGAAACGGCATTTTCGATTCCACGTGCGGTGGGAGAACCAACGCCTGTGGGGAAGCCCGTTACGGCAATTTCAACCTCGCCGCCGATACTGTCACCGTTTTTCTTGGCTTTTAAAATTTCGGCCTGCATTTGTGCCTTGGCCTCATCCGAAATGACCGAGAAATACTCTGTGTTAAGGGTGTTCAAAAGCTTTTCATCAACATTTACGGGGTCAAACGGCACATCGGCGGTGCTTCCGATAAACGAAACGTGTCCTCCGATAGTAATGCCGTGAGCTTTTAGGATCTGACGTGCAACGGCACCTGCGACCGTCAAGGGTGCGGTCAAGCGACCCGAAAAGTTTCCGCCGCCACGTATGTCGTTGTGGCCGTTATAACGCACACCTGCCGCATAATCGGCGTGTGACGGTCTGGGTCGTGCGGCAATGTTCTCATAATTATGGGAACGGTGGTCGGAATTGCGTATGATAAGTGCCAAGGGTGCGCCCGTGGTGACGCCGTCAAGCAGTCCCGACAGAAATTCGGGCGTGTCGGCTTCCTTTCTTGCGGTGGCCAAGGGGTCTTGCCCCGGTGCTCTCCTTGCGGCTTGAACGAGTATCTCATCAAAATCGATTTTATAGCCTGCCGGGGGCGCATCAATAACGGCTCCGATAGCGGGACCGTGGCTTTCACCGAAAACGGTGGTTTTAAATTTACTGCCTATTGCAGATGACATTACATTCGCCTCCGAGGGAAGATATATCTTCAAAAAACAGGGGATAAGACTTGTTTATGGCTTCGGCGCCGTCAATAGTGCTGTTGGAGTTGGAATTGATCGCCATAACGGTGAAGGCCATAACGATCCTATGGTCGTTGGCCGAGGTTATTTCGGCACCGTGAGATCTGCCGCCGACGATTATCAAGCCGTCGGCCGTTTCGGTAGCATCAATGCCAAAGGCCTTTAGGCGCACGGCCGTTTCCAAAAGGCGGTCGCTTTCCTTTATACGCAGGCGCTCTGCGTTGGTGATGACCGTGGTGCCCTCTGCAAAAGCGGCGGTGACCGCCAAAATCGGCACAAGGTCGGGTATTTGTGAAGCATCAATGGTGATGCCGTGCAATCGTGACTTTTTGACGTTTATTCCGTCATCGGTAACCGTAATATCGGCACCAAACTCACGGAGCAGGTCGACAATTGCGCTGTCACCCTGCAGTGTGTCAAGGCTGACGCCTTTTACGGTGATGTCACCGCCGATAGCGCCTGCCGCAAGGTGGAAGGCCGCCTGCGACCAATCACCCTCAACGGTGCGGTGGGTTGCGGTAAGAAAGGGTCTGCCTTTTACGGTAAAACGGTCATTTTCAATACCTATCTCAGCACCGAAGGCACGAAGCTCGTTGACCGTCATCAAAACGTAATCACGGGACTGAAGCTCGCTGGTCAGCACTATCTCGCTGTCACCCTCAACTATCGAAAGTGCAAGCAAAAGACCGCTGATATACTGCGAGCTGATGTTGCCGGGAAGCTCAAAGCGTCCACACTTTAGCTGACCCGAGACCGTCATCGGAAGTCGGTCCGCCGAGCAGGTCACACCGTTTTGGCGCAAGGCTTCAACCAAGGTGTCAAACGGACGCTCGGGCAACCGTCCACGCCCCGTAAAGGTGATGTTTTCGGCACCTAAAGCGGCGGCGACCGGTATCATAAACCGAGCGGTCGAGCCGGATTCGTTGAAATCAATGGTAAGGTTTTTGTTATTTTTCTTAACGGGGGTCACCTTGACGGTGTTTCCGTCACGTGTGACGGTTGCGCCCAAGGCGATCAACGCATCGGCAGTAGCCGTCATATCGTTTGACTCACCGAAATTGAAAACGGCGGTCGGTCGATCTGACAAAGCGGCGCAGATAAGACTGCGATGACCTGCCGATTTTGACGGCGGAGCCCAAACGGTGCCGTTAAGGGCACAAGGGGAAATGGATACCTTCATCGGTCGCCTCCGATATAGTCGACAAGTCGGTCGCAGGGCAAGGTCTTGACCGTGCAGACACCGATTTTTTGAGGGACAACCAGCTTTATATCCTTGCCACGGCGCTTTTTGTCATTAAATGCGCCCTCGCACAGCTTTTCCGTATCAATAGAGGTGGTGGCAGGCAGCTTGTATTTGTGCAATGCTTGGGTTATCAGCTTGGAGGTGCCCAATTCACATTCGCCGTTTCTTTCGGCGGAAACGGCCATAATAACCATACCTATGCCAACTGCCTCGCCGTGGGTTATATCCTTAAAATTATAGTATTTTTCGATCGAATGGCCGATGGTGTGGCCAAAATTGAGAAGTATTCTTTCACCGTTCTCAAAAAAGTCATTCTCGGTGACATCACGCTTGATGGAAACACATTCCTCAATTAGCTCATTGATAAAATCGTGAGCGTCCTCTTCCAATAATCGGTCAAACAGCTTCTTCGACTTGATAACGCCGTACTTGATAGCTTCGGCCAAGCCGTCGCTGAAAAACTTTTGCGGCAGGGTGTTAAGGCAATCGGGGTCGATAATTACCCTTTTGGGTGCGTGAAAGGCGCCTGCAAGATTTTTGCCGTAAACAAGGTCACAGCCCGTCTTGCCGCCTACCGACGAATCTATCTGCGATAAAAGGGTGGTGGGGATGCCGATATAGTCAATGCCTCGCTGATAGATAGCGGCGGCAAAGCCTGTAAGGTCACCCGTAACACC
>JAZQCY010000171.1:0-8351 GCA_045546555.1 Acutalibacteraceae bacterium | reverse complement strand
GTCTTCCTAAGCCCGCTTGGCCTCCGACTTTAGGTCGGGGGCTTACTCCTTCCGCCGAAAAACGGTTTCACGGAAGGCATACTCCCTCAGTCACCTACGGTGACAGCCACTTACCGTGGCGGTCCCCTCTGTCACTTCGTGACATCTCCCCATTTTATGGGGAGTTACCCTCAAAGAGGGAGCCTATTCCGTTTCCTACAATAGAGCTAAATTTTTGCTATCGCAAAAGCTAAATTGCACTTCGTGCAGCTTATCGTACGGGAGGCTTTACGCTCACTCTGCAAGCTGCGGTTCATATTGCCGTTTTGACGGTTGTTTTGCATCAGGGGCAACAAATGCTAAAATCGCTCTTGTAAACCGCCGACAAGTGTGGTATAATCTTGAGGTGAATTGATAATACTTGTTTTTTATATAAGGAGGAATTACTTATGGCAGAGAAAATGCTCACCTATAAGGGTAAGCCGTTGGTAAGAAGCGGTGACACCATTTACTACGGCAATTCGGAAGAGAAATATATCGTTATGATCAAGGTCAACTCCTCGAAGGACGTTGGCGGCATCCAGGTTGCCGAGAAGGTCACCGTTCAGCTTCTGCTTTCGGATCAGGACCTTAAAATGAAGGACCGCATCGTAAAGTCGAGCGACAAGGTAGGTCTTTATGCCGCTATGGATATCGGCGCAATCTGGCTTGAGAGAGCACTCAAGGGTTAAGAAGCACACATAAAAAAGCATTGAACGTTCGGAACGTTCAATGCTTTTTTGTTTTAGTAATCAATCTGTTCCTCGGCCCAACCTGCTTTGAGATATTCTCCACCACTCGGTGCAAGCTTTCTCAAGATACCTGCACTGCGGTCGACAATGGCACTGTAAACAGGATAAGATGGGTCGTATTTGCCCTCATAAGCACCCCAGCCCGTCTGCAGTACCTGCGCCAAAAGACCGGTGTGCATCATGTGCCAGGTGGTTTTCATAAATCCGTAAAGACCGTACTCCACCACAGAATCGACACACAGTGCGGTATTTATGCGCTTGTCAAACGGACAGCACAGCACGTCGAAGCCCTTGCCCTTAAACAATTTGGAGGTCTCGATCAGTCCCTCGGTGACGTTGTACTGCCAATCGGCTATGATAATCTCCCGGCTCAAAGAATCGACCAAAGCATTGGCAATCTCGGCTGAAGAATTGCACACATACTGATTACCCGGCTTGAACTGCGCCTTACAAAGCAGCATATCCCCCCAAACAATGGCCCGTCTGCCGTTTTTCTTGAGGTCTGCGGCAACGGCATTGATATGCTCGGCAACCCTCCTTGCCTCCTCAGCCGTTTTAAGATGCTCGGCTTCGTCACAGCCAATGTGGAAATATTTACCCTCACCGCAAAGCTCGCATAACTCGTCACGTGCACACTTCAGAAGCTCAAGCGTCTTGGGGTTCTTAAAATCATACACCCAACCGCCCGAATGGGGTCGGTAAAGATACTCGTAACGCACGTCCTGATCAAGCACAACATGCTTGCCCGATTTTCCTCCACGGGACAGAGAGGCGTGACCCCAATGCTGGAAAAACGGGATAAGCTCGACTCCGAACGCCCTTGCCTCATCAAGAATTTCCTTGATTTGTGCCTTGGTGTAGGCCTCCTTCCACCCGAACAAAGGGAAGCAATCCATTTTAAGTGTGCCCCAAAACTCGATTATCAAATGCGAATATTTGCCCATTATGCACATCCGCACTTCCTTTTTGAGAAACTCAAGCTTGGTTTCGGGGAAAACACAGAGATGCACCGACCTGAAACCGATTTTCGGTGAGCCTTTTCCCTCACCGCCCTCAACGGTGTATTCCTCAAAATCGGTACAAACGATTCTTTCAAGCAAGGTCACAAAACCGTGCATAAGTCCCGAATAGGTGGAGCCGCTGACAAACGCACCGTCCTCGGTGACGTTAATGCGGTAATCCTCACCGTCGGGCGAAACAGCAGTAGGATTGCCAATATAAAGCGTGTTTTGCTCGGCGTCAAACACGGTATCCCATTGGACACCCGTGGTGTAGTTTTGCAAAAACTCACGGATGACGGGATGGTTGGCTTCTTTTGGCAGATGCACCGTTTCCCGGCCATTTAAAACATAGTTTTTCATAAAAACCCCCCTTTTATCCTGACTAACCCCAATATACTATCAAAACTGTGCTTTGTACATACTGTTTTCAAGTCAAAATTTATAAATTTCCGAACAGATTCACCTTTTGCGGTACTTCAGCGGCGAGATGTTGTATACCTGCTTGAAAACCGTGCTGAAGTGCTTGGCGTCGTTAAAGCCCGAGTTGTGCGCCACCTCTTCAATGCTCATCGGACTGTCATCCAACAGCTCCGTGGCACGTTCAAGCCTTAGCTTTGTCAGATATTTCATCGGCGTGATGCCGAAAACCTCGACAAAATGCTTTCGGAACTGCGTGTCGCTCAAATTCACCAGCCGACACAGCTCGGATATCTGCAGGTCAGGCTGGGTAAAACGGCGTTGCATACGTTCAATGGCAGGCAAAATGCTTTTATAGGCATAGGTCAGATAGGTTGGGTTTTCCGAAACCGAAAGATTTTCCAGAATTTTATAAAAAATCGCCATGGTCTTTTGGTAATACCCCGGCAGCTTCAACGCCCAGGTGTGGTATGCGCTTTCAAAAAGCTCACGCATGCTATCGGGGTCATCCGAGTGCAACACCGCAAAACTTTTTTCAAACGGCTTTTCGGACTCAAAGTGGATAACGATAAGCCTCTCATAAGCCGCTTGCTGGCTGAAATCGGTGGCGGCCGGCATAAACAGCAGATCACCCTCCTTCATTTCCTCGGTACGAACACCGTCCGAAACAAAGCTCCTGCGTGATTTTATGCGAAAAGACAGCGAATTAAACGGCCGTGCAGACATTGCACGCATTTTCTCAAAGGTGGATGCGTGCATTATTCTGACATCTGTGACCTTCAGCGCATTATCGAAATCGTTAAAAAACATTACCTAAGCTCCTTTTACTTTAAAAGTGGCGAACTCTTAACTTTATATTATAGTATAAACTCGGTTTTGTAAAGTCAAAGTTCGGAAAAATCAACTTTTTAGTGTGATTTAAAAACCAAACCCACCCGATACCAACCGAGGTTTGTTGGCGTGGGTGGGTTTTAAAATTAAATGTATTTTGCGAGGCTTAAACGGTAAGCTTGTTTTCACCGACCGTGATCTTATGCTCAACACCGTTTACGGCCAAGGTGTACTCACCGTTGGAGACAACGGTGCAGTCGTTACCGTTGGCCACAATATCGGTGGTGATATTGCCGAAATGAAGATTCTTTATACCTATCTCGCCCTTAATATCATCGGGCTTCTGCCACTTGACGGTGTTAGTGAAGGCGTCGATCGAGTAAAAGCCCAAAACCTGCTCGATATACATCGAAATGGGACCCAAAGCCGACCAGCCGCAGAAGTCGGGACGGGAATATTCAGGACTTCCCGTTTCGTTGGTAGCAGGCTTGTATTCCTCGGGGGAATAGGCCTCCCAGATGGTGTGCGGCTCAAACTCAGAATAGGTCTTATACATATGCTCTAAAAGCTCGGTCGCAAGGGTGTGTGCCTCCTCGAATTTGCCGTAGTTTTCAAGACCCTTAACGGTGGCATAGGCTGTGGGAAGCCAAACACCGCCACGCCAATACTGACCGACGGTCTTATAGTCGTTATCACTTCTTGACAGCGATAAAAACGGTGCCTTGGCGTGCAAGGTCTTGTCGTTAAAGAGCTGCTTTACCATTTCATCGGCCTGCTCTTTTGAAGCAATTTTGGCCGTCATTGCCCAATACGACGCAATGGTCATGATCTTATAAAACGCTTCGGTCTTGCAGTCTATGTCGTAGTAGAACTTATCCTCGTCATCCCAATAATACTTGTTGACGATATCCTTCTTCTCGTTGTAACGGGCAAGCCAAAGCTGCTCGTTTTCGGTGTCGTCTATGAGCTTGAACAACTCGGCAATCATTTTTGCGGCCAAAGCCTGCTGACAAATGGCATCGAGCCACAGCATATCGGGATTGTTGGGGCGCTGTTTTTCGCAATGCTCGGTGGTTCTGCCTCTCGGAGTGTTGTCCATTCCCGAGATGCCGCCCTCCCAATGGTAGCCCTTGTCCTCCTTGACCGCCCAGGTGCGCATCAAAACACCCTCGGGACGAGCGTGGTCGGTCAAGGAATCAAACCACTCAAAATGCTTTTGCAAAAACTGCTTCTCGTACAAAAGGGTCTTGATGTACTCCTTGTCACCCAGCACCAATGCGTTTTCATACTCTGCCCACGCAAAAAGCGGAGGATTATCGGCAATATGTACCATGATGCGGTAAGGCTCACCGGGAATCGCCTTGGTCCACTCGGGTTCATTTTCGGGGGTGATTATGATGGGCATCTTTTTGTCGCCGTAAAGGGTCTCATAAAAATTATTGAGGGTCTCAACGCCGGGAAAGACCTCACGTGCATACTTGCAGAAAAGGGTCATAAAGCAGGTGTCCCATATCCAGACCTGCGTTGCGCAAAAAGCCTCATCCATATAAGGATTCTGCGGCATTCCGTCGATAAATTTTATGTGGTCAAAGGCCAACTCCCACGCCTTTTCGTAAAACTCGTTATACTGCGGATAAGCCTCACAAACAGGCTTTGGAATATAGTCCTTATAATTCTTAGCACCAAATTTATTTGCCATATTATCACATCCAAAATTTAATGGGGATCATCCCCGACCCGTTCAATATAACACAAAGCCTCCGTTTTGTAAAGCAGGGGCTTTGTGTTATTTATAGAAAAATCCATTATTTCAAATTTAGTACATACATCACGGTATAATTTACACAAGATACACCGTGTATTCCCTCGGCTTATCATCTTGGGTATAATTCTCGTGCGTGCCGGTGTTGCGGATGTGGAAGACCACACGGTCGGAGTAGACCTCAAACACAAGATACTGCGCCAAGGTCGGTGTCGCCGTGCCGGGGTGGTAAGCCTTTTCAGACTTTCCGCCAAAGCCCGTCAGACCGTCATCGGCAAAATATTCCTTGCCAAACGGTCGCAAGCCGCCCATGTGGACAAAGGTGTATTCATAATCCTTGTCCTTGGAGTCGGTTTCGGCCAAATTAAAATCTATCGGTTGCTTGTCCTTGATGTGCAAAACCGCACCCGAGGAGTAATCCTTATAACAAGCACGTTCGCCGTGCACGTGACCGTATAGATAAAACGTGTTGCGGTGACCCTTGAAAATGTCATAAAACAGCTCAACGTCACCGTTTATCATGGTTTCCTTCAAACAGCCGTCATTGTAATAATATGTTGCCGACAGGTGCCCTACAACAAAGACTAACTTTTTACCGTCGGGGTCGATCTCTTTGAGCTTGTCCTTGACCCACAGCATGGACTTATTGCTGTAGTACCCTTCGTGGGAATCGAAAGCCGTGTCGGGGTCGATGTTGATGCCGATGAAGTCAATTCCGTTGATAACATAATGAAAAGCACCCCAATAAAGCTCGTTGGGCTTATGCGTGGAATGGAGTATCAGCTTTTCGCTGTCGGGCAGCTCACCCAAAGCGGCCTCCATTACATCATAAAAATCGGTGGTGTTATACGGCTCGTTTTCCTCGGTTCCGATGTCGCCCAAAATCATATCATTGTTGCCCGTGACGTACATTACCTTGCCGTCTACAGCACTTTCCGACACGCACGCATGTAACTTCTGCTTGATGTCAAGAAAATTCTTTTTAGGCAGAGCACACGACTTGTTCCAATGAGGATAGTCCGATATATTGTCGCCGCCGACAAGCGCTATATCGGCCAACCCAAACTCCTTCACGGCCAAACCTTTAGCCTGAATGAGCGATTTTCTCAAGGTGGTCGGAAAATCGAGCATAGACTGCTGATTATGTATGTCGGTAAAGCAAAAAGCCGTAAGTTTTTTCTCCATTTCCTACCTCCAAAGACTAACACTGTTAATTCAAAATTACAGTTCAACAAGCAAATCACGAAGTCTGCTGTCGAGCGAGCGTTTCGTGCGCTCAATATCCATATATCCAAGCGAATTTAATGCTTCGTTAGCGTTGAGAATGCTATCTTTATATTCTACATATGAAGACATAGCATCCTTAATCGCACCTTCAAGCTGATATTCGTCAGTGCTCTCTTTTGCTTTCTCAAACAAACTGTTGATTTCCTTGTCAAGCTCGTTTGCTTTTGCAATATTATCATTGTTTGCTTTTTTGGCAGCTTCGATTTTTTGGTTTATCTCGTTTGTAGACAATTCATAATCAGCACAAGCGTCTTTCCAAGCCGCACAAACATCCGTTGCCACCTTGTCCAATATTGCTTGACACTCAACAACCTTATCATAAAACGCCTTTGCGTGGTTTTCGGGCGCTTTTTCAACGGTCGACTCAGAGCCCTGTGTCCTTTTCACAAGCGCACACCCACATAACGAAACAGAAAATAAAACCACTAAAAAAACAGCAATTAACCTTTTCATAAAAGTCACCTCTGTTTCGATTATACCACATCTTTTCGCAAAACGCAACCAAAGTTGACAAAAGCACCTGCAACGCAGGTGCTTTTGGGTAGTTTGAACTTAGTGACACGAATTAAATGTGACTGAAAAACGAGGATTTTCTTTAATTATTGGGGGCGTTTACTATGTGCCCACGAAATTGAGCTATAAGAAACAAATCCAAGACATATTCCTATGTTGAAATTTTGGAAGCCGCTAATAACAAAAGATAAAGCTCCTATAATTGCATAAATACTGAAAATTATTGTAGCAATCAATTCAAATAAATTTAGAAACCACTCAGGACACATGGAGCTTTTAACTTGAACAAATATAACTAAAAAAATGCCAAAGAAGCCAATTACAGATACTATCGGGGTTACCGTCATTAAATTTGTTTTATCTGCAGATGTTCCAAATAAGACAAATAGCAGATACATAAGCAAAGCAATTGCCATTGGAATAATTAAAGATAACTTTTTATTTGCAAACATTTTATCAAGTATTTTTTTCATTAAATACCACCGCCTTGGGTGTATTATAGCATACATTTGCACGGAGTGCAACATCGTTGGGCGTAACCCCACATGGTTTGTGCGAAGCACAACACTGTTTGCCGAAGGCAACATCGTTTACACCGAGAGGTGTAACATCGTTTTGTATCCGCAAGCGGAATGATGTTGACCTGTCGGTCAAATGATGTTTGCGGTTTCACCGCAAAACGATGTTGTGTCCTGCGGACACAAACACAAAAAATAAAGCACTTCCGAAGAAGTGCTTTATTTTTTGGCTGTTTTGAACTTAATGACACGAATGGAATGTGCCAGAAAACCGCTAACTTTACAGTAACAACAATTATTTACTTTTATTATTAGATTTCTTATTTATAAATAAAAGAACAATTGAATAAATGAAATCTAACACAATTCCTAACATTATTCCAAAGACAATTTCTTCGTTCTTTTCCCCTTGTGCAATTCTAAATAACATACATAAAAACACAGAAAGAACCGGAATTATAATGAATGATAAATATTTCAGAATATTTAATATATTCTTTTTCACAAAATCTCCGCCTTGAGTGTATTATAGCATAAAAGCGGCGAAGCCGCAATTCTTATTACCTCTTACTTTTTACTTATTACCTCCCAAAATGGAACCGGTCTAAAAATCTTGATTTTCTTATGACATTATTCAAATTTATTTTCAATTGGCTCACTAAACTCAAATCTTATAATTTTAATGCCAAAACATTCTTCCAGTTGTTCATTTGTCAAGGTAGTAAATGAAACATCGGGTGTTTCGTCGTGGTGCTCATAATATCTTATGCGGGGTTCATCATAAAAAATCGCTTCCGTATCCCCCATATAGTATTCAGCTGTACCATAATCAATAAAAACAAACGATTCGTAATTTATTCTGCCTTTTTTAAAAATCGATTCGGTGTTTTCATCTAATTCCATTATCCATATACCAAAGGCATCTTCATTTCCACTTAATAATGAAGTTGCCCATTTGCGCGAGGATGGATATCCAAATATTGCAAAGTTATTTGTAGCGCTATTGTAACCATCAAAACGACAAACAACCGTATCTTCAATTAAATGTCGTTCGCCGTTAATCTCATATTCTACAACAAAAGGGAATTCGCCTTCGGTTATTTGGGGCGCAGGGTCAAACCTTTCTTTGCAACCGGAAAGAGAAAATATCATTACAAAAACAATTATTATCGAAAATATTTTTTTCATATAATCACCGCCTGTGTGTATTATAGCATACATTTGCACGAAGTGCAACATCGTTGGGCGTAAG
>JAZQCY010000170.1:0-5661 GCA_045546555.1 Acutalibacteraceae bacterium | reverse complement strand
TCTCTCGAGCGCAGGAAAGGACGTGTGGTCTTTTCCCAACGGACGACCGATACCCACTGATTGTAGAGCTTGGGCAGGTCACGCCAGGAGTGGATGATGTTCTTGTAATGATCGCAGAAAAGGGTTTCGGACGTAGGACGGACACAAAGGCGCTCCTCCAGCTTTTCACTTCCGCCGTGGGTTACCCATGCAACCTCGGGAGCGAAGCCCTCAACATGATCCTTTTCCTTTTGCAAAAGGCTTTCGGGGATGAACATAGGCATGCAGACGTTCTCGTGTCCGGTCTCCTTGAACATACCGTCAAGGATGTGCTGAATGTTCTCCCAAATAGCATAGCCGTAAGGTCTGATGACCATACAGCCCTTTACGCTTGTGTAATCGATAAGCTCGGACTTAATACACACATCGGTATACCATTGTGCAAAATCGTCCTCCATAGACGTGATTTCTTTAACTAATTTTTCCTTAGCCACAACTACTCACCATTTCCTCGTAACTTACTTATATCGGTTTAAGTTATATTATATTAGAAAAGATTACGAATTTCAATACAAAATTGTAAACAAATGCTCAAATTCCGAAACACGAAGCATTTTAAATTATCGATAATGCCTTCTCGGACTGAACCGTTCCTTGTGTTCCTATGTATTCACTTTCGCTGTTTTCTTGAATCTCCTGTCAAAATATCCGGACCCACCGAAATTTCGGTGGGTCTGAGAGTGCTCTTTTGTCTGCCGAGATATTATATCCTAGAAGCCTCCTCAAGCAGACGGCGCTTTGTAGCTTTGTATACGTTTACGTCATATTCAACGTCATTGAATTTACGGAAGCAACCGGTACAGATCTCGTCAGCCAGCGGCTTGTTTTTCCGTGAGAGGAGCTTCATCAACTCGTAGTCCTCAGCACTCACTCTCTGCGCCTCAAGTCTCATTGACATCCAAGGACCGTCGTCTCCGGGATAGATAATATGACCGTCTCCGGGAGGAAGAATTTGCGTTATGTCTGCGTTAGTCTCAGAAGGACAGGTCTGCTTAAAAGGATCCTGACCGTCTACGAAATAATTGCACGCCCAATGCAAAAATCCGGGCAGATCGTAATAGTAATTACCCCAATGCAGATAAAGGGTGGATATGAGCGGATAATCTATAAATCTGTTGATATATCCATTGCCTCTCGGACCGCAACAAACGTAATGCCATATTTCGTCACCGTCATCTCTTAATATGTCAAACTCGGCCTTTTTCTTTTCAAAGCTTGAGATACCGGGCACCAAGATATCTACCGAGCCGTACAGAAGACTGCAAGAGGTAGCATCCGAGGTTTTGAATTTCGGAACTATCTTTCTGACCATTCCCGCAAGAGCGCGATACTCCACTGCGTTGATCTCGTTCGGCTCGTCGCAGATGCTCACGATAAGCTTGTCTACTGCATCTAGCTTTTCGGCAAGTTTATAATAAGCGGTCAGATATTGTCTTATGAACTTATATCCCTCAAGGGACATGCAGGGCAGAGTACAATTATTCACGTAGATGGTGGACTCCTTCCAGCTCCTTCTCCTGCCAAGGATGATACGGAAGCCGCGGAATCCAAATTCAACAGCCTTTTTTATGAAGGCCTCGGTGTCGGTAAAATCAAATGAATAATTGTTATCTCCCAAATCAGTAACAACAGGCTCGGGCATACGAAAAAACATATTGTTCCTTCCTCGGCGAAGTATAGTGAAATACTTCTCAAGCATCTCGTCGTATTCCTTTGAGCGAGGCTCTACATGATGCCTTGAACATATATTTTCACACCTGAGGCCTATCGAGCAATGAAGCGTGTCAGTCGGGAGAACCACCGGGAATACCGTTATCTCATACGGAACTGTAAGTTCGTTGATCCTCACCTCTCCACATAGCGTTCCTGCCTCGGCATCCTTATCTATCTTGAGACACATATACAGTCCCGTAGCACCGTCCGTGACGGTCACTTTATCGGATAAGGGCTTGAGACAGTCGTTTACGAGGTATGGTGCCTTGCGCTCGGGATAATGCTCACACATCTTATCCTCGTCTATCTTCGGGTTTTGATCGACAACAACGGGAAACAGCTCGTACCATTCAATACCTTCAATATCCGCACTAATGTCAAGCTTTATGTTGGTCGGCACGTCGAATAACATGATCTGTGCAGTAGCGTACCCGCCTCTTGCTACATCTATTTTTATTTTGCCGCTTGAGGATGTGTATTCTTGCACGTCGGGATAGGTGTACTCTGTACTGTCGACTGCTGTGTACCTCATGATTTTTCTCCTTTGAATTTCGAAAAAACTAAAATAAAGAGCCACTCAAGACCGTATGGATTTAAACGATGCCTTTCACAAAATATTTTACATCGCTTAACTGCGGCTGTCAATAGATTGGAGCATGATGCCTTTTGCATTATCGTGAACAAATATACAATTTCAGAAATAAAAACTACGCAACAAACAGAATTTGCCGCGCAGTTTTTTAATATTTTTCGTAAATACGATTATTTCATATTCTCAATATAGTTGACAATGTCGCCAACCGTCTTGATGTTCTCAACCTGATCGTCGGGTACCTCAAGATCGAACTCGTCCTCAATAGACATGACAAGGTCAACAACATCAAGGCTGTCTGCGCCGAGATCCTCGGCAATATTAGACTCCATAGTTACCTGATCTTCCTCAATGTCGAGCTGCTCACAAAGAATTGCTCTGATCTTTTCAAAAACCATTATTAGTTCCTCCTAAAAGAAAATATAGACTAAAGCCCAAAACTGTGATATACTTAAAAAGTACCGTTTCGGTATAAGAATAACGAAAATCGCACTTGATTTTTGCTACTGTTTAATTATAATATGTTGACAAAGCCGATTTGTCAATAGGAAAATGAAAATTTTTACTTTTAAGGTGGATTTTATGAAACAAAAGTATGCTGTTATAGGGCATCCGATAGGACATACGATGTCCCCTTTTATACATAAAAGTCTTTTTAAATTGCAGGGAATTGAGATCGAATACTCTGCCTTTGACATTCACCCCGAAAAGCTTGCTGATGATATGAATGGCATTTTGGGCGACCTTAATGGCTTTAATGTGACTATTCCCCACAAGGAAGCAATTATTCCTTTTGTTGATTCGGTCGACGAATCAGCCATAAAATACAATGCCGTAAACTGCGTTTTACGCCGTGACGGTAAAACATACGGTTGCAGTACCGACGCCTATGGCTTTACCCAAGCCTTAAAGGCCAACAATGTTCCCCTTTCGGGACGTGTGCTGGTGCTGGGTGCAGGCGGTGCCGCAAGGACACTTGCCCGTGAGGCCTCGGACGCAGGCTGTGAGGTCACGATCGCAGTAAGACAAAGCAGTTTACTAAAGGCTCAGGAGCTTAAAAAGTGGCTGATATCAAGCGGCGGTAAGGTATCTGTCTGTGAGCTGAAAGACGTTCAAGGTGAGTTTGAGCTTTGCGTTAACGCAACACCTGTGGGAATGTATCCCAACCCCGATGCAATGCCGCTGACCGAAGGGCAATTGAAGGGCTGCAAGGCACTTTTTGATGCGGTTTACAACCCCGAAAGGACACTGCTGATAAAAACGGCTGATAGCCTTGGTATCAAGACCGTGGGAGGTATGGCAATGCTTGTCTGGCAGGCCGTAAAGGCGCACGAATTTTGGTACAGCGCAGAGTTTAAAACCTCTGATATCGAAGAAATTATAACGGCCGCAAACCGTGAAATGGAGCGCATTTTTTATGAAAAATAATATCGTTCTCTGCGGCTTTATGGGGTGCGGAAAATCCACCGTGGGACGTGCCTTGGCCGCAAGGTTAAACTACGATTTTTGCGACAGCGATGCAGTCATCGAACAACGTGAGGGCATCTCCATCAGCAGTATATTTGCCCAAAAAGGCGAAGGATATTTCCGTGAGCTTGAGAAGTCCGTTATACGTGAGCTTGCCGAGCAAAAGGGTTTGATAATTGCCACGGGAGGCGGTGCGGTCTTAAACCCCGAAAACGCCGAAAGCTTGCGCAAAACAGGGCTTGTGATCTTTCTTGATATCACCCCGAAAGCGGTGCTTAAACGCCTTGAGGGTGATACCACAAGACCTTTGCTTATGCGTGATGACAAGGAGATCGCCGTCAACGAGCTGATGACAAAGCGCAAGCCCTTGTACGCCGCCGCAGGACACCACATTGTAAACGCCGAGCAACCCGTTGAAGAGGTTGTCGAAAAAATTGTCGAACTTTATGTTAAGAGTGGCTCAAAATCTTGACATTACTTACGTAATGTAGTAAAATATTAGAATAAGTTTTCCCAAAAAAGAAGGTTCTTTTATGATCGTTATTTTGAAAAGCGGAGTTTCCCGTGAGCAGGTCTCTGATTTTTCCGATATATTACGTAAAAAATACGGTGTGGATGTTCACACCTCGTTTGGTGAGCAATCGACCGTTTTAGGACTTGTCGGTGACACCAAGGCCGTTGATATCGACTCGGTCAGCGCATTCCCCATTGTTGAAACGGTACGCCGAGTTCAGGAGCCTTATAAAAAGGTCAACCGCAAGTTCCACCCCGATGACACCGTTATCAACGTTGCAGGTCACAAGATTGGCAACGGTGAGCTGCAGATAATGGCAGGCCCCTGCTCGGTCGAATCCGAGGAGCAGATCGCAGGCATTGCCGAATCGGTCAAGAAAAGCGGCGCCAACTTCCTTCGAGGCGGTGCGTTTAAGCCCAGAACCTCGCCCTATGCCTTCCAAGGCCTCAGAGCCGACGGACTTGAGCTTTTGAAGCACGCAAAGTTAAAAACAGGAATGCCAATAGTCACCGAAATAATGAGTGCCGACCACCTTCCCCTTTTTGAGGATGTCGACGTTATTCAGGTCGGCGCAAGAAATATGCAGAACTTTGGGCTTTTAAAGGAGCTCGGCAAATGCAATAAGCCCATTCTTTTGAAAAGAGGCCTTGCCAACACCATTGAGGAGACCCTTATGAGTGCTGAGTACATTATGAGCAACGGCAACGAAAATGTCATCCTTTGCGAGCGTGGCATCAGAACCTATGAGACCTTTACCCGCAACACCTTGGACGTTTCGGCGGTACCCGTTTTCAAAAAGCTTTCTCACCTTCCCGTTGTGGTCGACCCTTCGCACGCATCGGGTATAACCTGGCTGGTTGAGCCTTTGTCCCTGGCCGCTGTTGCCGCAGGTGCCGACGGTCTTATGATCGAGGTGCACAACGATCCTCCTCATGCCTTGTCGGACGGTGCGCAGTCCATCACACCCGAGCAGTTCCAAAAGCTTTGTGACAAGCTTTTTGCGGTAACCAACGCCATCCGCAACATTACACACAATTGATTTGGGAGATGACCCATTTATGTCAGCCATGAAGATTTCGGTAACCAAGCCCGAAGCTTACGATATACTGATCGAAAACGGCAGCTTAAAAAACTGCGGCGAGCTGATAAAGCCCGCAGTACGCGGAAAAAGCTGTCTTGTTGTGACCGACACCAACGTTGAGCCCTTATATCTCGACACGGTGGTCGATTCGCTCAAAGCCGCAGGCTTTGCGGTCAGCTCACACGTTTTTCCGGCCGGTGAGGAAAGCAAGACCTTCCGCACCGTTGAAAATATGCTGGGTGCATTTGTTTCGGC
>JAZQCY010000169.1:0-10741 GCA_045546555.1 Acutalibacteraceae bacterium | reverse complement strand
AAAGTATAAAAAAATTTAAAACTATTGCTTTTTTTCGGCTGTGGGTATATAATATAAAATTGACCGAAAAATATACTTGAAGAAAGGAAAGATAAAATGAGTGAATGTACACACGACTGTTCCACCTGTGCATCCAAGGGCAATTGCTCCTCGGAGATACAGAAGGAACAGCTTAATCCTCACAGCAAGGTAAAAAAGGTTTACGGCATCGTCAGCGGTAAGGGCGGTGTAGGTAAATCCATGGTCACCGCAATGCTGGCTGTTCTCACTAACCGTATGGGCTATAAGGTCGGTATTTTGGATGCCGATATCACGGGTCCCTCAATTCCTAAAATGTTCGGCATCAACTGCCGTGCAATGATGGACGACAAGGGTATCATCCCTGCCGAGACCGCCAACGGCATCAAGATAATGTCCTGCAATCTGTTGCTCGAAAATCCCGATGCTCCCGTTGTTTGGCGTGGCCCCGTTTTGGCAGGTGCCGTCAAGCAGTTCTGGACCGACGTAAACTGGGGCGAGGTAGACTATATGTTTGTCGATATGCCTCCGGGAACGGGTGATGTTCCGCTTACCGTTTATCAGTCGTTGCCCATCACCGGCACTGTCATTGTAACCACTCCGCAGGATCTCGTTTCCATGATCGTCAAAAAGGCCTGCAATATGGCTTCTATGATGAACATTCCCGTGCTTGGTATGGTTGAGAATATGAGCTATGTCAAGTGTCCCGACTGCGGCAAGGAGTTTAAGATCTTCGGTGAAAGCCATTTTGAAGAGCTTTGCAGTGAGCTTCAGATCATGCCGTTGGGCAAAATGCCTATCGATACTTCGCTGACCGAGCTTTGCAATATGGGAGAGTTTGAGCGCTTTGACGTTGACTACTTAAAGCCCGCCGCAGAAATGATCGAAACCGCAACGAAGAAATAAAGACAATAAAACACCCTATGGAATCAAAATTCCATAGGGTGTTTTGTTATGGCTTACTTACCTAAAATTTCCTTATACATCTTGATATAAACTCCGGCGGAGCGACCCCAGCTGTTGTCGCATTCCATGGCTCGTTTTACGAGGATATCCCAGCCTTCGGCATTGAAGCCCTCGATCGCACGGCTTACGGCATAAGCCATATCGTGTGCGTTGTAGGTCTTAAAGGTAAAGCCGTTGCCCATGTTATCGCCGCTGTCGGTAACGGTGTCGCGAAGTCCGCCTGTTTCACGCACAACGGGGATGGTACCGTAACGCAGTGCTATCATCTGTGCCAGACCGCAAGGCTCGCTCTTGGACGGCATAAGGAAGATATCGGCACCTGCGTAAATTTTATGAGCAAGGTCGGGGATGAAGCCGAGCTTTAACGCAACCTTTTCGGGGTTGGCATTTCTCTGCTCGTGGAAGAAGGTCTCAAACTCCAGCTCACCGCTACCAAGGATAACGACCTGAACGTCATTCTTGATAATGTCGCTGAATACGGCCTTAACAAGATCAAGACCTTTGTGCGATACAAGACGGGTGACCATACCGATTATGGGAACGTCGGGTCGTTCGGGCAGACCGAAGAGTTTTTGCAGCTCGGCCTTGTTGACCGCCTTGCCCGAAATATCATTAGCGGTGTAGTTCTGCCAAAGGTGGGTATCCTTCTCGGGGTCGTAGACCTCAACATCGATACCGTTGACAATTCCCGACAGCTTAAACTCACGTTCACGGATGATTCCGTCAAGTCCGTGGGCAAACCACGGGTCTTTTATTTCGGTAGCATAGGTCGGGCTGACGGTGGTCACACGGTCGGCACACTCAACTGCGCCCTTCATAAGGTTGACACAGCCGTCATACTCAACAATATGAGCCGAATCCTGAGGCAGACCCAAAACGTCCTCAATAAGGTCCTTACCGTATTTGCCCTGATACTGAATGTTGTGAATGGTGAATACGGTCTTGATTTTTTTATAAGGCTCAACCATTCTGTAAAGTGTATCAAGGAAAACGGGGATAAGCGCTGTCTGCCAATCGTTACAGTGGATGATGTCGGGCACAAAATCAATGTGCGGTATCATCTCCAAAACGGCTCGTGAGAAGAATGCAAATCTCTCGGCATCATCGTAGTTGCCGTAAAGCACACCACGCTTAAAATAATATTGGTTGTCGATAAAATAGTAGATAACACCGTCGTGCTTAGCTTCAAAAATACCGCAATACTGTCTGCGCCATGCAACGGGAACGGTTATGCTTGTGACAAACTGCATCGTACTGCGCAATTCATCGCTTATGGTGTCATAAAGCGGAAGCACAACACGGCAGCCAATCAGCCTTTTGCGAAGGGCCTTGGGTAAAGCGCCTGCTACATCGGCAAGTCCGCCCGACATAGCGTAAGGGTAGGCTTCACTCGTAGCGTATAATACTTTCATAGATTTTTCACTCCATTAAACTTCGGCCTTTTTGCGGACATAGATAGGATAGGTTTCGGTGCCTCTCAAGGTCTTGCCGACCGTGATCTTGACCTTCTTGTCAAGTGTTACAAATTGCAGGTCTGAGTTGGCCTCAATAACCGAATCCTGCATGATGATGCAGTTCTCGATAACGGCACCCTTGCCGACCTTAACACCCCTGAAAAGAACCGAGTTCTTAACGGTGCCTTCAATAACGCAACCGTCGGCGATAAGGCTGTTTTTAACCTCACTGTCAAGTCCGTAAATGGTCGGCATATCGTCACGGGTCTTGGTAAACACGGGACGCTCCTTGCAGAACAGCTGACGGCGAACCGACGGGTTGTTTACGACCTCGGCCGTAACCTTGGCGTAGGTTTCGGGGCTGTCCATAATGGCGGCATACTCGGTGACCTCATAGCCACGGATATCCAGCTTGTCAAGGCTGCGCTGATAAACGTCACGTGCGATGCTTGTGAAGTTGCGCTCAAAGCCTTCCTCGATTATCTTGAGGAGCAGTTCCTTTGACATAACGGTTATGTCAAGGCTGACAGAACGGTCGGCCGACTCGGGAGCGGCAAACTTGATATCGATGATCTTGTCACCGTCCAGCTTGAACGCCATAACGTCGTGATTATTCTGCGGCATAACACCCTTCTTGTAAGCGATGGTGATATCGGCCCCACTGTCGATATGGCGGTCGATCATATCGCTCAAATCAAAGTTGGTGATGATATCGCAGTCACACATTACAACGTATTCCTCAGACGAGCTGCGTAGGAAGTTCATTGCGCCGAAAAGTCCGTCAACGTGGCCTTTATAAACCTTGGCATCGGTGTTGGAGTAGGGAGGAAGGAAGAACAATCCGCCCGATTTGCGGTCAAGATCCCAGGCTTTGCCGGTGCCGATGTGATCCATAAGCGACTGATAGTTGTTTTTGGTGACTATACCCACCTTGGAAACGCCTGCGTTAACAAGATTGGAAAGCGAAAAGTCGATCACTCTGTAGCGTCCGCAGAAGGGAAGTGAACCCATTGAACGGAACTCGGTCATTTCGCCCATAAGCTGGTCGTGTGCGTTGGGGAACACAATACCTAAAACGTTGGTCTTTCTCATTGCTTGCCACCCTCTTCCAAGTTTTCTTTAATCATTACGCCTGCGCTGACCGCAGCATCCTTGCCAATGGTAAGTCCTGCGCCGACGACAGAAACGCCCCACTTTGAAAGGTCGGCCACATCCTCGGGTCGTTCACCGACCGAAGCGCCTTCCTCAACAACGACGTTTTCGGCAATAATGGCATACTGAACCGATGCTCCCTTTTTAATGGTGGCACCCGGCATTACAAGCGAATCCTTAACAACGGCACCTTCCTCAATAATGACGTTGTCAAACAGTATCGAGAAATCAACCGTGCCGAATACCTCACAACCCTCGGTAATAAGGGAGTTCTGAACCTTGGCGGTATCGGCAATATACTGTGGCGGTGCACTGGGAGTTCTTGAGTAGATCCTCCACTTGGGGTCGGACAGATCAAGCTTTATCTTGGGATCCAAGAGGTCAAGATTGGCCTCCCAAAGGGAATCAATGGTTCCAACATCCTTCCAATAATCGGCAAAGCGATAGACAACCATCTTCTGCTTATCGTTCAGCATATTGGGGATGATGTTTTTACCGAAGTCGTTAGAGGAGTTGGGGTCGGCCTCGTCCTCCTCGAGATACTTCTTCAGCTTATCCCACGAGAAAACATAGATACCCATCGAAGCCAGGTTGCTCTTAGGGTTCTTGGGCTTCTCCTCAAACTCATAGATAGAGCCATCGGGGTTGCAGTTCATTATGCCGAAACGTGAGGCCTCCTCCATGGGGACCTCGATAACGGCAATGGTACAGTCGGCGCCCGAAGCCTTGTGCTGTTCGATCATATCGCTGTAATCCATTTTATAGATGTGGTCACCCGAAAGGATGAGAACATACTCGGGATCATAACGCTTGATGAACGGGATGTTCTGATAGATCGCATTGGCGGTACCCTTGTACCAGTCGCCGCCCTTGTTGTTCTGATAAGGCGGCAGGATATGCACGCCGCCGTTGGAACGGTCAAGATCCCACGGCTTGCCCGAGCCGATATAGTCGTTAAGCTCAAGCGGCTGATACTGGGTGAGCACACCTACGGTGTCTATACCTGAATTAGTGCAGTTGGATAACGGGAAATCAATTATACGGTATTTTCCGCCGTACGGTACGGCCGGTTTTGCGATGTTCTGTGTGAGAACACCCAAACGGCTTCCCTGACCTCCTGCCAGCAGCATTGCGACACATTCTGTTTTTTTCAATTATGGTCACTCCTTGCAGTTTTTTATATGAAGGCTTATGCCTTTAGGTCATCTGTTTGCGCAGACCTGTCCATAATAATCTACTGTATTTACATAATGATTATTCCTCATTGTGTGTGGACATAATGCGAGAAATATTAACCTATTTATATTTTAGCAATGTAAATTGGAAAATTCAATAGTTAATTTGGCATTTTTCCATTTATGCAAGTAGATTTTTTTGATAAAAATTGTGCAAGATGCACAATTTCAGCCAAAATTCGACCTTTTATGGGTCAATTTCGCATTTTGAAACCCAAAGATCAGGGGATTTGTCAAAAGAAAAAACCGTTCTGTCTTTTAAAAAACAGAACGGTTTTTATAGGTTGATTAAATTTTAGTCCCAGAAGTCATTGCCAAAATCACCGTTGATGCTGATTTCGTCGAAATCAGCATCAACAACTGTAGGAACGGTGCTTGCAATGCGCTCTACAGGCTGAAGAACTACAACCTTAATTTCGGGTTTCAGATATTCCTTCATATCAAAGCCTCCTATCTAAAGCTGTAGACGGCTTCGCCGTTTTCTACGGTAACACCCTGGATATATTCACCGGTGGGGATATCCTCATAGTCGATACCCTGAAGCGAGAACAACTGCGAAAGTGTGCAGAAACGGTAGCCCTCGGCATAAAGCTCGGGAAGAAGTACTGCCAAAGCATCGGGTGTGACATTTTGGGTATTGGTCGAATGTCCCAAAATGACGGAGCCGTTGGTCAGCTCTAACGAACGGATATGCTCAATTATTGACTCAGCCGTGGAGGTGCCGCCCGAATAGTCAGAACCCAAGACTTCGGCTCTGTGAATCGCAGGCATACCGATAGACTCGAGATAATCCCACATATAGCTGTTCTGCGAGAAGCCTGCGCCTCTGAACCACTTGCACTCGTACTCGAGATTGTCACGGTACCAGTCGTTGACATTCTTGATCTCGGCAATGGTTCCTTCCTTGTCGGTCACATCGGTATTTAAGCTCGCATGGTTATACGAATGGTTGGCAAGCTCGTTGCCCTTGGAAAGTGCGTATTTGGGGATACCGGTGCCGTTGCTTGCAAGGCTTCTTCCCGTAAAGAAGAAGGTTGCATAACCGTTGTAATCCTCAAAAAGGTCGATTATCTTGGTGACGGGGTTATCGCCTGCTTCGGAAACGGTAGGGCCGTCATCAAAGGTGAAGGCAAGCAGCTTATAGTCCTCAGGATGCAGGAACCACTGATCCTCGTTGTAGTATTTAAGCTCAACATCATCAATGTCATAAATACCGGAGTTACCGCCAAAGCTGTTGGCTACATCGACCTGAGTAATATCGGTAACCTTCAGCTTGTATTCTAACAATTCGGAAAGGGTTACAAAGCGGTAGCCCATAGCATAAAGCTCGGGGCAGAGTCTTTCAAGTGCTTCGGCAGAGCAATCGGTATGGTGCATCAGTATGACCTTGCCGTCATACATCGAGCTCATAATAGCGTTGTAGACCTCGTCGGCGGTGGTGTCGTCTTTATAGTCACCCGTTGCAACGGTGTTGCCTGCCTCGTCCTGGTTGCCGAAAACAAGCGGCATATTCATTGCGGCGGCAGCATCAATGACCTGCTGAGGGCAGGAGCCGTTGGAGGCACGCAGGAACTTAGGTGTAATACCCATCTTTTCTTCGAGCAGATCATTCAAGGGCTTGATCTGTTCGTCTATGTAGTCTTGCGCCGTGTAATCGGGGTTGGCTTCAAGATAAGCCTTGTTGATATTTGTGTGGGTATAAGTGTGGCTTGCGATCTCAAAGCCCTTGGACACAGCATACTCCAGCTGACCGACACCACGTGTGTTGATAGCATTTCCTATAACAAACATAGTGCCTGCACCGGCATATTTGTTAAGGGTGTTTATCATTCGGGTGGCGTTGTTGGTGGGGTCATTGCCGTCAACGTCTTTAGGGCCGTCATCAAAGGTGAAGGCTACAAGCTTATAATCCTGAGGGTGGGTCTTCCATTCATCGCTTACGGTGACGAGACCTGCACCGTCAGACGGTGCATCGAAGTCAACGTTCATTACCTTATAGGTTGCGGCTACCTGATTGTAGGAGGTCTCGCCCAAAGCGTAATAGGTGTAGGCTTCGCCCGATTTTACGTACATAACGGCAGTGAAGCGTCTCATATAAGCTGTCTTGCCATCCTCGGTCGAAAGTCCGGTGAGTATCATCTGATATGCGGTCTGATTGGTGCCCTGCTCATAAACGATGTCGGTAACATCCTTTTTATAGCAAACACCCTGTCTGACAATGGGGTTAAGACCGCTTTCAAGCTTATACCAATCGGTGTCAGTCATAACAGAGGAGGAGGGGGCAACAAGGAAGCCGATCTCATCGGCGGTCTCCTTTACGCTGTTGTCAATAGTACCTCTGAATCTGAGACCTGCCGAAAGATAAACACCGTTATTGTCTTCGGCGGCTTTTGCCACACGGATAGAAGCGGCGGCAGAGGCATCGTTTTCAGCGGGAACTGCCTCGGGAATGCTCTCAACCTCAATCACCTGAACATTATCAAAGTAAGCTGTTGCACCGCTTACACCAAAGAGGAAGTGGATTTTGCTGTTCCAAAAGTTTGATTGATAGCTTGTTATTTTTGAGAGAAGAGTTTCGTTGGATGTGTCGATGATGATGCCATAGCGCTGCCACTCGGTTGAGAATTTGAGATTTGCGGCGGTGACCTGCTTGCCGTCAATAAAGAAGGATGCACCTTTGTCGTAAGGGGTCTGGAAGCCCGTGAAGAAGAAACGGCAGCTTCCTGTGCCCGAACCGTTGACGCCCAACACCGTCACAGGCTGTGCGTTATCGGTTTCGGCCTTGGCATCAAAATAAACATAATATTTGCGATTCTGCTTGATATCAAAGTCTTCAAATCCAAGACGGGCATAGTTGCCGCCGACCAGCTTCAGAACACTTCCGTGTTCCTCGTCGTAATTATCGACCAAGGCGGTTCCGTCGTTACAGCCCGAGGCTTTAATGAAAGCGTCATTAACTGTATCGTCCATGGTGTGCAGGCGGCTTTCGTTATACTCAAAGCCTTCGGCAACCTCGCTGATGGTGAGGTTATCGACAGCGAGATACGAGTGATAGGTGGCGCTGTAACCGGGATGCATACCTATAGCAACACCGTCGGTCTGGTCGTCGTTGACCGTAAAGATATAATAAGCCGAAGCCCACTCGGTATCCTCGGTCAAAACGGTTGCGGTCTCAGCAATCGTCATCGTTGCGGCCTGCGATTCAACAAGTGTTGCGCGCTTGCCCATTTTATAATCGGATATTGATGATGCGGTGGGGTCGGGAACCGTCCAGATATCTACAGTTTTTGTTATACCGCCTGTACCTGCAAGGTATTTAAAATCGAATTTCAAACGGTAGGTCTTACCTGCCTCGCACATAAACAGGTTACTTTTTGCCTCGGCAACAAGGTCCGTATTTTTGTCTTTGCGGTTAATGGGTGTAGCACCAACGGTGCCGTCCTTGCCTATATAGGCTGTACCGCCGTTGCCGTCATCATTGTGCAACAATGCGTAACCGTTTTCATAGCCTATAGTGGTCAATCCACGGTGTAACGGTATGCCGTAAGGTGCATCACCGTCAAAGGTTAGTGATACCTTGTCAAGGTATGTGGTTACGGTTTTGGCCGAGGTACTGCCGACCAGTCCCACGGAAACGACCGAAACCAACATACAGATGCAAAGCATCAGACTTAAAAGCTTGCGTTTCATAGTGTCCATCCTTTCAAAATGAATATTTTTACAAATAAAGTATAGCATAACGGCAAAAATATTGAAATACACAAATCAGCTATCCATATACACAAAACTGCCGTTTATATGCACAAACCTGCTGTTTTGCATACATAATCTACTATTGACGAGGGCGGCTTTCCAATATATAATAAAGATAACAGCAAAAATCGAAGGCGGTGAGGATAATGTATGTTATCAATAGAACAAAAGGTAACGAAAAAACCGATATTGAGTCCAAAAACTTTTTAGAGATCAACTGTGCAGGTGTAGCGGTAGGCTCTTACGAGCGTTTTCAGGGAGATTGCAGGATATTCAGACCCGAAGGTCGCAACGATTGGCAGATACAACTGGTCACGGAAGGTGTTATCGACCTTTATGACGGTGACGTACATTACGCCCTGAAGTCGGGTGATTGTTTTATAATCCCACCGGGTGTTACAAACGACTATATTTACAGAATAAATGGCAAGAAAAGACAAACTGAGGGGTATTATGTTCATTTCAGCGGCACCGCCGCAAAAGAGCTGATGGACAGTCTCGGTGTTCGGGGGGTAGCCGTTTTCCGCAATGTTCCGGGCGACGTTTCTCGCCTGTTTGAATCGCTGTTTTACAGTAAAAGAACAGGGCGCAGAATTGCCTCACTCGGAACTTTGTTGAGGATCGTGTCGGTGCTTTCCGACGAGGCAAAATTCTTGCCCACCGAAACCGAGAAAATAGTGCGCCGTGAGGCCGATTATATCAACAAGCATTATACCGAGGATATAGACTTTGACGTTATGGCCAAGCGGTGCAACCTCAGCCGCAGCCGATTTACCCACGTGTTTTCCGATATTTTCGGTCTGCCGCCCACACAGTATCAGCAGAATCTGAGGATCGAGCAGGCAAGCGAGCTTCTGCGCTTCTCCGAGCTGCTGATTGCCGAGATAGCACAAAGATGCGGCTTTAAAAATCAACTGTATTTCAGCCGTGTTTTCAAAAAGGTGACGGGAGTTTCACCCACCGAATTCCGTGAGACGGATAACTTTTAAATAAAAATCAGGAGGCTATGGAACGATGCTTGTTTTCAATGTCAAAAAGGGATACGATAAATCCGATTTTGAGTCTGATAAATTTTTACAGATCAACTGTGCAGGTGTGGAGATAGCCTCATATCAGCGCTTTAAAGGTGATTGCAGAATCTGCCGTGCAGAGGGTCGTTACGATTGGCTGATCCAATTGGTTACCGAGGGGCTCATCGACCTTTTTGACGACGGAGTGCATTATGCGCTAAAGCCGGGTGATTGCTTTATAATCCCACCGAATGTCCCAAGCGATTACATTTACAGAATAAATAACAGAAAAAGACAAAGTCTGGGATACTATGTCCATTTCATAGGCACCGCCGCAAAAGAAATGATGGAGAGCTTTGACGCTAATAAAATAACCGTCCTCCGCAATGTTTCGAGTGACGTTGCCCGACTGTTTGAGTCACTGTTTTACAGCAACAGAACGGGTCGCAGACTGGCCGCAATCGGCAATTTGTTGAGGATAGTATCAGCCCTTTCCGACAAAGTGAGTTCTTTGTCCACTGAAACCGAGAAAATGGTGCGTCGTGAGGCTGATTATATCAATAAGCATTATACCGAGGAAATCAATTTCGATAATATGGCCGCAAGGTGCAACTTGAGCCGTAGCAGATTTACCCATGTATTTTCAGATGTTTTCGGTGTTCCACCCACACAGTATCGGCAGAATTTGAGGATCGAGCTTTCGAGTGAGCTTCTGCGCTTCTCCGAGCTGACGATTGCCGAGATTGCGCAAAGATGCGGATTCCGTGATCCGTTATATTTCAGCCGTGTTTTCCGAAAGGTAACGGGCATTTCACCCACCGAATACCGTGAGCAGGAATAAGTATTGCCAAAGCCACCCGGCAAAGAGCCTTAATAATGTAACATTTTAAGAATAAATTTTAAAAATGTGTTGACATCGCCTTTAATTTGTGTTAAAATCTTTAGGCGTTGGATAAGTCCGCACAAAATTTCGGTAGGGTCATGACGATTTATACGGAGAGGTATCGAAGTGGTCATAACGAGGCGGTCTTGAAAACCGTTTGGGGGCAACCCCACAAGGGTTCGAATCCCTTCCTCTCCGCCATTAACGGTTTAAATTTCCAAATAGGAAAATTAAGTCGGAGGCCAAGCGGTCTTAGGAAGACAACACTTA
>JAZQCY010000168.1:0-12432 GCA_045546555.1 Acutalibacteraceae bacterium | reverse complement strand
CTTCGGTGACGGCTTTGCCAAGGCCTTCGGCATCACCTATGCCGATAAGGACAACAAGCTTGCAACTCCGCATCAGACCTCGTGGGGTATGACCACCCGTCTTATCGGTGCCGTCATTATGACCCACGGTGACGACAGCGGTCTTATCCTTCCTCCTGCAGTTGCTCCCAAGCAGGTAATGGTGGTTCCCATTGCCCAGCACAAGGAGGGCGTTATCGACAAGGCGACCGAGGTATACGAGAGCCTGCGCAAGAGGTTCAGAGCAGGTATCGATGTCAGCGAGCAGTCGCCCGGCTGGAAATTCTCGGAGTATGAGATGAAGGGTGTCCCCGTACGTCTTGAGCTTGGTCCCAAGGACATCGAGAAGAATCAGTGTGTCCTTGTTCGCCGTGATACCGCCGAGAAGCTGTTTGTATCACTTGACGGAATTGAGGAAACAATAGAAAAACTGCTTGAGGATATTTCGACCTCTATGTATAATAAGGCACTCGAGCGCCGTGAGGCCATGACCTATTCGGTCAACGACCTTGACGAGATGAAGGACACCGCTGATAATAAGCCCGGCTTCATCAAGGCTCTTTGGTGTATGGACCGTGAGTGTGAGGACAAGCTTAAAGAGGTTGCAGGTGTAACCTCACGCTGTATGCCCTTGGGTCAGCAGGATAATATCGAAGGCAAGTGTGTCTGCTGTGGTAAGCCGGCCAAGAAGCTCGTTTACTGGGGCAAGGCATATTGATCTATTCAACATTTTAAAAGGATATGAGTTTAATGAATAAAAAACTGTCAGCCATCCTTGTTGTGATTCTTTGTATGGCTTTAACGGTGGCCTTCGGTATGACCGCCGCCGCAACCGAGCCCGACGGCTCAAGCTCAACCGAGACCTCGGTTTCGTCTGAACAGAGCACTACCTCAAGCTCGACCGAAACAAGCTCTGATACGACTACATCGGATGTATCAAGTGATTCCGCCTCATCCTCTCAGGAGCAGAACAGCTCGGGTGAGGGAACAAGCTCCGAGGGCGAGACCTCTTCCGAGATCGGTACAAGCTCGGATGAGGAGACAAGCTCTGAAGGCACCACGTCCTCCGAGCCCAACAAGCCCATCACAAGCGGCGGAAATCCCGATAGCAGCAAGTTTATCGACGAAACCGGTTCACAGCTTGCATCCGAAAATCAGGTTTCGACCGACGGTGAGCACGATGAGGATTTCATTTCGGGTGAATACGAGGACGGTGTCGATGAGGAGATCGACGAGGAATATGAGGGTGAAAACGGCGGCTTTGTTGCCGACGATATCTATAAGATCATCTGGATCCCCATAACCGTTGCCGTGCTTTGCATCGTTGCTCTTGTTGTGGTCAACGTTATGTTCAGGAAAAAGTATCCCAAGAACAAAAAAGGTGCTTCGCACGACAGAAGATCGTCATCCTACGAAGCCCCCAAAAGACGTGGACAAAAATAACCAAATAAAAAACCGCTCTGTTGAGCGGTTTTTTTGGTTATTGTGCTGTTTGTTCAGCTTGCTTCAAAATATCACGCATTATCTTGGTTGAGAGGGCGGCAGTGTCGAGGTAAAGTTCCTTGCCGAAGCAAACGAGGGAAAGTTCCATATTATAAACACCGTTATAGCCAACCTCTTTAAGGGCGGCCATGACATCGACCCAATCGATGCAGCCGGTTCTGGGAGGCTTATGCTGATCGGTCAGGGTGTCGTTATCATTTAGGTGCAGGGTGGATATGTTGCTGCCGAACAAACGGATGGCGTCGGCAGGCTTTGGGTGACCAAAACGACTTGCTTTGTTACTGTGACCTGTATCAACACAGATGGAAACATAGTCGCCGTAAGGTGTTTCGTTCTTCAAGCGGTTGAAAACTGCGAACAGCTCGTTGGGGTCACCAAAGAAATCACAGCAACCGTAAGAGGGGGCGTCACCGAAGGTTTCAAGCGCAACGTTTACGCCAAACTCCTTGGCAAAGGGCAAAATATCGGCAAACATTCTGAAGCCGAGCTCACGCATTTTGTCGGCAGGGTAGTCGGGACCGACACGACCCGTTGCGCAAATGTGCATAACGGTTACGGGTGCGCCCATAGCGGCAGTTGCCATACAGTCAATTCTGGCGTTTTTCAAGACGGCCTTGTTTTCCTCCTCGTCAAGCGTGTAACCTCTAATTCGGCCGTGGGTCTGTGAAATTTCTATGCCGATTTCTTTAGCGTGACGGCCGATCTCGGAGTAATAAGCCACTATTTCCTCGTCGGTCATAGAGTATTTGTCACCCTCACGGCGGTAGTCACGGTTCTCAAGACCGATATCGACAGTGTCGCAACCAAGTTCCTTGGCTTTATCCAAAGCCAACGGTAAACCGAAATTAGATTGAAATCTACCGATCGATAATCCGACTTTTTTCATAAAAACACCTCAATTTGTGTTATTTTCTTACATTATATATATACGCGTGCGCAAAGTCAACATAAATGCCAAAAATACCCGATAAAGTTGCTATAAAACGCAAAGATTTGCACAAATATATTGCAAATCGGCGCAACATTTTAAAAATATCGAAAAAAATTCAAAAAATGTAAAAAAACACTTGCATTTTAAGGACGATTATGGTAAACTATTCGAGCATGTGATGTGCAGATATGCGTTGATGCGGGAGGTGGCCAACCTCGAGTTGGGGAATTTCCGCGGAGTATGTCCGATTTTAAACCGGGCGACAAGAATTTGCGTTGCTTTGGCAAGCCAAAGCAAGAACGCCGAATGTCGGCCCCGGATTGCTTGCAAAAATGATGCTGCGATCCGGATTTTATATTGGACAGGGATGAAACACCCGGCACAATGTAAACATTGCAGACAAAAGCGGCGTTGCCCGCCAAATTTTACAAGGAGGCGAAAGTCACAATGGCAGTCAAGGAGAAAATCAGAATCAGACTGAAGAGCTACGACCATGCTCTCATCGATCAGGCTTCGGAGAAGATCATCGAAACCGCAAAGCGCACCGGCGCTCGTGTTTCAGGTCCCGTACCGCTCCCGACCGAGAAAGAGGTTGTAACCATCCTTCGCGCAGTCCACAAGTACAAGGACAGCCGTGAGCAGTTTGAAAGCAGAACCCACAAAAGGCTTATCGACATTCTCAGACCTTCCAACAAAACCGTTGAAGCTCTGACAGGTCTTGAGCTCCCCGCCGGCGTTGAGATCGAGATCAAGCTCTGATCTTAAAGCGGCAGGTCATGTTGGCAGAAATGTCAACCAATAACCATTCAGGAGGAAAATAAAATGCAAAAAGGTATCGTAGGCAAGAAGCTCGGTATGACCCAGCTTTTTGACGCAAACGGTAACGTCGTTCCCGTAACGGTCATCGAGGCAGGCCCCTGCGCCATCAGCCAGAAGAAGACCGCTGAAAACGACGGCTACGAGGCAGTTCAGGTTGGCTTCGGCGATCTGAAGGCTCACAAGGTCAACAAGCCCATGAAGGGACACTTCGCAAAGGGCGACGTTGCACCTAAGAAGGTTCTCCGCGAGTTCAGATTCGATGATTGCTCTGCTTATAATGTAGGCGACATCATCAAGGCTGACGTTTTCGCAGAGGGCGACAAGGTTGACGTAAGAGGCACCAGCAAAGGTAAGGGCTACGCCGGCGTAATCAAGCGCTGGAACTTCGCGAGACTCAAAGAGACTCACGGTACCGGCCCTGTTCACCGTCACGGCGGTTCTTTGGGTGTTATCGACCCCGCCAGAATCTTCAAAGGAAAGAAGATGGCAGGACATCTCGGTGCTGAGCGTGTAACCGTTCAGAATCTTGAGATCGTCAAGATCGACGCTGAGAACAACATCATCGCAGTTAAGGGTGCCGTCCCCGGTCCCAAGGGCTCGATCGTAGTTGTTTTCGACAGCGTTAAAGCTTAAGGAAGGAGTGAAGGAAAATGCCTATTGTTGCAGTTAAGGATATGGCCGGTAAGAAGGTTGCTGACATCGAGCTTAGCGCAGCTGTTTTCGGTGTAGAGCCCAACGAGGCCGTTATGCACATGGCTGTTGTGAACTTCCTCGCTAATCAGCGTCAGGGCACACAGTCGACATTGACCCGCTCCGAAGTTTCCGGCGGCGGCAAGAAGCCCTGGAGACAGAAGGGTACAGGCCATGCAAGACAGGGTTCTACCCGTTCACCTCAGTGGAGACACGGTGGTATCGCTCTCGGTCCCAAGCCCAGAGATTACTACTTCACCATCAACAAGAAGGAAAGACAGCTTGCATTGAAATCTGCTCTTTCTGACAAGGTTCTCACTGAATCTCTCATCGTTCTGGATGCCCTCACCGTTGAAGGCTACAAGACCAAGACCGTTGTTGAGTGCCTGAAGGCTCTTGAGGCCGGCAAGAAGACTCTTATCGTTCTTGCTTCCAACGAAGCAAACGTTGTGAAGTCTGCTGCTAATATCCCCGGCGTAAAGACCGCACAGGTCAACACCATCAACACCTATGACATCATCAATGCTGATACACTCATCATTGTTAAGGATGCCGTCAAGACTATCGAGGAGGTATACGCATAATGAAAGCAGCTCAGGATATCATTCTTGCTCCGGTAGTTACCGAGCGTGCAATGGGCGGTTTTGCTGACAAGAAGTACACCTTCAAGGTAGCTACAGACGCTACCAAGATCGACATCGCACGTGCTTGTGAAGAGCTCTTCGGTGTCAAGGTAGAAAAGGTCAACACCGTAAACGTAAGCGGCCACAAGCGCCGTATGGGTCGTTACGAGGGTTACACCGCTGATTGGAAAAAGGCAATCGTTACCCTCAAGGCTGATTCCAAGACCATCGAGTTCTTCGACGGCTTGATGTAATCGGACAGAACGATTCAAAGCAATGTATGGAGCATAAGCTCCGCTAAGCTTAAATAGGAGAGTGAAACTTAAAATGGCTATCAAACATTACAAGCCCACAACCAACGGTAGACGTGGTATGACCGTTATGGACTACTCCGAGCTTTCCAAGGTTGCTCCCGAAAAGAGTCTTTTGGGCGTAATTAAGAAGCATGCCGGCCGTAACAGCTATGGCCGCATCACCGTCCGTCATCACGGCGGCGGCAACAGAATCAAGTACCGTATCATCGACTTCAAGCGTGATAAGTTCGGCATCCCCGCCGAGGTTATGACCCTCGAGTACGATCCCAACCGTTCCGCATTCATTGCACTCGTTCAGTACGAGGACGGCGAGAAGCGTTACATCATCGCTCCTCAGGATCTCAAGGTCGGCGATAAGATCGTTTCCGGTCCCGACGCAGATATCAAGCCCGGTAATGCACTGAAGCTTTCCGATATCCCTGTTGGTACCATTGTTCACAACGTTGAACTTTACCCCGGCAAGGGCGCACAGCTTGCCCGTTCCGCCGGTAACATGGCTCAGCTCATGGCTAAGGAAAACGGAATGGCTCTTCTGAGACTTCCTTCCGGTGAGCTCCGTAACGTTCCTGCTTCTTGCATGGCAACCATCGGCAGCGTTTCCAACCCCGAGCACGAGAATGTTAACATCGGTAAAGCAGGTCGTAAGCGCCACATGGGTTGGCGTCCTACCGTTCGCGGTTCTGTTATGAACCCGTGTGACCACCCCCACGGTGGTGGTGAGGGACGTGCACCTATCGGCCGTTCCGGTCCTGTTACACCTTGGGGTAAACCCACCTTGGGCTACAAGACCCGTAAGAAGCATAAGCAGTCTGACAAGAATATTGTCAAGCGTCGTAATGCTAAGTAATCGACGAAAGGAGAAAGAACAATGGGAAGAAGCGTTAAAAAAGGCCCTTACATTCAGCCCGTGCTTTTGAAAAGAGTACAGGAAATGAATGCAGCAGGCGAGAAGCGTGTTTTGAAGACCTGGAGCCGTTCATCCACTATTTTCCCCGATTTCGTCGGACATACGGTGGCAGTTCATGACGGTAGAAAGCATGTTCCGGTATACGTTACCGAAGACATGGTAGGTCATAAATTCGGCGAGTTTGCACCGACCAGAACCTTTAAGGGTCATGCCGGCGCAAAGACTACGAAGTAAGCGGTCGAAAGGAGAGTATGACTATGGAAGCAAGGGCAACACTCAGATATGCCCGCATATCACCTCGCAAGGTGCAGATCGTCCTGGATCTTATCCGCAACAAGGACGCTGATAAAGCCATGGCTATTCTTAGGTTCACACCGAAGGCCGCTTGCGAGTATCTTGAAAAATTGCTCAAATCAGCAATTGCAAATGCAGAAAACAACCATCAGATGGATGTATCCAAGCTCTACGTAGCAGAGTGCTTCGTTGGCCCCGGCCCGATTCTCAAGAGAATCCGCGCAAAGGACCACGGACGTGCACACCGCATCCTGAAGAGAACATCTCACGTAACTCTGGTTCTCAGAGAGCGTGAAGACTAAGAAGGAGGTTAAAGTTATGGGCCAGAAAGTAAATCCGCACGGCTTCCGTGTTGGCGTTATTAAGAACTGGGATTCTCGTTGGTTCACCAAGGATAAGGATTTCGGCGATACTTTGGTTGAGGACTACAACCTCCGTAAGTACCTGAAGAGCACTCTTAATTCTGCAGGTGTTCCTAAAGTAGAGATCGAGCGTGACGAAAAGCGCGTTCGCATCCACATCCACTGTGCAAAGCCCGGTATGGTCATCGGCCGCAAGGGTGAGGAGATCGAAAAGCTCAAGGCACAGTGCAAGAAGCTTCTCAACACTGATAAGGATGTTTACATCAATATCGTTGAGATCAAGAACCCCGATGTTAATGCAACCCTGGTTGCAGAGAGCATCGCAGCTCAGCTTGAGAAGCGTGTATCCTTCCGTCGTGCAATGAAGCTGTCCATCGGACGTGCAATGCGTTGCGGCGTTAAGGGTATCAAAACTCAGGTTTCCGGTCGTCTCGGCGGTGCTGAGATCGCCCGTTCCGAGAGCTACAGAGAGGGAACCATTCCCCTTCAGACTATCCGTGCTGACATCGACTATGGCTTCGCAGAGGCACATACCACCTACGGCCGCATCGGCGTTAAGGTATGGATCTACACCGGCGAGGTTCTCCACGATGCCAGAAAGCCCCGCAAGGAAGGAGGCCACCGCTAATGCTGTTACCTAAGCGTGTTAAGTACCGCCGTGTACACAGAGGCCGCCTTAAAGGTCAGGCACTCCGCGGCAATTTCGTTTCCAACGGTGATTTCGGTCTTCAGGCAACTGAGCCCGCATGGATCACCTCAAACCAGATCGAGGCAGCTCGTATTGCCATGACCCGTTACATCAAGCGTGGCGGTCAGGTCTGGATCAAGATTTTCCCCGACAAGCCCATCACCGAGAAGCCTGCTGAGACCCGAATGGGTTCAGGTAAAGGTTCTCCCGAATATTGGGTAGCCGTGGTAAAACCGGGCAGAGTTATGTTTGAAATCGGCGGTGTATCCGAAGAGGTCGCCCGCGAAGCTATGCGTCTTGCCGCTAACAAGCTGCCTATCAAATGCAAGTTTGTGACTAAAGAACAGGGTGGTGAGCAGTAATGAATGTAAAGGAACTCAGAGATAAGACCCCGGCAGAGCTCGAGAAGCAGCTGAAGGATCTGAAAGAAGAACTCTTCAATCTTCGTTTCCAGCATGCCATTAATCAGCTCGACAACCCGACCAGAATTGCAGCCGTTAAAAAGGATATCGCAAGAGTTAAGACTCTTCTCCGCGAGATCGAACTGAACGGCGCCAATTCTTAATGTAAGGGAGGACGAAAGCTATGAGCGAAAGAAACCTTCGTAAAACAAGAGTCGGTAAGGTTGTCAGCGACAAGATGGATAAGACCGTTGTAGTTGCTATCGAAGACAACGTAAAGCATCCGCTCTACAAGAAAATTGTTAAGAACACCGTTAAGTTCAAAGCCCATGATGAGAACAATGAGTGCGGCATCGGTGACCGTGTCCTGATTATGGAGACACGTCCCCTCTCGAAAGACAAGAGATGGCGCGTAGTTGAAATCATAGAGAAGGCAAAGTAGTCTAAAGGAGGAAAAGACTGTGATACAGCAACAGACTTACCTTAAGGTTGCCGACAACACCGGTGCAAAAGAGCTTATGTGCATCAGAGTGCTTGGCGGTTCCGGCAGAAGGTATGCCAACATTGGCGACGTCGTAGTTGCTTCCGTTAAGAAAGCAGCTCCCGGCGGTACCGTCAAAAAGGGCGATGTAGTCAAGGCCGTAGTAGTACGTTCTTGCAAAGGTCTTCGCCGTAATGACGGTTCATATATCCGTTTTGATGAAAATGCCGCGGTTATAATCAGAGAAGACAAGACCCCCAGAGGTACCCGTATCTTTGGACCCGTCGCACGTGAGCTCCGTGAGAAGGATTACATGAAGATCCTTTCTCTTGCTCCCGAAGTTCTTTGATGGAGGTACACTGACATGAATAAAATGAATATTAAAGTCGGCGATACCGTCGTTATCCTCACCGGAGATGACAAAGACCGTGGACAGACCGGTAAGGTCCTCGAGGTCAGCCCTAAAGAGGGCAAGGTTATTGTTGAAGGCCGCAACATGGTTAAAAAGCATGTTAAGCCCCGCAAGGCCGGCGATCCTTCCGGTATAATCGAGGCAGAAAGCGCAATCTACGCTTCTAAAGTGCAGGTTGTCTGCCCCAAGTGCAAGAAACCCACCCGTATCGGCCACAAGCTGTACGAGGATGGTAAGAAAGAACGCATCTGCAAGAAGTGCGGAGAAACAATCTGATAAGGAGGACGCATGAATATGGCAAGATTAAGAGAAGAATATAAAGCCAACGTTGCACCTGCTCTGAGAGCCAAGTACAACTACAAGAGTGTCATGCAGATCCCCAAGCTTGACAAGGTTGTTATCAACGTTGGATGCGGCGAGGCAAGAGATAACGCAAAGGTTATCGACGCCATCGTAAACGATCTCGGCCAGATCACCGGACAGCATCCGGTTGTCTGTAAGGCAAGAAAGTCGGTTGCAAACTTCAAACTTCGTGAAGGTATGCCGATCGGTGCCAAGGTTACTCTCAGAGGCGAAAAGATGTATGAGTTTGTTGACAGACTCTTCAACACCGCTCTTCCGAGAGTTAGAGACTTCAGAGGTATCAACCCCAACTCCTTCGACGGTCGTGGCAACTATGCAATGGGCGTTAAGGAACAGTTGATCTTCCCTGAAATCGACTACGATAAAATCGACAAGGTACGCGGTATGGATATCATTTTTGTTACCACCGCAAATACCGACGAGGAAGCCAGAGAGCTGCTTAGCTTGATGGGCGCCCCGTTTGCGAAGTAAGGAGTGTAAACATGGCTAAGACATCTATGAAAATCAAGCAGCAGAGACCTGCTAAGTTTTCGACCAGAGAGTACACCAGATGTAAGATCTGCGGTCGTCCCCATGCGTACCTCCGCAAGTACGGTATCTGCCGAATTTGCTTCAGAGAGCTGGCCTACAAGGGCGAGATCCCCGGAGTAAAGAAGGCAAGCTGGTAACAGCAATACGTAAAGGAGGTTGACGGTATGCAAATCACCGATACAATAGCTGATATGCTTACGAGAATTCGTAACGCTAGCTCGGCAAAGCATGACTCGGTTGAGGTGCCCGCTTCTAACGTCAAGAAGGCAATCGCTCAGATCCTTCTCGATGAGGGTTACATCAACGGCTTCACCGTTTTGGAAGACGGCAAGCAGGGAGTTATTAAGATCGCACTCAAGTACGGTCCTAACAAGTCGCAGATCATTACCGGTCTTCGCAGAGTATCTAAGCCCGGTCTGCGTATTTATTCCAACGTGGAGGATATGCCTAAGGTCATGAGAGGCCTTGGAATCGCTATCGTTTCCACTTCAAAAGGTATTATGACTGACAAGCAGGCACGCCGTGAGAATGTTGGCGGCGAAGTCCTCGCTTTCATCTGGTAAGGGGAGGTGCAGTGAAATGTCAAGAATAGGTAGAAAGCCTATCGCAATCCCCGCCGGTGTTGATGTTAAGATCAACGGTGCTGAGGTTACTGTTAAGGGTCCCAAGGGAACTCTTACTCAGAGCTTCAACGAGCGCATGACCATCAAGGTTGAGGGTAGCGAAATCCTTGTTACCCGTCCTTCCGATGATAAGGAGGATCGTGCACTGCACGGACTTACCCGTACATTGGTAAGCAACATGGTTGTCGGTGTTACCGAAGGCTTCAAGAAGGAGCTTGAGGTAAACGGTGTCGGTTACCGTGTGCAGAAGCAGGGCAAGAACCTGGTTATGAACCTTGGTTTCTCCCATCAGGTTATTATGCCTGAGATCGACGGTATCACCATTGAGTGCCCCAGTGCAAACGCAATCGTGATCACCGGTGCCGATAAGCAGATGGTTGGTCAGTTTGCAGCAGAGGTTCGCGAAAAGCGTCCGCCTGAGCCTTATAAGGGTAAGGGTATTAAGTACGCAGGCGAGCACATCCGCCGCAAAGAAGGTAAAGCCGGTAAGGGCGCTAAAAAGTAATAAAGGAGAGAAAATAAAATGGTTTCAAGACCTGATACTAACAAAGCTCGTCTTAAGAGACATGCTCGTGTACGTGGCAAGATCAGCGGTACTGCTGAGTGCCCCCGTCTCGATGTTTTCCGCTCCAACAGCAACATTTACGCCCAGCTTATCGACGATGTAAACGGAGTTACTTTGGCAGCTGCCGCTTCTAACGAGAAGGAATTTGGCAAGGCCAAGGGTAACAAAGAAGAAGCCCGTAAAGTTGGACAGTTGATTGCTGCACGTGCTAAAGACAAGGGTATTGAAGTTTGCGTGTTTGACCGCGGCGGATATATCTTCCACGGCCGTGTCAAGGAGCTGGCCGAAGGAGCCCGCGAGGGCGGCCTCAAGTTCTAAAGAAGGAGGAGAATACTTTTGGCTACTATGATCGACGCATCCACTATGGATCTTAAAGAAAAAGTTGTTGCTATTAACCGTGTTTCCAAGACTGTTAAGGGCGGACGTATTATGAAGTTCGCAGCTTTGGTTGTTGTTGGTGACGGTAACGGCACTGTCGGCTTCGGTGTTGGAAAGGCAGGAGAAGTTCCTGACGCTATCCGCAAGGGCATCGAGGACGCAAAGAAGAACCTTTTCAAGGTTTCCTTGAAGGGTACTACCATTCCTCACGAGATTCTCGGTGTTTACGGTGCAGGCTCCGTTCTTATGAAGCCCGCCGCACCCGGTACCGGTGTTATCGCCGGTGGCGCAGTCCGTGCAGTTGTTGAGACTGTCGGCATCACCGATATCCGTACTAAGGCTCTCCGCACTAACAACCCTTATAACGTTGTAAGAGCTACCATCGAAGGACTCAAGGCTCTCCGCACCGCTGAAGAGGTTGCTGCAATCCGCGGAAAGACCGTTAAAGAAATCTTAGGTTAAGGAGGACGAGTAAAATGGCTAACATTAACGTAAAGCTGGTTAAGAGCCTGATCTGCTGCAAGCCCGATCAGATCGCAACCGCTAAAGCCCTCGGACTTCACAAGCGCGGCGATGTCACCGTTCAGCCTGACAACGCAGCCACCCAGGGTAAGATCAAAAAAATTATCCACCTCGTCGAGGTAACTGAAGCTAACTAAGGAGGTGCGAACTATGAAAATTCATGAGCTTAAAGCCGTTGAGGGTTCTACTAAAGAGGTAAAGCGCATCGGTAGAGGTCATGGTTCCGGCAACGGTAAAACTGCCGGTAAGGGACACAAGGGTCAGAAGGCCCGTGCAGGTCGCGGACAGAGATTCGGTTTTGAAGGCGGACAGATGCCCCTTCAGAGACGTGTTCCCAAAAGAGGTTTCAACAACATTTTTGCCACTGAGTATGCTACCGTCAACATCGCAGCACTCAATGTATTTGAGGATGGCGCAGTTGTAGATGCAGCAGCACTCATCGAAAAGGGCATTATCAAGAAGGAGTATGACGGACTTAAAATTCTTGGCAACGGTGAGTTGACTAAGAAAATTACCGTAAAGGCAGTTGCCTTCTCTGCCGCTGCAAAGGATAAGATCGTAGCAGCCGGTGGAAAGTACGAGGTACTCTGATATGTTAGAGACAATCAAGAATGCATGGAAGATCGTTGATCTCCGTAAAAAGATTCTGTTCACTCTCTTTATTATCATTATCTTCCGTATAGGCTCTGTAATTCCTGCTCCCTTTATTGATCCCGATGTCATCAAGGCATCTATGGAATCAAGCGAGAACGTTATTTTCAGCTTTCTCGCAACATTGACCGGTGGCGGTTTGCAGTACGGTGCAATTTTTGCAATGGGTGTTACCCCGTACATCAACTCCTCCATCATCATGCAGCTTCTCTCGGTAGCTATTCCTTACCTTGAGAGGCTCTCCAAAGAAGGAGAAGAAGGACGTAAGAAGATTGCAAAATATACTCGTTTTGCAACCGTTATCCTCGGTCTTATCCAGGGTACTGCGTTCTATATCTACCTTAACAACAGCAGAA
>JAZQCY010000167.1:0-14519 GCA_045546555.1 Acutalibacteraceae bacterium | reverse complement strand
CCGATGCTCGGCTCGTCAAGAATATACAAAACACCCATCAGCGATGAGCCTATCTGCGTTGCAAGGCGGATACGCTGACTTTCGCCGCCCGAAAGCGTTCCGGAGGAACGGGAAAGCGTGAGGTAATCAAGGCCGACGCTGACCAAGAACGACAGTCTTGCCTTGACCTCCTTAACTATGGGTGCGGCAATGCTCTCGGCACGTGTGTCGAGCTTTAATTCATCAAAGAATTTCAGCGCATCAACTATCTGCAGGTCGCACAGTTCTTTTATATTAAGACCGCCGACCGTTACGCTCAATATCTCGGATTTAAGCCTTGCGCCCTTACAGTCGGGGCAGGGACATTCGGTCATAAGCGACTCTATCTCGGTGCGTGAATACTCACTTGTGGTTTCCTTATAGCGGCGCTCAAGGTTGTTGACAACACCCTCAAACGGTACCGAAAAGCTGCCGCCGCCCCAAGCGGAGTTGCGGGTGAAGCTTATCTTTTCGCCGTTTGTGCCGTACATTATAATGTCCTTTACCTCGTCCGACAGCTCACTGTAGGGCGTGTCGATGCTGAAGCCGTAGTGCTCGGCAAGACCCTTGTAGTACATCAAAGCGATGGTGCCTTCCTCTTTGGCGCCCCAGCCGGTGGTACCCCAACCGCTGGCTCTGATACAGCCCTCGGCCAACGATTTCGACTCGTCGGGCACAAGCAAAAGCGGATTTATCTTCATAAAAATACCGAGACCCGTACAGGTCGGGCAGGCACCGAAGGGACTGTTAAACGAGAACATTCGAGGAGCCAGCTCGGGCATACTTACATCGTGATCGGGGCAGGCATAGTTTTCCGAAAAGGTGTATTCCTCGCCGCCGATAACCGAAATGGTGACGATACCGCCCGAAAGCCTCAAGGCGGTCTCAACGCTGTCGGTCAAGCGCTTGCCGATACCCTCTTTAAGCACAAGGCGGTCGATAACGGTCTCAATGGTGTGCTTTTTGGTCTTTTCAAGCTTGATATCCTCCGAAAGGTCGTAGACCTCACCGTCGATGCGCACACGGACATAGCCGTCCTTGCGTGCCTTTTCCAAAAGCTTTACGTGCTCACCCTTTTTGGCACGGATGATAGGCGACATTATAAGTATCTTGTCACCCTCGCCGTTTTCCATAATGCGGTCAACTATCTGATCGACCGACTGCTTGACGATCTCCCTGCCGCAAACAGGGCAATGCGGAACACCCACGTGAGCATAAAGCAGACGCAGGTAGTCGTATATCTCGGTAACGGTACCCACGGTGGAGCGTGGGTTTTTGGAGGTGGTCTTCTGGTCTATCGAAATGGCGGGTGAAAGTCCGTCGATGCTGTCAACATCGGGCTTTTCCATCTGTCCCAAAAACTGACGGGCATAACTGGACAGCGACTCGACATAACGGCGTTGACCCTCGGCATAAAGGGTATCAAACGCCAATGACGATTTGCCCGAGCCCGAAAGACCTGTCAAAACCACCAGCTTGTCACGAGGGATTTCAATATCTATATTTTTAAGGTTGTGCTCTTTGGCACCTCTGATAATTATTCTGTCTATCATTTTTCGAACTCCCGATACTCATAACATGTATAACACTACAATCATTATTATTTTACAATATTTTATTTTAAATGTAAATGATTTTTAGGAACAAATATTCCAAATTTCACGCAAAAGTCTTCTTGACTTTGGTTTTAGAGAGTGGTAATATTGTAGCATCAACAAGCTGCGGTCAACCGCACAAGGAAAAGAGGATATTTTTATGAAAAGAGCAGTTAAATTATTATCGCTTTTGTTGGCACTCTGCTTTGCATTGAGCCTTGTTGCCTGCGGCGGCTCGGATGCCGACACCGACACCGATGCCGACAAGGACAACAGCAGTGTTGCATCCAAGGTTGAGGATGCCTCGTCGATCGACACCAACAGCACCATCACCTTGCCCGAATTTGAGTTCGGCGGTTTTGGCGAAGAAAAGACGATCTTTGTCAACAGCGGTGAGGAACAGACCATGACCATCGAAACCTACCACAAGGACAACGAGCTTCTCAGCTTTACCATGACATTGAAGGTACCCTTCGGCGACAAGACCGAGGATGAAATGAAGGCAATGAAGGATGCGTATGACCAGCAGTTTGCCGAGGCAAGCACCAAGGACTACATTTCCTATACCTGCCTTTTGGTTGATAACGAGCTTTCGCTTGTTATTGCCATTCGTGACCTTGAGGTCAAGGAGCACAAGGAGTATATGGTACAGCTTCATTTGTACGACGGCTACACCGTTGACGATACCTTTGAGGATCTTGAGACCTATCTGCTCAACCACGGCTACGTAAAGCAGTAATTGAAACAAAATATCGGGGCTGTGCTGTGAAAAACGGCACGGCTCTTTTTTATATTTTAAAAAGTTTTGCAAAAAGGCTTGACATTTGCGTATTATCGTGGTAGTATATTAGCACGCTAAAGTGCTTCGGCACAAAATAATCCAAAAATCATTAAAAGAGGTAATTTTTATGAAAAAAGCAATCAAACTTCTGAGCCTTATGCTCGCCGTGCTTATGTGCGTATTCTGCTTTGCCGCTTGCGGCGGTGAAGACGGCTCCGACCTTGAGTATGTCAAGGAAAAGGGCGTTCTCGTTGTCGGTATCACCGACTTTGCTCCGATGGACTATAAGGATGACGCAGGCAAATGGATCGGCTTCGACGCTGACATGGCTACCGCCTTCGCCAAGAGCCTTGGAGTAGAGGTTAAGTTCGTTGAGATCACCTGGTCCAAGAAGGCTTCCGAGCTCGATGCCAAGAACATCGACTGCGTATGGAACGGTATGACCATTTCCGATGAGGTTAAGGCCGCTATGGACGTTTCGCAGGCTTACTGCAACAACGCACAGATCGTTGTTGTTCCTGCTGACAAGGCCGCTCAGTACAACACCGTTGAGGCTTGCAAGGGCTTGAAGTTCGCCGTTGAGGCAGGCTCTGCAGGTAAGTCTCAGGCCGAGGCTAACAAGTTCACCTTCACCGAGTTCCCCAAGCAGGCTAACGCTGTTATGGAGGTTGCCGCAGGCACCTCTGATGCCGCTATCATCGACTCGCTTATGGCAGGCGCAATGGTTGGCGAAGGCACCGGCTACCCCAACCTCACCACCACCGTTTCGCTCAACAGCGAGGAGTACGGTGTTGGCTTCCGCAAGGGCTCTGACCTTGTTGCCGAGCTTAACAAGTTCTTCGACAAGTGCCTTGAGGACGGCTCTATGATGAAGACCGCCGAGAAGTACGGCGTACAGAAGGCTGTCATCGAAAAGTAATAAAATTTTCACATTACGCTCCTAAAACAGAGGGCACAGCGGTGCTCTCTGTTTTTGGCGTGTTTATATCCCGTTTTAAGGAGAACACAAAATGACTTTTGAAATGTTGAAGGAGCAGTTCCCGGTCGTTATCGACTCGCTGAACGAGGGCTTTTTGCAAACCTTGTTACTGTTTGCTGTGACCTTGTTGGGCGCATTGCCGTTGGGACTTATAATCTCCTTCGGAACAATGAGCAAGTTTAAGCCGTTGAGCATCTTCTGCAAGACCCTTGTATGGGTCGTCAGAGGAACACCGTTGATGCTTCAGCTGATGATCATATTCTATTTCCCGAGCATGATCTTCAAGTGGTATATCTGGAGCGAGTTCGGTGAGTACAACCGCTTTGCGGCGGCGGCCGTCAGCTTTATACTTAACTATGCCTGCTATTTCTCCGAGATATACCGTGGCGGTATTCAAGGTGTGCCGAAGGGCCAGCAGGAGGCGGGTCAGGTGCTTGGTCTGTCAAAATCGCAGATCTTCTTTAAGATCACGCTGATGCAGATGATAAAGCGCATCGTTCCGCCTATGTCCAACGAAATCATCACCCTTGTTAAGGATACCTCGCTTGCACGTATCATCGCAATGCAGGAGATCATCTGGGCAGGCGAAGCCTTTATGACCGGCTCACGTGGAATCCACGGTCAGATCTGGCCTTTATTCTTCACGGGTGTTTATTACCTTGCATTCAGCGGAATTTTGACGCTCTTGTTCCGCAAGGTTGAAAAGAATCTCAGCTATTTTAAGGAATGAGGTGACGGAAAATGGCAGTTTTAGAGGTAAAAAACATCTACAAATCCTTCGGCAAGACCGAGGTTTTGAAGGGTATCGACTTCACCCTCGAAAAGGGTCAGGTTCTGTCCATCATCGGCTCGTCCGGCTCGGGCAAGACCACGTTGCTTCGTTGTCTTAACTCGCTCGAGTTTGCCGACAAGGGCACCATCACGGTCAACGACACCGTGATTTTCGACGGCGAGCGCAAGACTAAGCGCTCGGATGCCGAGCTGCGTGAGCGCCGACTGCATTTCGGGCTTGTGTTCCAGTCGTTCAACCTTTTTCCGCAGTACACCGTGCTTGAAAACATCACGCTTGCACCCAACCTGCTAAAGAAGGACACCCACGAAAACAACAAGCAAAAGGCCTTGAAGCTTTTGGAGCAGGTCGGCCTTTCGGACAAGGCCAACAGCTACCCTTGCGAGCTTTCGGGCGGTCAGCAGCAGCGTGTTGCCATAGCCCGTGCTTTGGCACTCGACCCCGAAATTTTGTGCTTTGACGAGCCGACCTCGGCACTCGACCCCGAGCTTACGGGTGAGGTTTTAAAGGTTATCCGCTCACTTGCAGACGGACACATGACCATGATCGTTGTCACCCATGAAATGAGCTTTGCCAAGGACGTTTCGGACACCGTCATTTTTATGGACGACGGCGTTATCGCCGAGCAAGGCACCCCCGAGGAGATCTTCGGCAATCCCAAAACCGAACGTCTGCACGCATTCCTCGCATCATATACTAAGTAAACCGCATATAGCACTTAACCCACCCAAAGAGCTTTGGGTGGGTTTTCTTTTGCCTGTCGTAGGGGCTTTCCTGTTCGCCCGCTGTGAGATAGCCTGTGCACTCCCTCCGTCTTTTTGCTTCGCAAAAATCCACCTCCCTCTTGGAGGGAGGCTAACCGTTCGCCCGCCGAAAAGCCCTCCTTGCCTAAAGGAGGGTGGCGTTGCGAAGCAATGCCGGGAGGATTCCGCAAGACGGATTCACGGAACGGATAAATCCGTTCCCTACAAAGAAACCATCCACCGTGTCGTAGGGGCGAACTGTGTTCGCCCGCCGCAAGACGGTTTTCGGGAGGGCGCAGAGGCCCTCCCCTACAATCAAGCCTACAGACACAATGTAGGGACCGGCGTCCCCGACGGTCCGGCGCAAGCCGTGTTTGCGGAACGGATAACTCCTTCAGTTTCGCTTGCGCTCAACAGCTCCCTCTGAGAGGGAGCCTATTCCGTTCCCTACAATTAAGCTAACCTTAGCTTCGTGTGGATTTTGGTGACTTCCCTGCCCTGTGCGTGAAGCAGATCAGCACGATGCACAGCATCACAAGTGCCGTAGCGGCTATGGGGCTTGTATGGACGGCAGGCCTAACCGCCTCGTTGAACGACCCCGTTGACACTGACCGTGGGAGCACTGCTTCAAGCAAAGCTATTATCCCCGCCGAAAGACCGCCGTGAATCACCCGTGATGCCACAACAAGACCTAACGGCGGTTTTATGCTTTTGGCCGCCGACACCACCTGAAAAATGACCGACACACCGCCGAACCCAAGCAAAAACGCCACGGTCGGAAGCTGTGCTCGGCCAAAACCTTCAAGACCGACCGTTACCTCCAAAAGCCGTTGCACGACCCGACCATACGGCAGTTGGCCTATTATACCGCCCACCCCTGCGAAAAACACCGCAAAGCCGCAGATCGACAGCATGGTCTTTGCGGCGGCATTGACCGACATCACAAATGCATCGGTCAGACTGTGGCTCGGTTGATTTTGCAGTGTGGGGTTGGTGTAGGTCGAGGTGTGGGCTTGGACGGTTTTACAGAAAAGCCTATCGGGCAAAAACCGAACAACGGCCGCCAAAATGCCGCTTGCCAAAAGGTGCGCCGCCTCTAACCGCCAGCCGTCTGATACACTGCCAAGCACCCCTGCTCCCACCGCCACAACGGCAAACGCAGGGCCGACATTGACCGAAAACATAAGTGCCTTTATGGCCTTGGCTCTGTGAACACGGCCGTCTTGATAACACATATCAAGCAACCGTGCGCCAACGGGATAGCCCGACACACACGACAGCAAAAAGGCGGTTGCGAGCTCACCCGAAAGGCCGAAAAGTAGCCGAAACACGGGTGAAACCACCCTGCCCAAAACCACCGATGCTCCCGAAAACTGCATAAACAATGCCACACAGGTGAACAAAAACAGGGACGGTAAGATCGACCCAAGGCAAAGCTCGATGCCGTTTTTTATGCCGTCACGTGCCGCATCCGACCACACAAGCACGGCCGCCGCAGTCAAAACTGCCCCCGCCGTCACGGCCACCCTTTTAAAACGCAATACCACCCCAACACCACCCTTACAAAATACCGCCGCAAACGGACTTTTTGTTTCGTTTATAATCCATCGTGACAGTGCTCACCTCATCCGTCAGGCTCCGCCTGCCACCTTCCCCTGAGGGGAAGGCTAAAAAGGATAAAACCGTATCGTAGGGGCGATTCACGAATCGCCCGCCGTAAGATGGCTTTGCGGAACGGAGAACTCCCTCAGTTTCGCTTGCGCTCAACAGCTCCCTCTGAGAGGGAGCCTATTCCGTTCCCTACAATAAAGCTGAATTTTTGCTATCGCAAAAGCTAAATTGCGCACAACGCAGCTGTTATCTATAACCATAATATGCTGTAAAGGTTGAATGAATGTGCGGTTTGGGTCATATCTTTTAGGTGAAAGGATTGGTGTGTATGTCTAAAAAGCTGAAGCCCGACACGGCATCCAACAAGCCCAAATGGCAGATTTTCGGTGCCTTGCCCGAGATAAAGGGGCCGATAATCACGATATGCGGCAACCGTGAGGCCTCGGTCGACGGATGCCGTGGTGTTATTGACTACCACGATGACCGCATAAAGCTTCGCATTGCGGGCGGGTCGGTGACCTTTTTAGGGTCGGGACTGTGCATTTCGGCCTTCAGCGAGTCGTCGGCCGTGATCTCGGGCAACCTGCAAAATATTGAATTTTCGGTGATGTGATATGCTGATAAGATTTCTGCGATTTTTGTTAGGCTACGTGCGTTTTTCGGTCGGCGGCGAGTTCCCCGAACGGTTTTTGAACCAATTGGCGGTGGGCGGTATCAGCGTTTGGGGTATGCGGCGCAGGCAGGATAAGCTTGAAGCTTACGTCACGGTGAGAGACTATCTGAAATTTCACCGACTGAAGTCAAAAAACCGCATAGTCACCAGGGTCTTGGGGCGTTACGGCCTGCCGTTTTTTGTAAAACGGCACCGACTTCGTGTCGGATTTTTGATGGGTGTGATGTTTTTTGTCGCAATACTGTTTATTTTGTCGGGCTTCATCTGGAACATCGAGGTGGTTGGCAACAAAACGCTGACCCAAACCGAGGTGCTTACCGCTTTAAAGGAGCTGGGGTTAAGTGAGGGTGTCAGACGGTCGTCGCTTGATCAGGAGCAGCTGCGAACACGGCTTGCGCTGAAATTTGACAACATTGCCTGGGCCTCGGTCAACATTGAGGGTGTCAAGGCTACCGTCAACATTTCGGAGTCCAAACCGCCCAAAAAGGACCCCTTGGAGCCGTGCAATCTCGTGGCCGAGCTTGACGGGGTGATAACCGCCATTGAGGTAACCGAGGGCACCGTGAAAACGGCGGTCGGCAAAACGGTGAAAAAGGGCGACCTGCTCGTTTCGGGTATAACCGAGTATAAGGACGGCACCTATCGGTTTGGAGCATCAAGCGGCAAGGTTTTTGCCGAAACCAACCGTGAACTGACCTGCTTTATACCGTTTGAGCAGACCGAAACGGTGCGTGTAGGCGATCCCGAAACACGCCGATGCATCTCCTTTTTCGGGCTTAACGTTCCGCTTTATTTAGGGTCGGTCGAAGCGCCTTACGAGGTCGAAACCGAGCGTCATCGGTTTGAGCAAAACGGTATGTACCTGCCCATCACGGTAACAAAAACCGTGTTTTACAAAACCGAAACGGTCAAAATTACATTATCCGAGGCTGAGGCTAAAAAAATGGCCGAAGCATCGTTAGCCGAGCTTGAAAAAACCGAGCTCGCAAATGCCGAAATTTTGACAGAGTCGGTCGATTTCGAGGTCACCCACACCGGTGTCAGGATAATTTCAAAATATAAATGCCGACAAAACATCGGAAAGCAGGATTTATTATTGATTTTAGAGGAAAAATAATGTAGAATAGTATATGGATAAGTATATACTTTTACTTGTCACTCTTTTAAGGCTGTGTGATAAATTTGACGGAACAGACCATAAATATCGAGCGTGTTGAGTTTGTGTACGGACTTTTCGGAAACTTGGACGAAAACGTACGCCTTATCGAAAAGGAATTTTCGGTCAAGGTGGCGTTGCGCTCGGGCGAGATAAAGGTTTCGGGCGAGCCCGAGGACGTTGACAAGGCGGTCCGCACCATTAACGGACTTTTGTCGCTCATAAGCCGTGGCGAGACCTTGACCGAGCAGAATATCCGCTACATTATGTCATTGGCAAGTGACGGGGACGACAACGGTATCAAAAAGCTTTCGGATACCGATTGCATCTGCATCACCTCAAAGGGCAAGCCCATAAAGCCCAAAACAATTGGCCAAAAACGCTATGTTGAGGCAATAAGGGATAATACCGTGACCATCGGCGTCGGCCCTGCGGGAACGGGTAAGACCTACTTGGCGGTGGCAATGGCGGTGGCGGCCTTCAGAGCCAAGGCGGTCAACCGCATAATTCTGACCCGACCTGCCGTTGAAGCAGGCGAAAAGCTCGGCTTTTTGCCGGGTGACCTCCAGCAAAAGGTCGACCCCTATTTGCGCCCTTTATACGATGCACTTTTTGATATGCTGGGAGCCGAAAACTTCCAAAAATGTCAGGAGCGTGGCGATATTGAGGTGGCGCCGCTTGCCTATATGCGAGGACGCACGCTTGACGACAGCTTTATCATCCTTGACGAGGCACAGAACACCACATCCGAGCAGATGAAGATGTTTCTGACCCGTTTAGGATTTAACTCAAAGGCGGTCGTCACGGGTGACATCACACAGATCGACCTGCCCGACGGTAAAAAATCGGGATTGAAAGAGGTTCTGCATATTTTAGACGGTGTTGACGACATTTCGATATCCAAATTTTCGGAACGTGACGTTGTCCGCCACCGACTTGTGCAGGAGATAATCAAGGCATACGAAAAGTATGAGGAAAAAAAGCAAAGGAGCAGACACAGTGGAGAAAGATAAGGTTAAAGTTAATATTGTAAACAAGCAAAAAGCAGAAAAAATCCCAACCGGTATCAGAATGCTGATACGCCGTGCCTGCATTGCTGTTTTGAAAATGGAGGAGTTTCACGATTCGGCCGAGGTCGAGGTCTCATTTGTTGACGATAAGCAGATTCACGAAATGAACCTGCAGTTCAGAAATATCGACCGTCCGACCGATGTTTTGTCCTTCCCTTTAGGTGAGGACGGCGATTACGATATAAACCCTGCCAACGGCGCCAAAATGCTGGGTGATATCGTCATTTCGGTCGAGCACGCCAAGGCGCAGGCCGAGGAATACGGACATACCTTCCAGCGTGAAATGGCATTTTTGACGGTGCATTCGATGTTGCATTTGCTTGGCTATGACCACGTAAACGGCGGTATTGAGGCCGAGACGATGCGTGAAAAGGAGGAGACCGTGCTGCTGCAGATGGGTCTCACCCGTGAGGTTACATTTTTGGAATAAGGTTAAGGAACATAAAAAATGAGTGAACAAAAATCGGCTTTTATAGCCATTGTCGGACGTGCCAACGTCGGAAAATCATCGCTGATGAACTGTGTTTTGGGTCAGAAGGTCGCCATCGTGTCGGACAAGCCGCAGACCACCCGTACACGTATTATGGGTGTGCTGACCAAGGGCGAAACGCAGGTTGTTTATATTGATACACCGGGCTTCCACAAGCCTAAAAACAAATTGGGCGAAAGGATGATGGACTCGGTATCGCAAGGACTTTCGGACGTAGATGCCGTAACGCTTGTGGTCGAGGCCAAGCCTAAATTCCGCCTTGATCCCGAGGATATGCCCAAGGCCGAGCTTGCTTTGATCGAGGAGATCAAAAACCGTAAGCTCAAGGCCATTCTTTGCATAAATAAGATTGATCTTTTGACCGATAAGAGCGACCTTTTGGAGGTCATTTCGGCTTACACATCACTGTATAATTTTGAGGCCGTCATACCCGTTTCGGCCAAGTCGGGCGACGGTGTTGACACACTTGTGTCCGAGCAGTTGAAATATGCCAAAGAGTCACCCCACTTCTTTGCCGACGACGAGGTGACCGATCAGGCCGACAGCGTTATGGTGACCGAAATGATACGTGAAAAGATGCTTCGGTTGCTCGATAAGGAGATACCCCACGGCATTGCGGTGGGTCTTGAGCGCTTTTTCGAGCGTGACACCGCCAAGGGTGAGCCGATAATCAAAGCCGAGGCGATCATCTATTGCGAGCGTGATTCGCATAAGGGCATCATCATCGGCAAGGGCGGCGCAATGCTTAAAAGGATAGGCTCCTTGGCACGTGCCGACATCGAGGAGTTTTTCGGTTGCAAGTGCAACCTCAAGCTGTGGGTCAAGGTCAAGGAGGACTGGCGCAACCGTGACGGCCTCATAAGAAGTTTTGGGTTGGATAATAAATAAGCTAAATTCGTCTGCGACGAGCTAAATTGATCCCTTGTAGGGACCGACCTCCCGGGCGGTCCGCGGGCGCACACACAGGTGCGCCCCTACGATATGCCTTTAGGTCTGTTGTAGGGGAGCACCTCTGCGCGCTCCCGAAACACCGATATAGAATCATTCGGGAAGGCACAGAGGCCTTCCCCTACGATATACCCAACCAAAGCATTCAAAAATCACCAAATTTTCTCACGTTTAGGTGGGGCTGTTTCTCACAAAATAGTTTTGTAAATATTTTGTGGGGTGATTTTATGGCCGATATGACCGCCTGGAATAAATTTTTAAACTCGGGCAGCGTGTTTGATTACATCGAATACTGCCGACAAAGAAATAACCAAAAGGAGCAGACCAATAGTGAAGTTCACGACCGACGGACTTGTGATAAAAGAGAATAATGTCGGTGAGAGTGACCGTGTGGTGCAGGTGCTGACGAGGGACAAGGGGTTATTAAGCGCCTTTGTTTCGGGCGCACGCAAGCCCAAGTCCAAAAACGCCGCCGCAACGGCTCTGCTTTGCTATTCGCACCTTACCTTTACACAAACCAAGGACACCTACCGCATAACCGAGTCGGAGGCCATCAATGTGTTTTTTGACCTGCGTGCCGACATCGAGCGGTTGAGCCTTGCGCAGTACATATGTGAGCTTTGTCAGGTGCTGGTGCCTTACGGTGTTGAGGGTGAGGAATACCTGCGCCTTGCGCTAAACTCCCTGCATTTCATCACCGAGGGCAGGCTTGATATTTACGCTTTGAAGGCCTTGACCGAGCTTAGGATGATGGTCATCTCCGGCTTTATGCCCGACCTTGTGGGTTGCAGAGAATGCGGCACCGACCGTAGCTTTCCGATGTGGCTTGACCTTTCGGGCGGAGATATGCTGTGCAACGGCTGTAAGGCCGCCGAGCCTCAAAGCGGTCAGTTTGCCGAGCTGGACAAGACCACCTTTGCCGCAATGCGCCACATTGTTTATTCCGATATAAAGCGGCTGTATTCCTTTTCTTTGCCGCCGCAGAACGCTCGGTATTTAAGCTTTGTAACCGAGAGGTATTTAATGGCGCAGACCGACCGAAAGTTTAAGACACTTGAATTTTTCCACAGCCTTGAAACAGCGCTGTGAGTAGGAGATAAAATGGATTTCATTCAACACACCGAGGCCTTGGAGCTTGATAAGATACTCAAAATGCTGGCGGCTCGTGCACCCATGGAGGATGCCAAACAGCGAGCATTATCCCTGCGCCCCGAGACCGACCTTAAAAAAGTAAACCATCTGCTTTCCGAGACCGACGATGCCTTCCGCCTTTCGTCGGGCTACGGCTCGCCGTCGTTCGGAAACGCAAAAAACATTGCCAATCCTGTAGCCCGTGCTCAAAACGGCGGTATTCTGTCCATGCGTGAGCTGTTGGACATTGCCGAGGTACTGCGCATTATCCGTTCACTTAAAGAATGGCGTGCGCATTGTGAAAATGTTGATTCGCCTTACATAGCGCCGTTGTTTGAGGTGCTGTTGCCCAACCGCTATTTTGAGGACAAGATAACCACCTCCATCCGTTCCGAGGACGAGATGGACGACAATGCTTCTCCAAGACTTCGTGATATTCGCCGCAGGATACACTCATCCGAGCTTAACGTCCGTGACCGCTTGGAAAAGATGATACGTTCGAGCTCTGTATCAAAATTCCTGCAGGATGCCATCATCACCCAGCGTGACGGCCGATACGTTATCCCCGTAAGGGCCGACAGCCGTTCGGAGGTGCCGGGTCTTTTGCACGACACCTCGTCATCGGGTGCAACGCTGTTTATTGAGCCGATGGCCATTGTTGAGATCAACAACGAGATCCGTGAGCTGACCATAAAGGAGCAGGAGGAGATCGACCGTATTCTGGCCGAGCTTTCAAGCGAGGTCGCAACCTTTGCACCCAACATTATGCAGTCGTATGATGCCACGGTCAGCCTTTGTCTGATATTTGCCAAGTCGTCGTTGGCCTTTGAGATGCGTGCCTGCAAGCCAAATCTTAACGACGAGGGCAGGATATACCTTAAAAACGCACGCCATCCGTTGCTTGATAAGAAGACCGTTGTCCCCGTGACCATTCCGTTGGGGGATGAGTTTGATACCCTTATCATTACGGGCCCCAATACGGGCGGTAAGACCGTTTCCATCAAAACGGTCGGCCTTTTGACCCTTATGGCCATGTGCGGACTGCTTTTGCCTGTGTCCGAGGGTAGCGAGATCGCCGTTTTCCACAATGTTTTGGCCGATATAGGTGACGAGCAGAGTATCGAGCAATCGCTGTCCACCTTCTCCTCTCACATGAAGAGGATAATTGAAATTATGGATATCGCCGACGAACATTCGTTGGTGTTGATAGACGAGCTTGGAGCAGGTACCGACCCCGTTGAGGGTGCGGCTTTGGCGCAGGCTATCTTGATGCAGTTGCACCGCAAGGGTGCTAAAATTGCCGCCACTACCCACTATGCCGAGCTGAAGTCGTATGCCCTTGAAACGGCAGGGGTTTGCAACGCAAGCTGCGAGTTTGACGTGCAATCCCTTAAACCGACCTACCGTTTGCACGTAGGCCTGCCCGGCCGTTCCAACGCCTTTGCCATTTCGGAGCGCTTGGGGCTTGACCTTGAAACGGTCGGACTTGCACAAGGCCTTGTAAAAGATGAGGACGCACGCTTTGAGCGTGTTGTTGCGGCACTTGAGACCGCCGTACGTGAGGCCGAGCGTGACCGTGCCGAGGCACAGCGTATGAAGGGCGAAATGGAGGCTCTGAAGGCCACCCGCAAGGCGCAGGCCGATGAGCTTCAGATAAATAAAGAAAAAACCATGCAAAAGGCACGTGAGCAGGCGCAAGCCTTGGTCGACCGAGCAAGAGCCGAGGCCGAAAGGTTGTTGTCCGAGCTTGAAGCGCTTAAAAAAGGCAACGACAGCGTTGAGGAGCGCATCCGCAGAGCCCGTGCCGAAATGAAGGGCGGTTTAAAGCGTATGCAGGATGCCGCCGACCCCATTGAAAGTCAGGAAAACAAGGGCGGAGGCTTTACGGCACCGCTTAAAAAGGGCGACCGTGTGATGTTTGTTGACATCCGCAAGGAGGCCACCGTTTTGGAGGATCAGAAGGGTGACGAGGTGCTTATCCTCGCAGGCTCGATGAAGGCCAAGGTTAAGGTTTCAAGTCTTGCTCCCGTGGACAAATCTAAGGGAGTTGTCGCCAAAACACGCACAGTTAAGCGTTCAACCACCATTGACAACAATATCCGCACCGCACAAAGTGAAATTGACATAAGAGGTATGACGGGTGACGAGGCCGCTTTGGAGCTTGACCGATTTATCGACAGCTCGGTGCTTGGCGGACTTGGTACCGTGTGGATAATCCACGGCAAGGGCACGGGTGCGCTCAAAAAGGCGGTTCACGCATATTTGCGAACCAACCCAAGCGTTAAGGAGTTTCGCTTCGGTGTTTACGGTGAGGGTGAGGACGGCGTCACCGTCGTGACGTTGAAGTAAAGCCTTCCTGATGCTTTGCAAAACGGATAACTCCCTCAGTTTCGCTTGCGCTCAACAGTTCCCTACAATAAAATGTAAAGGCGCAATGTAGGGACCGGCGGTCTCGCACTGCGGTGCTCGGTCCCTCGTCGGCTCTGACAGTCCGCAGGACTGTCATTCACTACCGACTCGCACGCTTCGCTACC
>JAZQCY010000166.1:0-18088 GCA_045546555.1 Acutalibacteraceae bacterium | reverse complement strand
CGATGAGATTGAACGTGTACAGCTCGCCGTCCTGTGCACGGTAATTCAGGCGGACGGCACGGGCTTTGATGGTAATGCCACGCTCACGCTCCAAATCCATATTATCAAGGATCTGCTGCTCCATATCACGCTGTGCAACCGTTTCTGTTTTTTCCAGAATGCGGTCGGCAAGGGTGGATTTGCCGTGGTCGATATGTGCAATAATGCAAAAATTTCGGATTCTTTCCTGTGGTATTGACATTGTAACTCCTTCTCCGAAAAACTCGGGGTGGTTTCTATTATATCTATTTTATACCAAACCGAAGAAATTTACAATAGTTTTGTGAGAGTACGAAGCATAATTTAGTTCGCCCCTATGATAAGCCTCCCTCTCAAAGGAAGCCGAGCTGATTAACCGCAAAACGGCAGGGAATATGATTCCCTGCCGTTGGTTCGCTTGGGTATTGCCCAAATAGTTATTTACCTTTCACCCTTATCTCAACATCTCCCGTGTCGGTGGTTATCTCACAACGGCCGCCTATAGTGGTCTTGGGGACGTCGATATCACCCGTATCGGTCCGCACGATAAACACCTTGTCGGAAAGCAGGGTGCCTTCAACATCGCCCGTGTCGGTGGTGATGAACAGCTCTTTGGCATCACAGCCGTCAAGCTCAATGTCGCCCGTGCTTCGTTCGACCGTCAGTGTCACCGAAGCAACCACGTTTTTCAAGGCAACGTCACCCGTACTGCCGTCAGACGCAAAGCTTTGACAAGTGACGTTGGTCAAGGTCGCCTTGCCGGTCGAAACCGTGAGGCTTACGTTACATTCAGAGGTCACGTCGGTCACGGTTATTCTGCCCGTCGAGGTGATGAGCTTTATGTCCCCTGCCGACATACCGTCGACGTTGATACTGCCCGTGCTCGCTTCAAGCTTGACGGTACCCTTGGACGATGCACGGCACTCAATGCTGCCCGTGCTTTCGGTTATATCGATGCTCTCGAACGTGAAGTCCTGCGGCACCGTGACCGAGCCCGTGCTTGACTTGACGGTCAGCGCACCGTACTCACCCCGGGGTATCTGCACGGTTATCTTGGGCGTACCAAAATTGATGCCGATGTAATTATACCATTTTCTCAAATCCTGAAGCTCGATTTTAAGTGTTCCGTCAACAACACCGACCGAATGAAGCTCCTTTTCATACTCATGGCACACAACGGTGCAGGTGTCACCGTTCGAGGGGACAAACACGACTTCGGCGGTGTCGGTATCGACCGATATCGAGGTAAAGGCCTCGGTCACGGTGTGGGTGTTGGTCACAAGAGATTTTGTTGAAAGCCTTGTGAAATCCCACTTGAACACCGTCATCACCCCTGCAAAAACAATTCCTCCGACAACCATAAGTGAGGCCGCCGCAATGAGCCAAATTCTTAGTTTCCTACTCATTTTGCCGCCTCCTTTTTAGCACAACGGTTTTTAAACCAACGAACGGATCTTTTGGTCAGACAAACAACGCCCTTGGTCAGCGCCTTGCAACCTAAGAATGCAAAAATGGCAAGTCCTGCACAGAAAATCCCTGCTCCAACAAGCGCAAATCCCTGCTGACAGTTGCCGCCAAAAATAAGCGCAACTCCTGCCGCAACGCCTGCAACGGCCGAGGCACCGACCGAAACGAAGACCGCCCACAGGGACACAACGCACGCCCATATTACAATATAGAAGGCCAATACCACGGCGGCAACAGCGAACAACAACGGCACCCACACGACCGAGCCGATTATAAGCAACACAATACTCAAAGCACCAAGCCTGCGCTTGGGGGTCGGTTCAGAGGCAGACTCCTGCTCCAAAGGCTCCTCCAAAGGCTTGACCTGCTCCTCACCCATCAACGCACCGACCGTTGTATCATACACAGCGGCTATCTGCATCAGCATTTCGGCATCGGGGGTGGACAAGCCCTTTTCCCACTTGGAAACGGTCTGCCGCACCACGTTCAATTTTATGGCAAGCTCCTCTTGGGAAAGACCCTTTTCCTCCCTTAGAGCCTTCAGCTTTTCGTTCAACGGCAACAAGCTCGACCGACCTCACTTTCAAAAAAATTATACTCCAAATCACCCACGAATGCAAGCAATGAAAATTAACATTGCCGAAAAGCCTCTTTTGAATCACGGCTTAGTCCCCAAAATGGGCCGATGAATAACATTATCGCACCACATGCACTGCCATCCGTGAACGGGTAAGTGGTCTGCTCTCAAGAACCTCCCCTGACGAGGGGAGGTTCTTCGGAGTGTTCATCGCTCCGCTTTTTTATTATTTCTCAGTAGAACCGGGGGCTCCACGCCTAAAGGCACCAAAAAAGGGCGGTCAGCTTTCGCCAACCGCCCTTTTCAGAAAGGATGAAATTATTTTGTGCCAGGAGACATGAGAACCGTCCCTTGTCTTATCCCCTGTCTTACTGTCTTACCTGATGACGATTGTGCCACAAGTTGAATTAAAAGTAAAGCTTTTTGAACGATTTTGCAAAAAGATTATACGCAAGTGCAAAAACCGTCCACATTCCTCAAATCTATGATATGGGCTATAAAGACTATTTACTGAGTGAAAAAAGTATGATATAATACGCACATAGGAAGCGGAAAAGGAAAGGCTTTTACTAACGTAACTGCACGGTATTTGTCCATGAAGAAAATAATTGCCTCAATACTTTTATTGACCATACTTTTGCTCACCTCTTGCTCTGAAGACACCGCCTCAACGAAAATCGGCAATATAAGCCTACTGACTGAAGAAGGTGAAGCGGCTTTTTGCATTGTTACTCCGGAGAACAAGACTATAAAAGAATCGCAAGCAGGCTCGGATCTGAGGTTCTCCCTTATAGCCTCCACAGGCGCACGCTTTGCAGTGACATCCGACAAACTAAAATCCTCCGAAACGCTCGAAAGTGTAGCGCTTGAAAAGGAAATACTCATAGGTGCGACAAATCGGCAGGAAAGTATAGAGACCCTTGAGGAACTTGACGATAACGAGTACGCAATAAGAGTTGTCGGTGAAAAAATCGTCATTGTCGGCAGTAATGACGTTATGACGTATAAAGCCATGCAACTGTTTTTGGACATGGTCACCGAAGCAAACGGCTTTGCATTGCCCAAAAGTACGAATATCAAAGAAAAGGTAGAATACACTCCGCGTCTTATCGCTCTGACCAATCAGGGGAATTCGCGGTTGGAGGTCTATGACATCTCGGAGTCAACTTTGGATAAAAGCTCTCTTGTTTGGGAGTACAGACTGCCACATGAAAATATCGCAGGAGCAAAGCTCCGTCATTCAGAAACCTACGGAGACGTTGCGCTGGCAGTATGCGGCAGTTCCAGCGGTTATATGATATCCTATCCCGAGGGCAAGCTGTTGTGGAGTACCGATTCTGCGGCAAATAATCCTCACAGCATCGAGCTTATGCCAAACGGGGTGATCGCTATCGCATCAAGCGACGGCGATGAAGTTCGTTTCTTTACCTCGTCCGGCGAAAAGCCTGTTGCGGCAAAGTCGCTCGAAAATGCCCACGGTGTGCTTTGGGACGAAAAAAATCAGGTTCTTTGGGCGGTTGGCGGAAACGTGCTTGCCGCGTACAAGGTCGTTCTTAATGCCGACGGAAGCGTATCGGTGACCGAGGACGCCAACCGTTGTATTACTATTCCGGATCATAGTGCACACGATCTTGCTCCTGTTTACGGGAACGCAGATGAACTTTGGATAACGTGCGATTCAAAGGTTTTCAGATTTAACAAAACGTCAAGAAAATTTTATACTGATTATCCGGGAAACGGCATTCTTAACAGCGCTTACGTCCAAGGTATCGGTAGTTTTGATGACGGAAGCATCGTATTTATTCGCGCTGACGGAGAATATAGACATTGGACGGGCAGTTCTATTGTTTTTTTGAAATATAGCGAAGGGGTTATGCATTCAGAGGTGCTAAAATCCCCGACAGGACATTTTTATAAGGTCAGAGTTTGGGATTCGAGATATCAATGAGCAAAAACAAGCAGTGAGGCTTCACTGCTTGTTTTTTTCTTGTATAACGAAAATAATGCCCTTTTGCATAATGCAAAAAGGCATTTGTTTGTTTAAAAATGGATTGTGAGAGGATAATCGGTTTTGTTCTTTTTGGGATACACAAGATTGTCCTCGGACATGTGGGATTATTCCCACTCGATGTCGTATACACCGAAACCTACCCAAAAGTTCTCGTTTTCGACGATAATAGGAACTCTTTGTATACGAATTATCTCTATTATCCGTATTGTCAAAGGTTTTTGCTGTCAAAACCTGCTGTCAATCCTTAATAATAAATGCCGTCACAGCAAAGTGTAGTTCCTACGTTGAAACCATCATACCACTCTGTTGCACTTACGGTAATCATATAAAACAGAGGATAATATTCGTCATACGCTTTGCGAAATTCGTTCAAAAAAACTTGAAAGTCTTGCGGTTCAACTTTTTCTTCTCTTGATAAAATAGGCGTGAGTTTATCATCGAATGATAGTTTCATACCGAACGGAGAATGCTTGTCGAAAAGATTTAAGAGGTCATCTTTGAACTTAGCCTGAATAGGTCTATCTTTAATAAGAAACCTAACGGTATCTTGCTTTGGGTTATATTCAATAGAAATTGTTCCGCCAAAAACATCATGACAACCTGCAAGATAACACGTGCGTTCCAGTCGTGCGCTTTCTTTTCTATCTAAAACAAATACATTCGGTTTATCTTTTGATTCTTCCCATTGTATCAAGTCGAACGAACTGCATAAAATCTCACTTAAAGCATTGCGTAAAGCTTCTTTTTTCTCGTCAATAGTCATTTTATAACCTCCATTATGCACAAACGCCCCGAACTCTTTATAAGAATTCAGGGTGTTGAAATCTATTCAGTATTATTCCCCTTATTCCCACTCTATGGTGCCGACCGGCTTGGGGGTGAGGTCCATCAATACTCGGTTGATGCCTTCTACCTCTTTGGTGATACGGTCGGTTATCTTGTGGAGAATTGCGTAGGGGATCTCCTCAATAGTTGCGCTCATTGCGTCGGTGGTGTTGACGGCACGGATGATGGCAGGCCAGCCCTCATAGCGGCTCTCGTCCTTTACGCCGACACTCTTGATATCGGGGATAACAACGAAATACTGCCATACCTTCTCGGCAAGGCCGCACTTATCAAACTCATCACGCAAGATAGCATCGGCCTCACGCAGAGCGGCCAAGCGGTCACGGGTAATTGCGCCGAGGCAACGTACTCCAAGACCGGGGCCCGGGAACGGCTGACGGTATACCATTGCATGGGGCAGTCCCAATGCCTCACCGACAACACGAACCTCATCCTTAAAGAGAAGCTTGATAGGCTCGACCAGCGAGAACTTCAGATCCTCGGGCAGACCGCCGACGTTGTGGTGGCTCTTTACGGCCTTTTTGCCCTCAGCCTGCTTGATGCTCTCCAAAATGTCGGGGTAAATGGTACCCTGTGCCAAGAACTCAACGCCCTCTAACTTTCTTGCCTCATCGGCAAAGACCTCGATAAACTCCTTACCGATGATCTTTCTCTTGGATTCGGGGTCGCTGACACCTTTGAGCAGATTCAAAAATCTGTCGGTAGCATCAACATATATAAGGTTGGCATCCATCTCCTGGCCGAATACCTTGATAACGTTTTCCGACTCGTCCTTACGCATAAGGCCGTGGTTTACGTGAACGCAGACAAGCTGTTTGCCGATAGCCTTTATAAGCAATGCGGCAACGACCGAAGAATCAACACCGCCGGACAGAGCCAACAGTACCTTTTTGTCACCGACCTGCTGACGGACGGCTTCGACCTGGCTCTCAATAAAAGCATTGGCAAGGTCGAAATTTGTAATACGAGCCATACTTGCGGGACGTACATTGTTTTCCATAAAATTTCCTCCATTTTTATTTGGTTATGCACATATAATGATTATAAAAGCACGTCAAGAGGCCATCTCATCACGCACACTTCATAACCGTTCAAGTCGTAGGGGCGACCTGTGGTCGCCCGCGGGCGAACGCAGTTCGCCCCTACGTTGTTTCTTGAATAATCACGAAGCTCGCTCGGTAAACGAGACTGCCTCTTGTTCTTTTTTAGTTAGTATAGTTATCGAAATAGCCCTGAACAAGAACAACGGGGGTTCCCTTATCGCCCGAGCCGGAGGTAAGGTCGCAGAGCGAACCGATAAGGTCGGTCAGCTGTCTGGGGGTGGTTCCCTGGGCGGCCATATTGCCGACAAGGCTGCTGCCGTCCTTCTTCTTGATGGAATCGGAGATAGCCTTTTTCAGCTCCTCACCCGAAAGATCCTTGAAGTCGTTATCGGCAAGGTACTTCAGCTTCAGCTCGTTGGGGGTTCCGATAAGTCCGTCGGTAAAGGCGGGAGATACGACCGGGTCGGCCAGCTCCCAGATCTTGCCCTGCGGATCCTTGAATGCGCCGTCACCGTAGACCATGACCTCAACGTGCTTGCCGGTGGCCTCGAATATTCTCTTCTGAACATCAAGCACAAGATCCTTGCACTCACGAGGGAAGAGCTTGATCTTATCCTCGGTTGACTTGTTGGAGCCCAAGAGACCGTATTTTTCATTGCAGCCGCTGCCCGATACCGGAGCGTTCAATATCTCATCAAGTCCTAAAACGACCTTGGCGCCGGCTTCTTTGAGCAAACGCTTGGTTCTGACACGGGTGTGGATATCACAGGTCAACACCTTGTCGGTATAGTCAAGGATAGCCTTGGCCTGATTTGCGAAAATAACCTCGACCTCACAGCCGCACTCACGGATAAGATCCTGGTAATACTGAACATAATCGACACCGGTGAACTCCAGCTTCTGAATGCCGAAGACCTCACGGTATCTTTCAAGCGACAGAACATCGGAATACGGGTTGATGCCGTTGGCATCTATAAGATCGTAGGTTGCAAGCGAGTTGCCGACCTCATCAGACGGATAGCTCAGCATAAGAACGATTTTTTTGCAGCCCTTTGCGATACCCTTGAGGCAGATAGAAAAACGGTTGCGGGACAGAATCGGGAAAATGACACCGACAGTCTCACCGCCGAATTTTGCCTTAACGTCGGCCGCAATGTCGTCCACGGTGGCATAGTTGCCCTGCGAACGTGCTACGATCGACTCGGTCATCGAAATGACATCACGGTCACGCAGCTCGAAGCCCTCATACTCGGCAGCTTCAAGCACCGAGGTCGCAACGATGGCGGCAAGGTCATCTCCCTCACGGATAATTGGACAGCGGATACCGCGCGAAACAGTACCGACTCTACGTTCTTTCTTGTCCATTGAAAAACACATTCCTTCCATATTTAGAAAGCTTTTACACTTTCGGGATAGCAAACATCTGTAACAGGTACAGTCAGTCAAAGCACCTGTGTTGGACAACTCGACTGACACGAACCATTATTACTGATATATTTTACCCTAACTGCGATCATATTTCAAGAAAAATTTGAATCGCCGACGATATTTTTTTAAAAAACGGAAACATTGTCGAAATTTTGGGTTTTCTACCTTTAAATTATACTGTGCGCACAAAAGATTATCAAGTGCAAGGGTAAACAAGATATAAAACCTAAGGCGAAAAATTTTTGGTTTAAATCTTTACAAACGCAAGTCTATAGTGTATAATGCAATTAAAGCCTCCAACCAAACAGAAAAGGGTGATTTTTATGAAAGAGTTTGATCCGAAATTTGCCATTAAAAGGTATAAACGTGCCGCATGGCTTTGCATTATACCTATCGCAATTGTGTGTGTTGTTCTGTATGTCCTGCTCGGTCAGCCTTGGTTTTTTGTTATTGTACTTCCGCTTTACCTTGTCACATTGTTACTTGTCCGCATGCGCTTGACCCGAAAATATATTGACGGTGAACTGTTTGATAAATTGGATGCGGAAAGCTACCGAGCCACAATATTTAACTGCGACAATTTTTCTCGACCCGGTTTAAGGGTTATCGCCGCCTCATACTTTGCGGGCGATTACCAGTCGGTTGTGAGCTTTTGCGTTCAAAAGCTCAACGACAAAAAATGTAACCAACACAGATTCACTTATCTCAGTTGGCTGGCAAAGGTCTATTATGAAGTGGGCGATCTTGAGAAATTGAGAGCCGTGGTGGACAAGTTCGAGTTTGAGACGGAATCGCTTGCGAACGGCGAAAAGATTCGCCGCAAGCATGCCGTAATGGGCTTTTTACGAAATTATCTTGACGGTAATTTTGCAAAGTGCATTGAGCATTACGAGAACTGCTTTAACGACGAGAAGCTCACTCGGCCCGATATGAGGTTTGCTTTGGTGCAATGCCACTTCGATTACGCCGTATTTAACTACCGTTTGGGGCACTGTGAAACCGCAACGGTACATTTCAAAAAGGTTATCGATATTGCTCCCAAGCTCTATCTCGCCACCTCTGCGGCAAGATACCTTGAAGCTATAAGCAACGGAACACGGTACGCCTCGGAGTTCGGTGAGCTGCTGCCTGACCTCTGTGCCCCGATGCCTCGAGCCAAACGCTCGACCATTGTCTCGGTTGTTGTGTCGAGTGTGCTTGCGTATGTGGCGTGTGTGCTCTTAGTGCTGTCTGTGATCATTGCTCAATTCCCATCAAAATCAGAGCGAATTGAGGCCGCCGTCAACAGTCAGTATCCCGATGCCGACGTCATCGCAGTGGCCGACCTTGAATATCACGGTCAGGATGTTGCCACCTTTGTTCTGTGCGAAACCAAGGAGAACACCGTTACCGCAGGCTTTGTTGCGGTTTCATCAAAAACCAATGACTTGTTCTTTGACACCGCTATATTAAAAGTGGTTGCCGGCAATGATTACACGGTAGAAACTGTCCCCAAGGGCTTTGAGGTCACTTTTACGGTGTGTGAGTCTTCAAACGATATTCCAAAAGACTGCATACTTACCGTCCCGACCAAAATAAACAATACGTTGAGCGGTTTTCTCTGTATTACCGATATAACCTATAATCGGAACCTTAAAGTAAGGTGATTTTATGAAAAGGATATTCGCATTATTTATCTCTTTATTATTGATCTGCTTTACGGCCTGCACGGGCGGTAACGATACCGCTTCGGGCTCTGCTACCGACACGGCAGGTCTGCCGTCGGACAGCGGCTCGACCTCGTCAACCGCCTCGACCGAGAGCAGTACATCCTCAACCGACACCTCGAGCTTTGAGGATATTGTCTCAAAGCTTGAGAATGAGTTTGATTTCACGGTGTCGGAGGATGATGACGGCAACATCAGCGTTGATCTGAACACCCCGACCGACAAGGATGACGACAACAATAAACGTCCTACCCCGCCGTCGGTCGACGACCTGCCCATTGTCAAGCCCAAGCCTGAACCCGAACCCACTCCCGAGCCCGAGCCGACTCCTACTCCTACTCCCGAGCCTGAACCCGAACCTGAGCCTGAACCTGAGCCGAAGCCCGAGCCTGAGCCAACGCCGACCCCCTCTCCCACTCCGACTCCCACACCCGATCCCGACGAGTACAAGGTCTACACCTACACCACGGGTCAAAAGCACACGGCCGTTAAAACCTATGACCGATACCTTTACAATCAGCTTGATGCAAAGCACAAGGAGTGGTACCGTGCCATTGACGAGGCCGTTAAAGACCTTGAGCCGAGAGCAAGGGTCACGGGCAATATAACGGAGAATAAGAACTACTACATTTACTACGTGTATATGTTCGACAACCCCGAGCATTTTTATCTTGGCAACGGCATTACCCTGCTCCATATGGGTAACAACACCTACGACTTTGCCATAAGCTACTCGGACGGCGAAAACTACTGCAACTACGGTGACGAGCTGAGCGAGATCGATGCCGAGCTTCGTGCCTGCATATCGCTCAAGAAGAGTATTTTCGAGGCAGAGGTCGAAAGAATCGTCAGCACCATCCCTGCCAATGCGCCCGACGTCTGGAAGGAACGCCTTATTTATCAGCGCATTTTGATGGACTGCGAATATAACGAGGATGCTGTTTGGGACGGAATTGCCGAGGACAACTGGACGGCATACGGCATTATGGTCAACAAAAAGGGTGTGTGCGAATCTTACTCCGAGGCATTTCAGCTATTGTGCCTGCGTGTGGGTATAAACGCCACCATAATCATCGGTGATGCAGGCGGTAATCATCAATGGAACGCCGTTCAGCTTGACGGTGAGTGGTATGCCTGCGACATCACCTTTGACGACCCGTTGGGAAGCCGACCGGGTGATTATTATATGCTCTATTTTAACATTACAACCGCCGAGATGGTAAAGCGCAACCACACCACCACCAACAGCATGTGTCCCGGCCCCACCGCCACCGCAACCAAATACGCATTTTCAAACTATTTCCACGACCTGCCGTGGGGACCGTAACACACAGTAATAAATTGGTTAAGTCACAAAAGGCCATAAATGATACAACATAGTTGGCTTACGGAATCCCTCAGTCAGCTTTGCTGACAGCCACTTACCGTGGCGGTCCCCTCTGTCACTTCGTGACATCTCCCCATTTTATGGGGAGTCACCCTTTAGACAAGGGAGCCTTACGGGAGGCCGTTTCCTACGGCAAAACAGAATAGAAAAAAGAAAAAACAAAGACAGAAGAATAAACTTCTGTCTTTGTTTTTATGTTTATTAAATTTCCACCCAGCACCGCTTTTCGGCCGATTCAACTATAGCATCAAGCACTCGCTGGCTGTGCAGACCGTCATTTATGGTGGGAAGCAACTCACATTCCTTGCCCTCCAGCATATTTATGAACATCTGCTCCTGCTCAATAAAGAACTTCTTGGGCACCTTGACGGTGTGGATGCTCTCGCTCATACGGTCGACCTCGCCGATGCACACGCCCAGCACGTCGGGATGGTTAAGGTCAAACGACAAAACACCCTCCGTGCCGTAAACGTCAAATTTTATGGTGTTCTGCTGTCCGATGGCGCAACGGGTGATCATGAAATTGGCCTTGGCACCGCTTGCCATATCGGCCAAAAATGCGGCGTAATCATCGGTCTCAACGGGCGCCCACTCGTCGCTTTCCTCTTTTTGGCGTTGCTTCACCACAATGTCGGTAGTACCCGAGACCGCCTTTATATCGCCTGCCAACAGCTCGGCAAGGTCGATAAGATGCACCCCAAGGTCACCCAAAACGCCCGTGCCGGCCTTGTCTTTTATGAAACGCCATTCAAGGCGGCGTCCTTCAAAAAACGCAGAGTTTTTAAGATAGGCAACGTCTATATTGACAATGTCGCCCAAAAGCCCGTTATCCATTATCCATTTGGCATAACGCACGGCAGGACAAAAGCGGTAGGAAAAGCACATCATGTTGGGAATGCTGTTTTCGGCCAAGACATCGGCCAACGGCTTGGTCGAGGCAAGGTCTACAGACAACGGCTTTTCAACGTTTACGGGCTTGCCTGCCTTTACGGACGCCACAGCCATAGGCACGTGCAGATAGTTCGGTGTGCAGACCTCAACGGCATCCACCTCGGGACAGCTGATAAGGTCGTTGTAGTCGGTAAAACGGTATTCTTCGGGGATATTAAGCCTATCACCGATGCTTTTCAGTTTTCGTTCGTTTGTGTCGCAGATCGCAGTAATCCTGCAATCGGCGATTTTTTGCAGCTGCGGAATATGCTTGCCCGTTGCAATGTTGCCAAGACCTATAATACCAATCCTTTGCATACTGTCACCTCATTATTTATATAAATTGCGATGCGTGCGCTCGTCTTCCGATTTACCCTCATACTTGTCACCGACATTTTCAAGTGCCTCAAAGTGGCCTAAGGTCGGCTTCGGACCGCAGGAGGGCTGAGCCCAATCGACGGCATTTTTCAAAACTCTCGTTATGTCCTCACGGTAAAAGGTGGGGTAGGCCTCGTGACCCGGACGGAAATAGAATACCTTACCCAAGCCCCGTTTGTAACAGCAACCGCTTCTGAAGACCTCGCCGCCCGAAAACCAACTTATAAACACAAGCTCATCGGGGGTGGGTATCTCAAAGCGCTCACCGTAGGTCTCCTCTTGGGGAAGCTCGATGTATTCGGGTAGGTTGCGTGCAATGGGGTGCGCAGGCTCTATGACCCATATACGCTCTTTTTCATCGTTTTCACGCCACTTTGAACGGCACACGGTGCCCATCAGCTTTTTGAACGGCTTGGACAGATGTCCCGAGTGTAAAACTATAAGTCCCATTCCGTCCAGAACACGCTGACAAACCTTATCTGCTATTTCATCAGGCACCTTGTCATGAGCGATATGACCCCACCATATAAGCACATCGGTGGTATCAAGCACCTCGTCAGAAAGACCGCATTCGGGTTCTTCAAGCGTTGCGGTGCGGATGTTGTACTCACCGAATTTTCCCAACATCTCGGCAATGGCGCCGTGGATGCCGTTGGGGTAGATCTTTTTGATGTTCTCCTTTTTCTCGTGTAAAAATTCATTCCAAACGGTTACGTTTAATTTTTCCATACGACCGCCTCCTTGATTGTACTATACAACTAAAAAGTGCGGTTTTCAATGCAGTTTCCGTTCAAATTATTGTACTTTTCGGTCATTGTCGGTTGAAATCCCCAACGAAATGCGGTATAATGATTGTAGTTTGTCGAAACGCTTTTAGCGTTTCGACAAGCCACTTACAAAGTAGCTTTAGCAAAATCAAATCTTATATTTGATTTTGCACTACAATCATTGCAATGGGTATGGACAAATTTTCGTTGAAAATTTGTTACAAAATCTGCGATTTTGTGTCGAAACAGTATTGTTTCGACTAACCATAATCATTATAATGAATAAGAAAAAAGAGTTGATCTGTAATACGTACGATCCGTAGGGGCGAACCTGCGTGTTCGCCCGTCAGCCTCCCTCTCCGAGGGAGGTGGCAAAACCGCAGGTTTTGACGAAGGGAGTTTCGGGAGCACACATAGGTGCTCCCCTACACGACAACTTGATGATATGGTGTGGGTCGGATTTGCGGAAGGCATAAATGCCTTCCCTACGATCATTTATGCATTTTTTCAAGGCAGGCTTTGGCTCTTTTTTCTTCGGCTTCGGCCTCAATCTCAAATCCGCCTTTTTTGAGTTCTTCAATTATTTCGCACCAAACATCGTACGCTTTCTCATATTCGTACACTTCCTCATAGTAAAAGGCTTTTGAATATTTCCCGTCCAAGTATTTCGTACCGAGGGCTTCGGCTTTATCCCAAAGCGTAAAGGCTTCGTCATATCTTTTGAGCTGTTTGCAGATATCTCCGCCTCGGATATATAGTTCCCATTCGTTGGGGAACTTGGTGACAGCCTTCAAAAACCAATCGTATGCCTCCTTGTAACGTCCGGCATACATATAGGCTGCAACCAACAAACACCACTCGTTGGGATTTGTTTCATCTTTTTCGACCATTGTCTGCTGTTGTGCGATGCTTTCATTGGCTCTCCCCAATTGAGCAAGCAACGTCATTTTTTGAGCACGTGTTTTTTGATACACCAATTCGTCCTGCTTACTGTCTTGCTTTAAAACCTTATCATACCAAAGAAAGGCTTTGTCTTTGCAATAATTCATCATAAATTGATGTATTATACCGTAGGTTCGCATATCGTTGGGTGTCATCTCTCCGTTTTTAATGAGCTTTTTGAACTCAAGATCCGCACGGATAAAATCCTCGGGGTCTCGGGAAAACTCAAAGCTTGTAGCCAAGCGCTGTGCCAAATTTTCGTATGCAACCGAAGACTCCTTGAACAGGTCGTCAATGGTGACACAATAAAGTCTTGCTATTTCGGGAAGCTGTATGACATCGGGCAGGGTGGTGTTGCACTCCCATCTTGAGACCGTGTGTGAGCTTACCCTCAAAACTTCCGCTACCTGCTCCTGGGTCAGCTTTTTCTGTTGTCTTAATCTTTTCAAATTGTTGGATAATACCGTATTCATAAATTTGTTCCTTTCGTTTTATTCAGAAGCTTCTGACTCTATTATACTTGCTCTTTTGCACACAGTCCATATCGCATTTTGTGACCTGACTCGCAGTTTTAGTTCAATTTGACCCAATCAAATAAATATAAAGCGGTGAAAAAATGAAAACAATACCTTTTTATGAGCTTTATGAAACCGATTACAACATATCAAGCCTTTTTGCCATGCGGCAAAATTGGAAGGAAAACAGCGTTTTTAAAATGGCAAAGCCACGACCCACAAGCTGTTTCTTGTATTTTGGCGGTTGCTCGGCCGAGTACACCCTGCCCGACGGACGTATTCTTGAGGTCGAAAACGGCTCGGTGGTCTATATCCCCGAGGGTGCGGTGTATGAGACCCGATTCTTTGACCGTGTTGCCGACACTTGCGCCTGCGTTTTGATAGAATTTTCGCTGTGCGCTCCCAACGGGGAGCATTTTGCGGCGGCCGACGGAATAACCGTTTTGGGGCAGGAGCACGACCCATTGAGAGCCGAGCTGTTTTTTGAAGCGGTGGCGGTCTTTACGGCGGCGGTGGTATCGCCCTCGGCAACGAAGGCCGTTGTTTTCCGATTGCTTACCGAATACAGCCGCCGTGAGCGCCGAAGAGACCTCAAAAAACATCAGTTTGGCAGTATCGCCAAGGGCATTGCCCATCTTGAGACCGAAACGGGGTCTGATCGCCCGATTGCCGAAATTGCCGAAATGTGCCACGTCAGTGAATCGACCTTCCGACGGCTTTTTAAAGAGTACGCAGGGGTCAGCCCCGTGGAGTTTCGCACAAATGCGCAGATGGAATACGCCAAAAAGCTGTTGCGAGACGGTTCGATGTCGGTTTCGGAGGTGGCCTTTGCGGTCGGATTCCAAGACCCTGCCTACTTTTGCCGTGTGTTCAAAAAGCAGTGTGGCCAAACGCCCAAGCAGTTCTCCGAAGGTCTTTTGCCGTGACGGCGACACGCTCAAACAAATATTCCTTAAATCTTGTCTTTTCGGTTGAAAAGAATTGAACATTATAGTATAATTAACTCACCTATCAACTTTATGGAGTTTTAAAATGTCTGACATAAATACTCGGTTTATAACCTTACGGCGTGAGGTTATAAAAAAATACTTCAGCCGTATGAATAATATGCAGTTTAAAGGTGTGGTCACCGCCAAAGGGCCCGTGCTTATTTTGGCCGGCGCAGGAAGCGGAAAGTCCACCGTTTTGGTCAACCGTATTGCCTCGCTTGTCAAGTTCGGCGATGCCTTTAATTCCGATTACGTTCCGCCCTTTGTGAATGAGGAGACCTTCCCTCAAATTGAGCAGATGGCGGCTTTGGACGACCACGAAAACGGCGGAATTTTCTCGGTCGATGCCGCACGCCCTTGGGAAATATTGGCCATAACCTTTACCAACAAGGCCGCAGGTGAACTCAAAGAGCGTATTTCCACAATGCTTGGTGATGACGGGCTTGACATCTGGGCAGGCACGTTCCACTCGGTCTGCGGCCGAATTTTGCGCCGTTTCGGCGACCATATCGGCTATTCGTCGCACTTTACCATTTATGACACCGACGACTCCAAGCGTGTGATGAAGGAGGTCTACAAAAACATCGGTCTTGATGAAAAAATGATACCGATAAAGTCGACCCTTAATGCCATTTCCAACGCCAAGGATATGCTCATCACCCCCGAGCAGTATATTCAGGAAAACACGGGGGACATCCGTCTTGCCAAGATCGGCAAGGCCTATATGTACTACCAAAAGGCGCTCAAAGAGGCCGATGCGATGGACTTTGACGATATGATCGTCAACACCGTAAAGCTTTTTAAGGAATCAAAAGAGGCGTTGGATTTTTACCACCGCCGATTCCGATACATAATGGTCGACGAGTATCAGGATACCAACCACGCACAGTATGAGCTGGTAAGCCTGCTTGCCCAAAAGAGCCGCAACATCTGTGTTGTGGGTGATGACGATCAGAGCATCTACCGCTTTAGAGGTGCCACCATTGAGAACATTTTAAGCTTTGAGGACACCTATCACGATGCGACCGTCATCCGTCTTGAGCAGAATTACCGTTCGACCTCGATAATACTCGATGCCGCAAATGCCGTCATTGCCAACAATAAGGCACGTAAGGGCAAAAATCTTTGGACTGCCGCCGATGGCGGTGAGAAGATAGAGGTCTATACCGCACCCGACGAGCAGGGTGAGGCTTCGCACGTGGTCGATCAGATACTAAACTCGGTTGCGGCAGGTGGAAAATACTCCGACAATGCCGTTTTGTACCGAATGAACGCACAGTCCAACGCCATTGAAAATGTGCTGGCACGCTCGGGCGTGCCGTACCGTGTGGTCGGCGGTCACAGGTTCTATGACCGCAAAGAGATAAAGGACGTCATTGCCTATCTTAACGTAATAGCCAACCACGGAGACCGTGTGCGCTTGACCCGTATCATAAACGAGCCCAAGCGTGGCATCGGTGACACCACCGTAGCAAGGGCAATAGAGATATCCGATCAAACGGGCTTGACCCTTTTTGAGGTGTTCAACACCGCCGATGAATTTCCGCCCTTACAGCGTGCCGCCAAAAAGCTCAAGGAATTTTGTGCTATGATCGAAGGCTTGACCGAGATGGTCGGCAAGGTCGGTCTGGTCGAGCTGTTTGAGGAGATGCTTGACAAATCGGGTTATGTTGATGGCTTGATTAAAGAAGGTCAGGAGGGCGCCGACCGCCTTGACAACGTTAAGGAATTGGCCTCAAGCATTGCGCAGTATGAGCAGGAGCACGATGACCCCAGCCTTTCGGGATTTTTGGAGGAGGTCGCACTTATCAGCGACATCGACCAATTTGACCCCGATGCCGATGCCGTGGTGCTTATGACCGTGCATTCGGCCAAGGGTCTTGAGTTCAACAACGTCTATCTCGTCGGTCTTGAGGAGGGTATCTTCCCCGGCAATCAGTCGATCTACGGCACTGAGGAGGACATTGAGGAGGAACGCAGGCTCGCCTACGTTGCCATAACAAGAGCCAAGAAAAAGCTGCACATTTCCAATGCCTATACCCGTATGCTTTACGGTCAGACCGGCCGCAATATGCCGTCACGTTTTTTGGAGGAAATCCCCACAGAGCTTTGCAATATAAAGGCGGTCAGAAGCGGTATGTCGGCCTTCGGAATGGGCAGTGCCGATTTCCGCTATTCAAGCGGTAACGGCTCGCAGTTCGGGTCGTTCGGCTCGGGAGGCTACGGTTACGGCAGCTATAAGGATGAGCCCTCGGGCTTTGACGAGTTCTTCCCGCCGAAAAAGCCTCAACAGCCCGCAAAGACCTTATGGGAAAAATCCAAGGCCAAGCCGCAAGCCAGCACTTCAAAGGGTAGCTATTCGGTCGGTCAAAGGGTCAAGCACAAGGCTTTCGGTGAGGGCATGATTCTGTCAAGTAAGCCTATGGGCAACGACACCCTTTTGGAGATCGCCTTTGACACGAAAGGCACCAAAAAGCTGATGGCAAACTTTGCCCGATTGGAAAAGCTTTAAAACTTTTCACAAATTCACACATTTTTTACTTGTAAAATCCGAAACTATATTGTAGAATTAAAATATAAAGAAAAAGAGGTGCTGTAATTATGAGCATGGGAAACAATCAGAATACCATTACCTTCAGCCTCGGAAACGAGAATGAGCAGGAAGTCAGAAGAATAATGCTCGTGGTGTATAACGCACTGAAAGAAAAGGGCTATAATCCCGTTAATCAGATTGTGGGATATATCCTGTCGGAGGACCCGACATATATCACCACCCACAACAATGCACGTAACCTTATCCGCAAGATAGATAGGGATACGTTACTGCAGTATCTTGTGAAATACTATCTGACCAACTGATCGACCCAAACGGATGGCAAACGGAGCGTTCAGTCAGGGAGAAATCGGTTTTTCGGTGAAATTTGAGCCGCCGCTCGTTGAAAAGCCTTGAAATACGGCAGTATTCCTGCATTTTTCAACTTCGCATCTAATTCAAATTTCATCCTACAAAACTGCCTTGCACCCGAAACAGATGAATTTTTGTAGGTATAAAAGGAAAAAGCCTACGGTAACACTGACGTGTAC
>JAZQCY010000165.1:0-10443 GCA_045546555.1 Acutalibacteraceae bacterium | reverse complement strand
GAAATGTTCGTCGGTGTCGGTGCATCCCGTGTACGTGACCTTTTCGATCAGGCCAAGAAAAACTCTCCCGCCATCATCTTCATCGATGAGATCGATGCTGTCGGCCGTCAGAGAGGCGCAGGCCTTGGCGGCGGTCACGATGAGCGTGAGCAGACCCTCAACCAGTTGCTGGTTGAGATGGACGGCTTTGGTGCCAACGAGGGTGTTATCATCATTGCCGCAACCAACCGTCCCGACATTTTGGATAGGGCATTGCTCCGTCCCGGCCGTTTTGACCGTCAGATAATGGTCAACTACCCCGACGTCAAGGGCAGAGAAGAGATACTCAAGGTCCATGCTCGTGGAAAGCCGCTTGGCCCCGATGTAAACCTCAAGACAATTGCACAGTCGACAGCCGGCTTTACGGGTGCCGATCTTGAAAACCTTCTCAATGAGGCCGCTTTGCTGGCAGCCCGTGCTAACCGCAAGGCAATTATCGAGTCCGACATCGAGGAGGCTACCATCAAGGTTATGATGGGCGCCGAGAAGAAGTCGAGGGTCATCAAGGAAAAGGACAAGATGATCACCTCGTATCACGAGGCAGGTCACGCCGTTGTTTCTTACTTCCTGCCCACGCAGGATCCCGTTCATCAGATATCCATCATCCCCCGCGGAATGGCCGCAGGCTTTACGATGTACCTGCCCGATCAGGATAAGGGTCACATCACCAAGACCAAGATGGAGGAGGATATCTGCTCGCTGCTTGGTGGACGTGCCGCAGAGGAGCTGACGCAGGACGATATCTGCACAGGTGCTTCCAACGATATCGAGCGTGCAACCGAGCTGGCTCACAATATGGTCACCAAGTTCGGTATGAGCGCCAAGGTCGGTCTTGTCAAGCTTGGCACCGGCAATAATGAGGTATTCTTGGGTCGTGACTTCTCATCCACCCCCAATTATTCCGACAGTATGGCCGCCGTTATCGACAATGAGGTTCGTGACATCATTATGACGCAGTACGGCAAGGCAAAGGATATTCTTAATAAGAATATGAAGAAGGTCCACAAGGTCGCACAGAGACTTTTCGTTGACGAGAAGATCAGTGGCGATGACTTCCGTGAGATCATGGAAGAGGTCGAGCTGGATTTCTAAAGCTTAATACAAAATCAAAAGCCGTTTCGGAAACCCGAAACGGCTTTTACTATTTATATAACTCAATAACTGATTTGTTCTTCTTGGTTGCATACTCCTTAAACTGTGCAGCACCACCAAAACTGTTTTTTACACAAGTAATAACAATATCCGATTTTTCTACCATCCATTTGTTACGGTATATTATTGCATACTTTTTTGGCACTGTTTCAATACCATCGGGTAATATAGTCGGGTGTATAGAAGCCACTTCTTTATTAGGCATATAAGCCAATACAACATATACCTTTATTTCATATCTTCTTTGCAATTCAAACAATACCTTTGAAACCAAACTGTCAAAATTACCGTGATTGCCCACATAAAACAATCTACAGTTATTTTCAACTATAATTCTTTCTATAGCAGTATATAATTCTTGTGTGACCGCTTCACTGCAATCCCTATGTCCGAAGAATGTGCAAATTAAACTGTTCATAGTATCACCTATGCTTATTATAGGTCAATTTCACCCTAACGTCAATAGGTCAATTTGACATAATAATGATGAGGTGATTTTATGAGTCGATTAAAGGAATTGCGCTTGGAAAAGGGATACACGCAGGTCAAAATGCAGATGCTGACGGGTATTGACCAAAGTGACTACTCAAAAATTGAAAGCGGTAAACGCTATTACACCTTTGAGCAATGTCGACGAATAGCTACAGCATTGGGTACAAGTATGGATTATCTTGCCGAATTGACCGATGAAAAGAAACCTTATCCAAGAAAGAAATAACACAACAAAGCCGTTTCGGAAACCCGAAACGGCTTTGACTTTGTAATTATGGGTATATTAAGGGTATATCACATATACTTACTTATATAATCATCAAGGCTAATGACGGTGCCGGAAAGGCGGGAATCCTCGGCGGCAAAGGCCAGCATGTGGTTGCGGCAGGAAATGCCGATCTCGCTGACATCCTCCGCTTTAAGCTCGCCTGCAAGGTAGCTGTAAAGTGCGTTGATGATACCCGTATCGCCGCCGCCGTGTCCGCCTGTGATGCTGTCGCCTGCGGTTGCGATCTCGGAGTCAAGATAGCGTGTGGCACGGGCATCAAAGCTGAAGAACTCAAATGCCTTGTCGGCAGGGGCGTCCATATTGCAGAACAATTCACCCTTAGTACCCATAATGTGGGTCTTACGTCCGCCACGGGTGAAGGCCGACATAGTCATTGTAACGGTGGTGCCGTCCTCAAACTCCATATTGACGGTCTGATGGTCAACAACGTCATTATCGCATTTGTAAACGCACTTGCCGTACTGTGTGGTCTCAAGTGCGTGCCAAACCTCCTCATCGGTCGGGTTGGGCTTCTGTGCGCAGGCATCACGGAACCAAGCGTTGGTCTTGGCATCGTAATAAAGTCTTACTGCGTTGTAGTAGCACTTATCGGCATGGGGACAGCCGTCGGTGCAACGCTCGGGTGCGCCCTCGGGAGCGTTTTCAATGCGGAAATGGTTGCGTGAGCCAAACGACTGAATACGCTTGCACTCCTTGCCAAGCAACCACTGCAGAATGTCAAGGTCGTGACAGCACTTCTGCAAAAGCATAAAGGAGGCACGGCCGGTGTTGCCCCAGTTGCCTCTTACAAAGCTGTGGCTCTGATGAACGTGACCAACGGCCTCAAGATGCTCAATAGAGAAAACATCGCCCAAAAGACCGCTGTCGATAATCCACTTTAATTTCATAAAGAAGGGTGAGAAGCGGAGCACGTGGCAAACCATAACCTTGCGGCCACATTCCTTAGCCTTTTTGTAAATCATACCGCACTCTTCGGGTGTGGGGGCGGCAGGCTTTTCCAACAAAAGGTCATAGCCAAGCTCCAAAGCCTTCAAAGAAGGCTCAAGATGCATCTGATCCATGGTTGAGATGATGGCAATGTCGGCAAATTTGGGAATGTCCAAAATCTTTTCCCAAGTGTCAAAACAATGCTCATCGGCTACGCCGTGCTTGTTTTTTATGTAGTCACGGCGGTCATCAATAGGCTCGGCAACGCCGACTACCTTGAACTTATCGGGCTGGTCACCCATAAGGTTGGTATAGCGTGAGCCACGTGATCCTGCACCGATAACGATTGCGGTAAACTGTTTCATAAAAAAGCCTCCCAAAAAAGTTCTTTAAATTGATTTTACAGTATTTACATTCAAAGATATATATGATATTATATATTTAATCTTTGATTTTATATACTTTAGGAGCGTGCTATGTTAGGCTTTGAAATTAAAGGCAACCCACACATCACCAAGGTCTATACAACCTATTCGTGGGTGTTCCAGTCCGATTACCGCTTTAAGGGTGAATCGCACGACTTCTGGGAGCTGGTCTGCGTGACCGACGGCTCGATAAGTGTTGCCGCCGATAATGAGATCTTTGAGCTTACGGCAGGCCACGCAATTCTGCACAATCCGATGCAGTTTCACAACATCACCGTCACGGGCAATCGACCCACAAGCGTCAGCGTGTTCACCTTTTCGGGGGAGAATATCCCAAATATCCAGAACCACGTTTGCGAGATCCCCGATATTTCGGAAGTAAAGACCCTGCACGAGCTTGCCTTTAAAAACTACAATATAAAAAGCGGTCTTGTTATCACTGATATCAAGACCGACGGCAGAGATTATTTAGTTTACATAAAACGGTTGGAGCTGTTGCTTATCGACCTTGCAACCCATCTTGTAAAGGGACAAAGCAACGTATCGCAAAGGGCGAGAAACTATCTCGATATTGTCAATACGATGTCCGAGCATATCGGGGAGAGGCTGACGGTCAGCGAGCTTGCGGCGCTTTGCAATATGAGCGTCATCAATCTGCAAAAATCGTTTTCATATTACGCAGGCGTTGGGGTCATGGAGTATTTCAACCGCCAAAAAATGCGCCGTGCCGCTGAGCTTATGGCCGAGGGCTGTTCTGTTCGTGAGGCTGCCTTGGCGGTCGGCTTCAGTGACCAAAACTATTACAGCACCGTGTTCAAGCGCATAACGGGTCATTCCCCGTCATCCTTCAGAACGGTCAATTGACCGAACGGGTGGGGGAGAAGCCGAAGTAGCGCTTGTAAGCACGGCTAAACTGATAAATGTCCGAATACCCGACCGCAAGCGCAATCTCGGTAACCGAACGGTTTTCGAGAACGAGGGTGTGTGCGGCCGACATCCTGACGTCGGTCAAAGCCTCAAACGGAGTCTTGTCCAATACATCAAAAAATACTCTGCGCAGATAAACCGAGCTGACGTTGCACTTTTTTGCCGCATCGCTGATTTTAAGCTCGGGATTTTGGAAATTGGCCTTAAAATATGCCATGGCGCTGTCAACAATGCTTTGCTTGGCCGAGCGCTTGGTCTCAACGTGAAAAAGCTTGTAGGCCAAAAGATAAAGCTCGCTCAAAATCCTGCAATTGATTGCAGCATCGGCTTCGGGCAAAAGCTTGCTTACGCTGTTCATAATATTCAAAACGGTTTTTTCGTCAATCGGATTGAGCAGACACGGTTCGTGTGGGTTCACCGTTTCAAAATTCACAACAAGGCTTTCGGCATCTTTAAGACATTCGTTTGTGTATGACGCACCCTTGGGTATAAATATTGCATGGGTTGGGTCGGCAATAAGCGTTTTGTTTTCAAAGGTGAACTGCACTGCACCCTTATAGGTTATGATAAAACAGCTTGCATAACGGCTTTTAACGGTAAGTCGATGACCCTTTGGGTCACTAACCTTGACCATATTTTTAAATTCGCTTATTATAAAGTTCTTCATATCATCACCCTAATATATCGTAACACCTTGTAACAAATTAGTCAAACATTTTATTCAAAATTCGATAAAATTTCCAAAAACAGTTTTCTTTTAGCTAAAAACAGTATCACTGCGGCAATTGAAAGAAAAAGTTAAGAGATGTATACTTTAGGTATAAGAAAGGAGCGGATCTTATGGAATTTAAAGGAAGAGTTGCAGTTATCACGGGTGCTGCAGTCGGTATCGGCCGTGCAGCCGCTTTGCTGATGGCAGAAAAGGGCGCCGACGTTGCATTGCTCGACGTGGACGAAAACGGTCTTAAAAGCGTAGAGGAAGAGATCAAGGCTTACGGTGTCAAGGTGAAGGCTTATACCTGCGACGTCAGCGATGAAGCAAGGGTTAACGAGGTTGCGGATGATTGCTTAAAGGCTTTTGGTAAGGTTGATATTCTTGTCAACAATGCCGCTTTGTGGCGTCACGTTTCAAGCTTTGTAGAGACTCCCACCGAGGTCTGGAGAAGATATTTTGACATAAACGTTATGGGTGTTGTTTATTGTACCAAGGCTTTTATTAACAATATGCTTGACAATGGCTATGGTAAAATAATCAACGTTTCATCGGTTGCGGGCTGCTACGGAAAATCCCACATGGCGCATTATTCAGCCACTAAGGCCGCCGTTATCAACTTCACAAGTGCTTTGGCCAAGGAGGTTACAGATAAGGGTATCTGTGTCAACTGCGTGTCACCCGGAAGCGTCAGCCCCTCGGAGGATCACGATATCGATCACCATGTGCCGAGTGATCTTTGCTTCCTCGGCAGAACCGGTACCGACCGTGAGAATGCCGATCTCATCTGCTTTTTGGCAAGCGACAAGGCTTCTTATATTTCGGGCGAGAACATCCGCATAGACGGTTGCCGAAAAAGACTGTAATGTGCTAATTTTAAGCATTTTATCATGTTTACTTTTTAAGTGGGTTATGCTATAAATATAGTATAACCTACTTTTTGTGTTTTGGAGGGTTAATTATGCTTTGCGATATTCATAACCACATCGGAAAAAATATGAATGCCGATCAGCTTTTTGATTATTATACTCGGCTGAAAAATGCTAACGGAATCGATCGCAACTGCATTTTGTCGATACCCGTTTCACCGTCGGCTAAATATTACCACACGCAAAATCTTTTGGCGTTGCAGTTAAAGGATATGATGTCACCGTATTCGTCGGCTTTTGTGGGGTTTGTTCACGGGTCGGCCGCCGAGGATTACCTCACACAGCTCAAAAAGGGCTTGGCAATGGGCTTTGAGGGCTTGAAGATTCTTGAAAGTCATCCGAGCTTGCAGAAAACACTCAACCTCCGTATTTCTGACGAGCGGTTTGATGCGGCCTTTGACTATGCCGAGCAAAACGGCATCCCCGTTTTGTTGCACGTTGCCGACCCCGAGGAAAGCTGGGATATAAACACGGTCGATGAGTATGCCTTGACCCATGGCAGGTTTTACGGTGCACCGGGGTGCCTTTCAAAAGAGGACTATTACTCCGATGTTGAGAAAATACTTTCAAAGCATCCGAGTTTAAAGGCCATTTTTGCGCATTTCTATTTTCTGTCGGCCGATATCGACAGGGCGGCGGCCTTGTTTGAAAAGTACCCCAACATAGGCTTTGACCTGACCCCCGGCAAGGAAATGTACCCGAATTTCAGCAAGGACAAGACCAAAGCCAAGGCCTTTTTTGAAAGGTATGCCGACCGTCTGTATTTTGGCACCGATGTAAACGACACCGAAATGCCGAATTACCACAGTAGTCTTTACACCTTGGTTCTGACCGCCCTTGACAGCAACGAGGACTTCGATTGGGGCAAGTACCAAAATTGTGCAGGCCTTGGCTTATCGGACACAGCAAAGGAAAAGATAAAATCGGGCAATTTCATAAGGCTTTTGGGCAAGACCCCCAAGCCGCTTGACTACGCACTGATAAATGAAGAGATCGCACGCTTGGAAAGCATTTCCGACACCTTCAGCGAGGATGACAAGCAAATGCTTTTAAGCTTGAAGCAGTATTTTGAAAATAAATAAAACAAGGAATTAAGTAAAAAAAACAGAGCAAGACTTCTTGCTCTGTTTTGCTATTTGGCGGTTAAAAATTCATTCAATTCACAAAGTGCCATGCGGTTGGATTCCCATTTCAGCACCTTGGACGCTTCCTCAAAGTTCAACCAATCAAATTTAGTGTGTTCACGTGAAAGTTTGATTTCCGCATTCCATTCTACAGCGAAGCAATGCTCGGGAATTTCGGTTATATTCTTATCCCAATGCTCTCTTCGGTCTGCCGCAATGCAATCGGCCGGCACATAGGACAGGCTTTTAAGTTCGGTCATATCATCGGAGGTGATGTTTCCTTCCTCTGCGGCCTCACGTATAGCGGCCTGCAACGGTGTTTCTTCGTCCTCACCACCGCCTGCAATAAACTGCCATTCGTCATGGTCGGCACGGTGCAAAACGCAGTAAAGTGGTTTGCCATCGGTTATTTTATACGGAATAACAAGAACTTGAAAAGGCGCTCTCATAAACATCTCCTTGAATTTTTGAGAGGCTCCCTTGTGTAAAGGGAGCCTTCTGAATTTTGAAGTTAAAAGCTGACTTGTTAAATCTTAGTTATACCCATACGTTTTGGCGGTTTTGAAGAGGGTGGCGATCTCCTGGCGGAGGCATTCGTTTTCGGGTCTTCTTAAATGCGGGTCGGTGCTGTAAAGCTCCTTGGCGGCATTGCCTGCGGCTCTGAACAGCTCCATATCCTCCGACAGATCGGCAATCTTCAGCTCGGGCAGACCGTGCTGACGCTTGCCCAAAAAATCACCCGGGCCTCTGAGGCGCAGATCCTCGTCGGCAACCTTAAAGCCGTCGGTGGTACTGCACATAAACTTTAATCGTTGCTTGGTTTCGTTGCCGGTGCGGTCGGAAAGCAAAATGCAGGTTGAAGCGTGCTCGCCACGTCCGATACGGCCTCTTAACTGATGCAACTGACTGAGTCCAAACCGCTCGGCATTCTCGATCAGCATAATGACGGCATTCGGCACGTCGATACCGACCTCGATAACGGTGGTGGACACAAGCAACTGTATCTCGCCCGAGGCAAAGGCCTTCATAACGGCGTCCTTTTCCTTGGACTTCATTTTGCCGTGCAGAAGACCGACCGAGTAACCTTTGAAATCGTTTTCCTTAATGTCCTCGTAGTATTTCACGGCCGAGGCAAGGTCGGTAGTCTCGCTTTCCTCAACCATCGGGCAGACTATATAGCCTTGCCGACCTTGGTCAAGGTGGTCACGGATGTAGTTATATGAGCGCTTGCGGATGCTCGAATCAATAAGATATGTCTTGATCGGCTGACGGCCTTTTGGCAGGGTGCCGATGATGCTGATATCAAGATCGCCGTAGAATATCAGCGACATAGTGCGGGGGATAGGCGTGGCCGACATGACCAGCATGTGCGGCTCGTTGCCCTTGGACGTAAGGCTTGTGCGTTGCTCAACACCAAAGCGGTGTTGCTCATCGGTTACGATAAGACCGAGCTTTTTAAAGCGCACGTCCTCCTGCAAAACTGCGTGGGTGCCGATAACTATATCGTATTCGCCGTTTAAAACAGCCTCTTTAATGCGTGCTTTGTTGGCCTTGGTTACAGAGCCTGTCAGCAAAACGGCCTTTATACCGCTGTTTTGAAGCAGATTTTGGAACGTCTTGAAATGCTGACCGGCCAGCACCTCGGTGGGTGCCATAATAACGGTCTGCCAGCCGTCCCTTGCGGCGCAAAAGGCCAAAGCCGCCGCCACCGCAGTTTTGCCCGAGCCAACGTCACCCTGCACAAGACGGCTCATAGGCCGACCCGAGTTCATATCCTTTAAGCACTCATTCACGGCCGAAGTTTGTGCCTCGGTCAAATTGAAGGGCAGAAGAGATTTGAACTCTTGCAGTGCACGGTCGGTTATTCTGACGGGAGTGTAGCTGCTTCGACTGCTTTTCTGGAACAAAATACCCGTCTGCAAAAAGAACAGCTCTTCAAAAACAAGTCTGCGGCGTGCATTTTCCAACTGCTTCATAGAGGTGGGGAAGTGTATGCCGAAAAGTGCCTCTTTAAGCGAGACCAAGCCGTATTTTTGACGCAATGCTTCGGGCAACGGGTCAAGCGGTACATACTGCTCCAGCACGGTTTTTATCACCTTTGAAATAGCCTTTGAATTAAGTCCTGCGGTTTGCGGATAAACGGGGGAGACATTCTGCTCCGAAACGTCATATATTTCGGGAGCCGACATCTCGCACGAAAAAAGGGTGCGATTAACAAGGCCGTAAAAGAGGAATTCCTTTCCGAATTCCAGCTTTTCAGCAACGTACTTTTGGTTATAAAGCGTTATTTCAACATTTTCCTCACCGTCGTTGGCGAAGAACTTGTATATCACCATTTTGTGGCGGACATAGATCTCTCTGACCTCGCTGAAAACCTTGGCTTTTATGCAACAAGGACGGTCAAACGGGGCCTCACGAAGCTTTAACGGATGTGAGCGGTCGATGTATCCGCGGGGGTAATGGCGCAAAAGAGCGCCGACGCTCCCCACGCCGAGCTGATGAAACAGCTCAGCGCGTTTTTCGCCGACGCCTTTGATGTATCTGATGTTATCATCTGATCGCATTTTATTCTACCGAAATGATAAAGTAATATACCGGCTGACCGCCGTTTACAAGGGTGACCTCAACATCCGAGCCGAGAGCCTCCTGAAGTGCGCCGCTGATGCGTTCAGCATCCTCTTCGCTGACGTCCTCACCGTGGATGAGTGTGACAAATGCCGAGGAATCGGTGCTGATGTCACGGGTCAACTGAATTACGCACTTTTCAAGGTCGGTTTCGGTAAAGGAAACCTTGCCGTTAGCCAAGGCCAACAGCTCGCCCTTCTTGATCTGATGTCCGTCATAGTCGGAATCCCTTGCGGCAAAGGTAACCTGACCGGTCTGAACATTTGCGTAAGCGGCCTGCATTGCCTCTGTGTTGGTGTCAGCATCTGCATCGGGATCAAAGTTGAGCATTGCGGTGATACCCTGCGGAATGGTGCGTGTAGGAAGCACTACTACCTTACGGGTGCTCAAGCGCACAGTCTGCTCGGCGGCCATAATGATGTTCTTGTTATTGGGCAATACAAATACGGTCGAAGCAGGGGTCTGCTCGATGGCGTAAAGTATATCGTCGGTGCTGGGGTTCATGGTCTGACCGCCCGAAACGATTTGGTCGGCACCGAGGTCGGTGAACAACGCCTGCAGGCCGTCACCTGCGGCAACAGCAACAAAGCCAAAGTCCTTCTCGATTGCAACCGGCTCGGCCTTCTCGGGCTCAGCCTTTGCGGGTGCAGTTTCATTCTTGGCCTCATGCTTGGCACGCTCGTGCTGGTCACGCATATTCTCGACCTTCATATTGATAAGCTGACCGAAGGTAAGACCCTTTTCAAAGGCGTTACCGGGATGGTCGGTATGAACGTGAACCTTGATGATCTCCTCATCGTCA
>JAZQCY010000164.1:0-12884 GCA_045546555.1 Acutalibacteraceae bacterium | reverse complement strand
TGATGGAGGGACGAACCAGCTTCATAGTTGCCCACCGACTTTCCACCATTCAGCATTGTGACTGCATAATGTTCATTGCCGACGGCGGAATTGCCGAATGCGGCACCCACGAGGAGCTTTTAGCCAAAAAGGGCCGCTATTACGAGCTTTATACCGCCCAGAGCATCGCCGAAAATCAGTAAATCGAATACCTACCAAAAGACCTGCTTGCGGAGTGCTCCGTGGGCAGGTCTTGTGCTTAAAGGCGCTGTAAAACGACAGTGGCGAAGTGGAGCAACATCACGTTGCGTGTTGACTTATTCAGATATTTATGGTAAAATCAAAGAAAATCAACACCATCGGAGGGATGGAAAATGAGTTTTATTAACACATTGGATTTTGTTGGAGAGGACACCCGTAAGCGTAAGTTTTTACTGCCCAAGGCTGTGGTAAAGGCTTCGGGAATCGTCAATGACCTCGACAATTTACTTATCAAAAAGCCGTTGCAGATAGGCCTTTCGGAGCCTTGTGTTACCGAGCTTGTCAGCACCGAGACCGAAACGGCATCGGTCGTGTTGGATTTTGGCTGTGAAATGCATGGCGGCATCCGTCTGCTTGTGGCCAATTTCCCTAAGGAGGTGCCGTACCCCGAGGTGCGCATCACCTTTGGTGAATCCTTGAGTGAGGTCGAGTCGGTGGTGGGGCAGGACACCTCCACCAACGATCACTCTACCCGTCAGTTCACCGTTCCGATACCGTGCTACAGTGATACCGAGTGGGGTCAGACCGGCTTTAGGTTTGTCAAGATAGAGCTTATGACCAAAAACGCCAAATTGCGCCTTAAATCGGCACTTGCCGTGTTTGTTTATCACGATCTTGAGTATAAGGGTGGCTTTGAGTGCAGCGACCCCGAGATCAACAAGATCTTTGACACCGCCGCTTACACCGTGCACCTTTGCTTGCAGAATATGGTGTGGGACGGCATCAAGCGTGACCGTCTTGTGTGGATCGGCGATATGATGATCGAGACTATGACGGTCAGAGACCTGTTCGGCAGGGTGGAGCTGGTTGAGCAAAGCCTTGATTTTGTGCGTGACCAGACTCCGTTGCCCAAGTGGATGAACACCTTCCCGACCTATTCGATGTGGTGGGTGCTCATTTTGCACGATTGGTTCAAGGCAACCGGCAATCTTGAGTACCTTAACAAGCAAAAGGACTACCTTGACGGTCTTATCAAGCAGTTTTGTGACAATGTTACCGACGAAGGCAAGATGACCTTCCCGTTCTATTTCCTCGATTGGCCGACCCGTGACAACCCCAAGACTCCTGCGGCCATCAAAGGACTACTCAAAATGACACTCAACGCAGGAATTGAGCTGTTAAACAAGCTCAACCTGCCCGAAACGGCTCAGCTTGCCGAGCAGTGCATCGACCGCCTTAACAGTCTCCCCATGGATGGCGGAGATGTCAAGCAGATCGTTGCCGTGCAGAGCCTTGCAGGAGATATCGACCCCAATACTGCCGCCGATATTATCGAAAACGGCGGTATAAAAGGCTTCTCAACCTTTATGGGTTATCATCTGCTTGCGGCTCTGGCCAAGGCAGACCGCTACGAATCGGCTTTAAAGCTTATGAAGTCGTACTACGGCGAAATGCTCGAAAAGGGTGCAACCTCCTTCTTCGAGGACTATGACAGTGAGTGGAGTGAAAATTCCTCCACCGTTTCGACCGAACCCAAAGACGGTCAGCGTGATATCCACGGTGATTTTGGCAACTATTGCTACAAGGGCTTCCGTCACAGCTTCTGCCACGGCTGGTCGGCAGGTCCCGTGCCGTACCTGTTTGAGCACGTGCTTGGTATCAGTATCGTAGACGAGGGCTGTACCACCATCCGCATAGAGCCTCACCTTGGCGGTCTGGAGTGGGCCAAGGGCAAATTCCCCACACCTTTAGGCGAGGTTTCCTTGAAGGTCGAGCGCTTAAATGGCTTCGACATTGTCACCGATATTGATATGCCTGAGGGTATTACAGTAATACTTTGACGAAAAACCGCATAAATTTTTAAAATTCGTCAAAAAATTTAACAAAATGTCTTTATCTTTTCGGCGGTATGGTGTAAAATAGACTTGGAATAATATAAACTTATGCAGTTTTGCATTTTGAGGTGGATTATGGCAAACAAGATCAGAATTACCGTTGGCGGTATCGACTACATCATTTCGTCCGAGGATGAGGAGACCTATGTCCGCAAAATCGGCGATGAACTGAATATGAAGCTGGATACGCTTGCTCGCAGTAACCCTTATCTGTCAACCGCAATGGTGGCCATCCTTGCGGCTTTGGAGTATTGCGACAATGCCAAGAAGGCAACCACCGCATCGGAGGAGGCCAAGGCCGAGTTCAAGCGTGTTTCGGAGGAGCTTGCGTGTGCAAGAATGGAGATCGACGGTGCACGCCGTGAGATCGAGCGTTTAAACCGCGAGAACCGTCAGTTAAGACTTGATAAAAGCGCATTATGATCGAAGTCTTAGCCCCTGCGGGAAGCCTTGACAGCTTTGAGGCCGCCGTGCGTTCGGGTGCCGATGCCGTGTATTTCGGCTGGGGCAATTTTAACGCACGCCGCAACGCAAAAAATTTCACAACCGAAGATATGCGGTACGCCGCAGAATACGCAAGGGTCAGAGGAGTTAAGACTTATCTGACCCTTAACACACTTACAGCCGACAGCGAACTGTCGGCTGCTCTTTGTGCCGCAAAATTGGCCGCCGAGGCAGGCATTGATGCACTTATCGTGCAGGATATCGGACTTATCAGGCTGATAAGACGGCATCTGCCCAATATGCCGATACACGCCTCCACCCAAATGTCGGTGCATTCGGCCGAAGCCTTGGCACCGTTGAAGGAAATGGGCTTTGAGCGTGTGGTCGTTGCACGTGAAATGGACAAAAAATCGCTTTTTGAACTCTGTCAGGAGGCCAAAAGGCTTGGGATGGAGGTCGAGGCCTTTGTCCATGGCGCATTGTGTATGTGCCTGTCGGGTCAATGCTATTTAAGCAGTGTTTTGGGCGGACGAAGCGGCAACCGTGGGCTTTGTGCTCAGCCGTGCCGTCTTGCGTTTTCGGCCAAAAACGGCACGGGACACGATTTAAGCCTTAAAGATATGAGCTATATTTCCCATATTGCCGAAATGGCCGAGATGGGCGTGACCTCGTTTAAGATTGAGGGAAGGATGAAGCGCCCTGAGTATGTTGCGGCGGCCGTGTCAGCGGTGAGAGCAGCGGCCGATGGGCGCCCCATAACCCCCGAAACCGAGGAGCTTTTGTCGGGAATTTTCTCACGAAGCGGCCACACCGACGGGTATTATAACAATAAATTGGGTCGGGATATGTTCGGCATCCGTACCGATACTGATGCGCAGATGTCGGCCAAAATGATAAATCAGGCGCACGAGATATACCGCCGTGAGTACCAAAGAGTGCCGCTTTGTGGGGTCGTTTCGGTCAAAAAGGACAAAGAGCTGTCGCTGACCGTCTGTGACCGTGACGGCAATGCGGTAAACGTTTTTGGAAGCGCGCCCGAGCCTGCCTTAAACCGTCCTGCCGACGGGGACTATATTGCCTCAAAGCTCAACAAAACGGGCGGAACACCTTATTATTTCGAAAAAATTGATTTTGATATCGACGATGGGCTGGCGGTAGCCGCCTCGGAGTTGTCCGAGCTGCGCCGTGTTGCCTTTGAACGCTTGACCGAAAAGAGGGCTTACTACGGCGGTGAAAGGGCGGCCGATAATACTGTTGACGAATACGCTTCGACAAGGACAACCACCACCGCAAGGCCTATAAAAACGGTGGCACAGTTCCGTGATATAGGGCAGATACCCGATGACCTTGCAGGTGTTTCGGCGGTGATCTTGCCTGCCGAAGCCGACTTTTCCAAGGTCAGCTTACCCGAGGTAGTCGAGCTTATTGCCGACATACCACGTGGGATTTTGCATACCGCCGACCTTGTTTTACGTGACCTTGAAGCGGCCAAACAAAACGGCGTAAAAGCCGCCGTTTGCGGCAATCTTGCCGCCTTTACGTTGGCTAAAAAAGCGGGGCTTATACCGTTGGCAGGCTTTGGAATGAACATTTTTAACTCCGAAAGCGTTGCAGCGGCAGGGGATATGGGCGCTTTGGGCGCTGTGCTGTCTTTTGAAATGTCGGTAACCGATATTTTCCATTTAAATGGAAAAATCCCTACGGGAATCATCACCTACGGAAGGCTTCCGCTGATGCTTTTCCGCAACTGTCCCGGCAAGAACGGTGACGGCTGTGCCAAATGCGGCGGACGGTGTGAGTTGACCGACCGAAAAGGTGTGACCTTCCCCGTGATGTGCCGTGGTGAGTTTTCCGAAATGCTGAACTCAAGACCGGTTTGGATGTTTGACCGCAAGGGTGAGCTTAAAAACCTTGATTTTGAGCTGCTTTATTTCACCGACGAGCCGAAGGAACGGTGCCGTGAGGTGCTTGCCGCCTGCAAAGCCGAAGCGGCCGCCGACACGGAATTTACACGTGGTTTATACTACCGAGAGGTATTGTAATAAATTGTAATTAAATTATCTTCAAAAAAGAGGTTTTAAAAAATGAGAAAGAAAAGTTTTAAAGCAGAATCCAAACGACTGCTCGATCTCATGATCAATTCGATCTACACCAATAAGGACATTTTTCTGCGTGAGATAATCTCCAACGCCAGCGATGCCGTGGACAAGCTTCACTATATTTCGCTGACCGATGAGGCCGCACGTCAGAAGTGTTCCGAGCTTGGCATCTTTATTGCCGTTGACAAGGAAAACCGTACCCTCACCGTGTCGGATAACGGTGTGGGAATGAACGAAAAGGAGCTCGAGGAAAATCTCGGCACCATTGCCAAAAGCGGTTCCTTGGCCTTTAAAAAGGAAATGGCCGAAAGCGACAACGCCGACGGTGCCGATATAATCGGTCAGTTCGGTGTGGGCTTCTATTCGGCGTTTATGGTTGCCGATAAGGTCACCGTTATCACCAAAAAGTACGATTCCGAGGTTGCGCTCAAATGGACGAGCGAGGGCTGTGACGGCTACACCGTTGAGGAATGTGAGAAAGCAACGGTCGGTACCGACATAATTATGCACATCAAGCCCGACTCTGATGAGGAAAAATATTCGCAGTACCTTGAACAGTATACCATCACGGAGCTTGTCGGCCGTTACTCCGATTACATCCGTTACCCCATTAAAATGGAAACCGAAAAAACCAAAAACGTGGCCGCCGAGGGGGAAGAGGCCAAGTACGAAAAGGTGCGTGAGATCGAGACCCTTAACAGTATGGTGCCTATTTGGCAACGCTCTAAATCTGAGGTCTCAGACGAGGAATGCGCCGCCTATTACAAGGAAAAGTTTATGGATTTCAGCGATCCGTTAATGACCATCCGTGTCAACGCCGACGGTCTTGTTTCCTACAAGGCAATGCTGTTCGTCCCCTCAAAGGTGCCGTTTGGCTACTTTACCAAGGAGTTTGAAAAGGGCCTGCAGCTTTATTCCTCGGGCGTTTTGATAATGGACAAATGTGAGCAGCTTTTGCCCGATCATTTCCGCTTTGTCAAGGGCGTTGTCGATACCGAGGATCTTTCCCTTAATATCTCCCGTGAACTTTTGCAGAACGACCGTCAATTGAAGGTCATTGCAGGAAATATCGAGAAAAAGATCAAGTCCGAGCTTTTGAAGCTACAACAGAACGACCCCGAAAAATACGCCGAGTTCTGGCGCAATTTCGGCATTCAGGTCAAGTACGGCGTTGTCAGCGACTACGGCTTGCATAAGGATGCCGTTATGGATCTTTTGGTGTTCCATTCTTCCGAAGGCGAGGGTCTGACCACCCTGAAGGACTACGTTGCACGAATGAAGGATGACCAGAAGTTCATCTATTATGCCGTGGGTGATTCGGTTGACAAAATTGCCGCCCTGCCGCAGACCGAGCTTTGCCGTGACAAGGGCTACGAGATGCTGTACCTCACCGATGATGTTGATGAGTTTGTTATGTCGGCCATTGCCAATTTTGACGGCAAGGATCTCAAATCGGTCGATGCCGAGGATGCAGGACTGCTAACCGACGATGAAAAGAAAAAGGCCGAGGAAGCAAAGGAGGCCAACAAGGAGCTGTGCGATTTTGTTAAAAACGCTATCGGTGACGAGATCGTTTCCTGCGTTGTTTCCGACAAGCTGAAGTCCAAGCCCGTGTTCCTTTCAACCACGGGTCATGTCACCCTTGAAATGGAAAAATATTTCGCTATGATGCCGGGCGATGAGCCTAAACCTACGGCAGAAAAGGTGCTTGAGCTTAACCCCGAGCATCCCGTCTTTGCTGTGCTCAAGGAAGCATACGAAAACGATAAGGAAAAGGCCGAAAAGATAGCAAAGGTATTGCACACCTCGGCACGGCTTATCGCAGGACTGCCTGTCAGCGATGCCGTTGACTTCTGCGATACCGTCTGCGAATTTTTGAGCTAAGGTGAACCGAAATGTTAATCTATCTCAAATATATTGTCACGTGGCTTTTCTTTATGCTGATCATTGTAGGCATAACCATTCTTGTGCCAAAAATTGCACCCAAGATAGACAAATGGCGTGACGCAAAAAAAGCGCAAAGAAAGACGCAAGGTCAAAAACAAGAGTCGTTGCTCAGACCGATATCCCAAGAGGAAATTGATGAGGCCAACTCCAATTACGAAACCGACACAACCGATATTGACAAGCAATAAAAAAACACCGCACCGACAAAATAGTCGGTGCGGTGTTTTGTTTAAGGTTATTCGTCGGATGAGTCACTCTGCTCAACATTTCGGGTGTAGCCGTAGCTGTAACCGTAGTTGGCATAATTATAACCGTAGCCATAGCCGTAGCGGCGCTTTCCGTAGCGGCCGTAGTATTTGTAACCGCCCATTTCACCTGCACCCTGCTCAACAAAGTTAAGCACAAAGCCCATAATATGGGCATCGCTGAAGGAAATGTCCTTCAAGCAGGAGTAGATGCGGTCGGGCGATACCGAGTTGGCACGGATGACAAACAGTATCTGATCGCAAAGGTCGGCAATCGAAACGGTTTCCGAAACGACATCGCAGACCGGCATATCAACGATAATATAGTCATAATTCTCACGGGCGTATTCAAAAATCGCATTGAAGGAGGCCTTGCGGAATTTGATGTTTTCCTCACCTGCAAAAAGGACGTCAAAGGTGTCCGAAACCGAGTTGATAACGTCGCCGATCTCAACCTTGCCGCTTGCAACGTCGGTCACACCGGTGTTGGGAACCTCCTGACGGCGGTTGAGGTTGTTCTGAATGCCACGCTTGTGAAGGTCCATATCAATAAGCAGAACCTTGTCATCGCCGCTTGAAAGTGATTTTGCAAGGTTATAGCAAATGGTGGTCTTGCCTTCCTCGGAGCCGGTGCTGGTGATACCGATGACCTTAGCATTTTTAGAACGCATAATACTGCGAATACGCTGCTTCAAAACCCTCAGAGATTCGGAAAAAGCCGAAAGTGAAGGGCCGATTTTAAGCATTGTACCGGCCTTGCTGGTACGCTTCCTTTTAACAACGGGAATCTCGCAGATACATTTTCCGTTGAAATGACTTTCAATGTCACGCTTGGTCATAACGGTCTGACGGGTCTTCATGTCAATAATCATTACGACAACACCGATGAGTATACCTGCCAAGCCGAAAAGTGCAACGTACTTATAGTATTCACCGTCGTTATAAGGCTCGGTTGCGACAAACGGCTCCGAACCGTCGATAACCGTCATGTGGGTATCACCGACAACGTATTCGGCAACCTTGGGGTAGTTTTTGATTATCGAGTTGAGAATATCGTAAGCATCCTGCGCAGAGGTCGAGGTTACCGAAACCTCAAAAATGTTGGTATCGGTAACGGCCGAAGCCGACACGGCACCGTCAAACGGACGGCGAAGGTCGTTGGCAATGATATCCGACATAATGCCGGAATTGATGATGTACGGGAAGGTCGAGGCCATCTGCGTGGCCAGGGTCGAATTGTAGTTAAAGCTGTAAACGCTGGCGCCGTTGGCCGCATCACTTTCAACCAAAGGTGTTACGGTAAAGCGCACCTCCGAGCGGTAACGGGGCTGGAAGGTAAGCTTAAAATAGGTGAAGGATATTGCAAAAAGCAATATACCGCACACGACCGATATCCACCAATATTTCTTAAAGCTGTGAAAAAACCTTCTCGCCAATGCAGAAAAGGGAATCTCTGCCTCGGTCGATGAGCTTTTTCCGTGGTCATTTCGTTCGTTATTCATAGTAGGACCTCCTTTCTTATCCGTTCTGTCGGTTATAGTAGTTGATATAACTTTCGGATGATTTATCGATTTTCTGCTTAAAGGTTGCAACGTCGTTGAAAACGCAGCCTGCAAGATAACATTTATTGAGGTTCTGAATCTGATCGTTAATATCGGTTACTGTTACAAAGTCCTGACGGACGGTCAAGATTGCCGCATCAACAATGCCTGATACGATCTCGGGGTCGACCGTGATTCCGCAGGGCGGAGTATCAATGATAATGAAATCAAACTGGGATTTGAGAGCCTTGATAATATCGGCAAAGCGCTGACCGCTCAAAATCTCGGCCGAGTTGGTGCAGACCTCCACGTTATCGGCAAGATAAAGTCCCGTGTCGGGATCGTGCTTGATAAAGTGGGTGATGTCGCCGCCGTTTATGATAAACTGATGGAAATCGGAGTTTTCGGGGCGGGGAACATTGTCAAAGAAGCGTCTGACCGAGGGGTTCTTAAAGTCGCAGTCAATAAGCAACACTCTCGAGCCGTTTTGCTGCAGTGTTACCGCAAGGTTGACGGCAACACTGGTCTTGCCCTCGTTTTCGGTAACGCTGGTCACCATAAATACGTTGTGACCCTTTGTGCGGCGCAGGCTTTCCATCTTAACCGCCATCTTGCGGAAGCTGTTGGCAAAGTCAAATCCGACAAGCGGGTTGGTGACTATCAGACGGCGCTTGTGGTTTGGAAGCTTTTTACTGAGCTTCTTGACCCTATATACCGTTCCGAAAAGACGTGTGTCAAGCTCACGCTCAACATCCGAAACGCTTTTGACCGTGTCACGCATATAGGATATGACCACGATCAATACCGAAATGATAAAGCCTGCCAAAACGGCGCTGATAAAGCCTAACATTTTGGTCGACAGAGCACCGTAGGGTTTTGTCGGCATGTTCGGGTTGGCAACCGTTCGGATGATAACGTTGCTGAAAACAAGGTTGGTTACCTTGTCATAATTTTCATAGACCGAAACCAGGGTGTTATAGGCCTTTTCGGGGCTTTCGTCGATGACCGAGATCATAACAAGGTTGGTCTCGGACAGCTGACGGGCTGAAATAGTTCCGGTTATCTCGCCGCCAAGATCCTTTTTAACAACGTCCCTTACGGCAGCGCTCTGGAAAACGTCGTCAAGCGTTTCGGCAATCAAAACGGTTCTTGCCAACGACAATGCAGTTGCATTGGTGGTGTAGCCGCTGAGGTTTATCGAAACGGTCATGGTGCTGACATAGCTGTGCTTGTGGACGTAGGTATAATAGCTGAAGCTGCCGATAAAGGCGGTAACAGCCACAAGGACAACTATCCAAAAATTCACCAGATAGTCACGGAGGATGGTATAAAGATTTATTCTTTGAAGGTCAAATTTTCTCATATCATCATTCCTCCACAACCACAAACAGACGGGTCATTGTAACAAGGTCCTCGGTTCCGTCATTCTTGGGGATTTTGTAGTATGCCTCATAAATACCGGGCTTGGTCATATCAACCGCCGAGGTATCAAGAACGATGTCATCGTTGTCATACTTTTCAGAGGTTGTGTTGTAAATGCTCTTGATAAACGAGTTGTAATCGATCTCGGCATTGACCTTTTGATAGGTTATATAATCGCTGAGATGTACCTTGACGCTGAAATAATCCTTGTCGGTCACAATAGCGTTCACCGTCATCTCGGCTGTATCGGCCATACTGTTGGAAACCTTGATATTGACGGGATAAACGCCCTCGGTGTTGGTGATCTCGCTCGAAATCAGCTTTAAGTACTGCGAAAGATCACCGTCGATGATGTCATAAGCCGTAACGTAGCGTTCCAAGGCATATTTGTAACCGCCGGGGAGGATAAGGTCATTATTAAGCTTTAATCTCGGCGAATGATAATCAGTGAACACCAGCTGGCACTGAATAGAGGTGACGTTGTTATCACTGTCGCAGACCGAGAAGGTGACGATAGTGGTGTTCTTATCATCGATAAAATACTTTTTGCGGATAACCTTTATCTTATCGGTCAGGTCACCGTCCTGTTCATCATGAGCCGTAACATAAGCCAAAAGCTCCTCGTCGGTCATGTTAACAGAGCCTTCAATGGTTTTGGCTGAGCAGCTCAGCTCGGGGGCAACGGTTTCTCCGCGGGATGTGACATACAGCACCGCTGATGTGGCTAATACTGCAACGCAAATTATCAACGCTGCGATTTTGAGTAATCTCATATTCTGTTCTCCCTTGTTTGTTTTAGATCCTTCGGCCTTTAACAATGGCAAGAGGATTTGTGTAGAAAAGATCTTCGGCGTATCCGTAAGAAAAGCTTGACGATACAAAGGCATAGGCCTCCGAAAGATCGGGATCCCTTTGATAGGTGCTGTGACAGTCACTTGAAATAACTGCGGCAAGATGATTTTCCAAAAACGATATTGCAACATCCTGCGCAAGTGAGCCGTTATGCCCGGCAAGGCTTGAGGTATTGAGCTGAAGCACAGCGCCCTTTTCAAGCAGGTCGATAATACTGCGGGGATTGTGCTGTATGAAGGAATATCGCTCGGGGTGGGCAACTATCGGAATGTAACCCGCCTGTGTCAAAGCCTTGGTCACATCGACCGCCCTCGACAAATAGTCGTTAAAGCCAAACTCAACAAGACAGTATTTTGTGTTGTTTATGGTTATCATTTGATCGTCTTCAATAACATCCTCAATGTTTGAAACGGCAAACATCTCGGCGCCGAGGTAAAGGTTTATCTCGGGCAGCCGTTCGGCAACTGCGGCCTTAAAGGCCTCAAAAGCCTCAATTATTTCTTCCTTGCGACAATTTTTGGAACGCATATCCTTGGCAAGGTAGTGGGGCGTGAGTACCAGATCGGTGGTACCGTTGCGCACCGCTATTTTAAGCATCTGCATAGATTCTTTAAAGTTTTCCGCACCGTCATCAAGACCGGGCAAAATATGTGTGTGAAGGTCTACCGTAGGTATCACCGTCCTTTAAAAGTATAGATTTTGGCAATCAGAAGCATTTGTTCAACGCCTGCTCGATATCCTCGATAATATCGTCAACATACTCAATACCGACCGACATTCTGATAAGGTCGGGGGTTACACCGCACTCAATAAGCTGTTCGTCCGAAAGCTGACGGTGGGTGGTCGAAGCGGGATGCAGAATGCAGGTTCTGGCATCGGCAACGTGGATGACCGGTGCGGCAAGCTTAACGCTCTCCATAAACTTGCCTGCAGCCTCTCGGCCACCCTTAATGCCAAACGAAATAACACCGCAGGTGCCCTGAGGCATATATTTCTTAGCAAGCGCATTGTACTTATTATCCTCAAGACCGGGGAAGTTTACCCAAGCGATCTTGTCGTTCTTAGCCAAGTATTCTGCAACCTTCTGTGCGTTGGCGCAATGCTCTCTCATTCTCAAATGGAGTGTCTCGATACCGACATTCAGCAAAAATGCGTTCATCGGAGACATCATCATACCCATATCACGCATCATCTGAGCCCTTGCCTTGGCAATAAATGCGGCGGCACCGAATTTCTCAGGATAAACCAAGCCGTGGTACGACTCATCGGGTGCGCAGAATTTTTCAAACTTTTTGGAAGCGGTCCAATCAAACTTACCCGAATCAACTACACAGCCGCCCAAGGCCATTGCGTGACCGTCAAGGTACTTGGAGGTCGAGTGAATAATGATATCGGCGCCCCACTCAAACGGACGGCAGTTTACGGGAGAGGGGAAGGTGTTGTCAACAAACAGGGGAATCTCGTTCTCGTGAGCGATCTTGGCCCATCTTTCGATATCAAGCACGGTCAAAGCAGGGTTGGCAACGCTTTCACCGAACAAAAGCTTGGTCTCGGGACGGATGGCGGCTCTTATCTCCTCATCGGTGGCATCGGGCGAGATAAAGGTAGTGTCTATCCCTAATTTGCGGAGGGTGATGTTCAAAAGATTGAACGAACCGCCGTAGATAGAGTTGGATGAAACAATGTGGTCACCTGCCGAGCAGATGGTAAGGATTGCGGCGGTGGTTGCACCCTGACCCGAGGAGCAGAGCATTGCTCCCACACCGCCCTCTAAAGCGGCTATCTTCTTTTCAACCGCCTCAACGGTGGGGTTGGAAAGACGGGTGTAAAAGTGACCCGAAGCGTTAAAATCGAAAAGATCGCCTAAGGTTTTGGCATCCTCATACTTAAAGGTAGTGCTCTGATATATCGGCAAAACTCTTGCTTCGCCGCTTTTGGGCTCATAACCCTCTTGAATACATTTTGTGTTGATATGGCTCATATAGATTTTCCTTTCTGAAATGGTCTTAACCCATAAATATCTTTTTAAGCGCCCGTCTTGCCGAGCCGTCGGCAATGGCGGTGATGTGGTCACCCGGCCTTATGACCGTGTTACCTCTCGGTATCTCCATCTCATCGTTTGACACAACGGCGATGATGATGCTTTTCTCGGGCACGGCTATCTGCGAAAGCGGCAGACCCAAAGGGTTAAATCCGGGCCCCGCCACAAGGTCGATAATTCCCGCCTTGCCCTTATTAAGGGTGGCGATAAGCCGTACC
>JAZQCY010000163.1:0-10149 GCA_045546555.1 Acutalibacteraceae bacterium | reverse complement strand
TGCCGATACCTGCCCCTGCTCCTGCGAGGAAACAAACAAGTATTTTTATCAGAATATCTCCCATAATGTATCTCCATTAACTTCTTATTTATCGGTTAGATTATTATATCATTTTTCGCACCTTTTCTCAATACCTTTTTCTTTGTCTGCAGTGGGGCAAAATTGTTTTGCAAAAAGGTCTTGACTTTTGAAGCAGTACAATTCTTTGGGATGTATCAGGAATTTTTGCTAAGTTAAATCAACGGTTTATCGCAATTATCGAATTGCATTTTTGGCCGCCGGGTGGTATAATTATTCAGAGGTGATATGATGCTGAAGTATGAAAGGCTTTCGGCCGAGGTTGCCGAGCAGATACAGTATGACCGTGAACACGGATGTGTGCCAAAGGTGGCTTTTTGTCAGGATTCTGTATTGCGTCGTGATATGACCCGTGACAAGGCCAACGTGTTGCGCACGGCGTTCATCAGGGATATTGACAAGATAATCCATTGCCCTTATTACAACCGCTATGCCGATAAAACGCAGGTGTTTTCGTTTTACAAAAACGATGACATAACCCGCCGTGGTCTGCACGTGCAGTTGGTGTCACGCATTGCCCGAACCATCGGCAAGGCGTTGGGGCTGAATCTTGAACTGATCGAAGCCATCGCTTTAGGTCACGACATCGGTCACACACCGTTTGGTCATGCAGGCGAAAGCTATCTTGACGAGATGTATTTTGCGCATACGGGGCGGCATTTCAGCCATAATATCCATTCGGTAAGGGTGCTTGACGGCATTTTCCCATACAACATTTCTCTACAGACCTTGAACGGTATTGCCTCGCACGACGGCGAAATGGAGCTTTGCGAATATCACCCCAAGCCGTTGAGCGATTTCAGTGAATTTGACCGACAGATAGAAGGCTGTTACCTTGACAAAAAGGCGGTCAAAAGATTAGTCCCTGCAACGCTTGAGGGCTGTGTTATGCGGATATCCGACATCATTGCCTACCTTGGCAAGGACCGCCAGGATGCCGAAAAGGCTCACCTGATTGACAACCGTGATTTTGAGGGCGGCACCATAGGCAGCTACAATGCTGAAATTATCAACAACCTCATCGTAAACATCGTTGAAAACAGCTACGGCAAACCGTATATCAAGCTGGACGCCGAGCATTTTGAGGCGCTGAAAAAAGCCAAGGCCGATAATTATGAGCTGATCTACCGCCAAGAGGCCGTTGAGGAGGTTTTGAAAAACACCGTGCGGCCGATGTTGTTTGAGCTGTATGAAAAACTGCTAAACGACCTCAAAAACGGCAATTTAAGCTCACCTGTTTTCACTCACCACGTGGATTTTGTGGGCAAGTCGCACTACAACCGTGAGCAGCCCTACACCGAAACCGAGCCAAACCAAATTGTTGTTGATTATATCGCCAGCATGACCGACGATTATTTCATCGACCTATATGCCCACCTGTTCCCCAACAGCCGATACAAAATTGAGTATAAGGGCTATTTTGACTAAATTGAAACCCACCGAGCCAACGGTTCGGTGGGTTGTGTTATTTCTTATTTTTCACGCTTCGTTGACTTTTTTGCCGCAGGTGTGGATTGGTGTCAGGCGCAAAAGCAGGGTTCTGCTTAATGCGCTTGAAATTTCCTTTTGGATATATTCCTCATCATTTGTAAATTTGCGGCTGAGCTTTGCGGTGATATCGGCAACGGTGGCAGGATTGTCGATCATTTCGATCTTACCGAAAACTATTACGCTCTTCACATTCAAGGCCCATTCACCCTCGTTGCGATAGCCACGGTCGTACACGCAAAAAGACACCCTGTCATTCTTTTTCAGCGCATCTACCCTATGTCCCATTTTACCGCAATGGAAATAGATACAACCGTCTGCTTCATCGTAAAAATGGTTCATCGGCATTCCGTAAGGGTAGCCGTCATCCCCGTTGACCGACAAAACGCCTCTTGTTTCGGTTTTGAGTATTTCTACACACTCTTGATCGGTCAATTGTTGCTTTTTTCTCAAAAGTCCTCTGAACATTTTAGCTTCATCCTTTTTTGTCAGTATGACAAGAGCGGTGCCGAGCCGTCATCCTCGGACTTTTCGATAGACAGTATCTCAACAAAATATCCCGGCCCGTCCTCGGATGTAACATGAACCTTATCGCCCTTTTTCTTGCCCAACACGGCCACTCCCAAGGGTGACTCCTTGCTGATGCGGCTTTCAAGCGGATTGCAACGCACGGTGGTGACTATCTGCACCCTTTCGGTTTCGCCGTCGTCGAATTTCAGTTCGATATAATCGTAAAGGCCAACCTCATCATCGCTTGATTTATCCTCAATGATGTGTGCCGTTTTAATCATCTTCTCAAGGTATCTCATACGGCTTTTGTTGCGGTTTAAGGCCTGCTTTGCGGCCTTATACTCAAAATTTTCACTCAAATCTCCGTGGGAACGTGCAAGCTGAACCTCGGCGATCTGCTCGGGCATAAGGGTGAGCTTGCGGTAATCAAGCTCCTCCTGCATCTTTTTTATATCAAGTGCGGTAAGTTCGTTATTCATAAGAGCTCCTTTCCTCAAACATCCAAACCTTTATTATTAAAACTCATCTGATAAAATTGGTCTGTCTTGCGGGTTCCTTTTCGGGGATGCCGTATTTTTCTTTACCGAGGGCGATGCTCTTCATCAAAAAAGCCATATTCCGAGCAAGGGTTCGCATTCCCTGCATACCCTCCTCATCCTCTGCGGCCTGACCCATATCACGTCCGTGAACACTGTTCCAATACTGACCCGATGCAACCGGCATACCGCTTATGGTAAAATACTTATTCAGCTCGTCAAAGGTGGCCGAGCATCCGCCACGGCGTGCAACGGCAACGCTTGCACCGACCTTCATTGTTTTGTTGAAAGAGGTGCTGTAAAACAGACGGTCGAGCAATGCAATAAGTGTTGCATTGGCCGAGGCATAGTACACGGGACTGCCGATAACCACACCGTCTGCGGCTTCAAATTTCGGTGCAAGCTCGTTGACCGCATCATCAAAGGCACATTTCCCCGTCTTTTTACAGGAGTAGCAGGCAACGCAGCCTCTGATAGCTTTATTGCCGACCTGTACGTATTCGACCTCAAACCCTTCGTTTAAGAAAATCTTTTCCATTTCCTTTAAAGCGATCGAGGTGTTGCCGTCCTTTCTCGGACTGCCGTTTAACATTAAAACCTTCATCATATTTCCTCAATTCTGTTTTCTTACTATCTTATATTCATCATCGACCCTGAAAAACGGGCAACCCTTTTCCCTGCTCGTAATAAAGCGCATATAGTCATCCTCATCCATATTCGCAAGGCAGACGTAGCCGTCGCAATCCTCGTCGTAAACGAAATATACACACATATCGCAGTTGCTTGCCGTCAAAGTCATCGCATCCTTTCCTGATATTTGAAATTTTATCACAAAATCGTAACTTTTTCAACCGAAAATGGCGTTTTTGGTGTCAGTTAAATTACAATGTTGTTATATTTCTTGAAGTTTGAAAAAATTTGTTATAAAATGTATTGGCTAAAATGAATTTACAGTTTTTAATATATTAAGGAGATGATTTTATGAAAGCGCTTAAAGTAACGGTCAGCTTAATTTTGGCATTGCTTGTATTTTGTCTGCCCTTGACCGTTGGTGCTATCGGTGAGGATGAAGGCTTGACACCGCATGAGAACAGTTCCGACGTGGTATCCGACACCTCAAGCGGCACACAAACAACCGAGGAGTTTTCACTGACCGTTGAATGTAAGCTTGACGGTGCAGTTCCCCAAAACACAGAGTTTGTGTTTTCGGTAACCGAGGCTCCGTTGGTTTTCAGCGATGATGACGAAACCTACACCTTGGGTCAGGAGACCGCATTGGCTGATTTTGTTATCAACACCACTGATACACCCGACGGCAAAAAGGTCTATACCTTCCCCGAGAAGGCCAAAGCAGGCGGTTTTTACTACAGCATAAAATTAAAAAGCAGCAGCAACAGCTTGGCTGTCAGCGATTCGACCGAGATACATGTCACGTTCTTTGCCGCAAGCGCCAAGACCGAGATAATGAAAAACGGTGAGCCTGTAAGTGACGATAGCTTTGACGAATTCGCAACAAAGCAGTTTGTGACCTTCAACTGCATCACCGCTACCAAGCTGACGATTTCGACCGAGGGCTGTGAGGCCTTCACCAAAATATATGACGGCAAGCTGACCGCCGATGTCACCGATAAGTGCTACAAGCTTATTGGTGTTGCCGAGGGTCACGAGGTCATACTCAGCTTTAACAAAGCAGAACTTGACTCGGCCGACGTTAAAAAAGCCACCAAGGTCGTTTTAAGCGGTTTTAAGCTGACCGGCAAGGACGCAGGAAAATACCTGCTTGACGCTGATAAGCTTGAAATAAAGGGATCGGTTACTCCCCGCCCCTTGACCGTAACGGCTGACAAGGTCGTTATGACCTTAGGACAGAAGGAGCCCGAGCTGACCTACACCTTATCGGAGGAGCTTATTGAGGGTAATAAGGTCGTTGGCGCACTGACCCGCACCGCTGGTGAAACGGTCGGCACCTATGCCGTGACACGTGGCACGCTTTCGTTCGGTGACAACTATGAGGTTACCTTTATCGATGGCTCGTTGACCATTTCCAACTTCAACCACGCCGAATTGAAGGATCCCGCAACCTCTATCAAGGTATCGGGTTACTTTGATCCGAGCGCAACCGTTAAGGTCACTGCGCTCGATCCGCAGAGTGCTGTTTACACTACGCTTGCCAACGAAACCAGCTGGGGCAAGATAGTTTCGAGCTATGATATCGTATTTACCAACAACGGCTTTGACGGTGAGCTTACCGTTTCCATTCCCGTTGACAGTCAGTATGAGGGCAAGGAATTGGCCGTTTATCAGCAGATGTCTAACGGCTCGATCGCCTGCTACAAGTTGACCGCTGTCGGCGGTATTATCGCCATAAAGACAAGCGAGTGCTCGCAGTTTATGTTGGTTGCCGAAAAGGACGAGCCCATTGAGGAGGAATCCTCGATCGGTATGACCGTTTTGAAGGTCATCCTCATCATTTTGGCCGTCATCGTGGGCTTAGCGTTGGTTATCGTTCTGTTCTTCTTCGGAATGGTATTCTTCAACAAGACCGAGCAGCTCAAGGCAATCATCCGTGCATTCAGACGTTTGCTCAAGAAATAAAGAGAATTAAACAAAGCTAAAGCGGAAGGAAAATTCCTTCCGCTTTTTGTTATTCTTTAGGTATAAAATTTTCAAATATATACGATTTAAAGCCACTTTGGTCACGGTCTAAGGCCTCTTGTGATTGGAATGTCCAACCCACGGGGAATGCGCCCAATTTAGTTACCGTTCGGCGGCAAAAACTCTTGCGGTACTTATGCTCATACGACACAAAATCGGGTCGGCCGAAAAAGTTGAATACAAGGCAGCCCAAAAGCCGTTTATAAAGCTCCTCCCCCTTAAAGGCGCTGGCAAGCTGACCACGGCAGATATCCTTGCGGTGCTTTTTATACCACCGAAGCACCGTTGGATAAAAGGATTGGATGAGGTATTTACCGTTATATTTTGAAAGAATCTCATCGGCCGCACGGCAAAGATCGTCGCACTTTAGTGAAACACATTTGAACTCAATCAAAAGCGGAACCTGACCGTTTACGGTGTCAAGGCACTCTTGTAAGGTGGGAATAGTGCAATCGGTGTTTAAAAGCCGCAGCTCTTTAAGCTCGGCAAGGGTCTTATCCTCTACCCTTGCATCAATTCCGCAGACACGTGTCAAGGTGTCGTCGTGGAAAACGACCACCTCACCGTCACGGGTCAGATGAATATCGATTTCAATACCAAATCCTTTGTCTACGGCCTTTTGAAACGCAGGCAAGGAGTTTTCAGGGGTGTTGGGTTCAAGTCCGTGAAGCCCTCTGTGGGCGATATAAAGCCCATTCAGCACTTCTCTATCCGGGTGCTTGCGAAGGCTTGGAAACACGAGGAACAGAAACAAGCCGAGCAGAATCGCCAAAATACCAAGCGTTATATACAAAGCAAGCATCTTAATCCTCCACGTCAAAGCTTTCCAGAACAGAAGACTTTTTCTGCGGCTTGGAATCGCCGTGACGGACAAACAGCATAGTGACAAACGACAGAGCCGAGAACAAAACGGCATACGGGAACAGAACCGAATAGCCCCAGCCGAGGTTATCTATAAGGAAGCCCGACAAAAGCGGCGTGGTGATCTGTGCCGCCATTGAGAAGGTGTAGTAAAAACCGGTGTATTTTCCAACGTCGGAGCCACTGCTCATTTCGACCACCATCGGGAACGAATTTACGTTGATAGATGCCCAACCCACACCGACAAGGCCGAAAATGGCGTACATAACGGGCGTTTGTGCCTTGATGAATATTGCAATAAGATAGCAGGCGGTCATAAGCGTTATACCAAGCAAGACCGCCTTTTTGCGACCGATCTTCGAGGACAGAAAGCCCAACGGTACAAAGGCCGCAATGGCTGCAACGGTTGCCACCAACAGATAGCTCGACGAGGTTCCGAGGTCGGCACCCCAAATCTCGACGCAGTAACGTGAGAATGCGGTGGTGACGGCATTGTAGGCCATAAACCAAAGGAAGACCGACAAAAGTATAAGCACAAGGCTGACCTTGACGTCTTTGGGCATTTTTCCGCCTGCCGAGACCTGCTCGGGGTCATCCTCAACGTGGGGCAGCTTGTTTTCACGGAGTGTAAAGGTCTGAACAAGCACGGCCACAAGCATAAAGCCTGCAATAACGAGGAATACCGGCAAAAATGACTGATCGTCGGAATAGACCGAGCTTCCGTCGGCCGCTTTTTCGGATTTCAACATAAACATCATCACAACGGTGGCAAAGATACCGCCGATGTAGCCGACGAGGTTTATGACGGCGTTGGCCTTACTGCGCAACGGCTTAGGCGTCACATCGGGCATATAGGCAACGGCAGGCGTACGGTAGACAGCCATTACAACCAGCACCGCCATCAGCGTGAACATAAAGCCCCAGAAGCTTCGTTGCTCGTTGAAAACACCGAGTGTCACAAGCAAAATGACCGAAGCGATTGTGCCAAAAAGAATATACGGTGTGCGCTTGCCGAGCTTTATGTTGGTGCGGTCGGATATTGCACCGAAAAGAGGCAGCATAAAGATGGCCAAAACGTTGTCGATCGACATAATGGCGTTGGCGGCAAAGGTTTTTAAGCCAAAGACATTTTCAAGTAAGTACGGCACTACCTGATCGTAAAACTGCCAGAACGCAAGTATGGCCATAAAGCTGAGGCCAATCAGCACGGTACGTTTGTAATTAAGCTTCATAACATCCTCCAAAGCATTATTCTATAAATAGTATGCCACAAAACAAAAGGTGTAAACCTTTTAAGCGGTACCTGCCGCGTGCCACACCGCAGTGTGGCCGTTTTGTGAGTCAATGTTTTTGTGAAAAAATCTTTGATTTTTAACACGTAATGTGTTGGGCGGCTACTACGCCGTCCCCACAAAAACATTATACCACAAAAACCAAGGTTATCAAGTAGGATGTGTGTTAAATAATTGTTGTAAAACGTCGAGAGTGGGTGTATAATATCGGTTGAAAGCCACAAAAAGGAGATGATACGGTTGAGCGGAAAGTTCAAAGCCCTGCTTTCGGGACGAAATATATACCTCGGTGTTTCTCTCGCCGTATTCATTGCACTTATGGCGGTCGGCACCCTGACCTTAGGTCCTAAAATTGTCGACATCGCAAAAGACCCCGAAAAATTCCGTGAGCTGTTGGGCACCAACCCTGTTGTAAGCTCGCTTATATTTTTAGGAATACAGTTTGTTCAGGTGGTTTTTGCCTTTATCCCGGGTGAATTTGTTGAGCTTGGCGCCGGCTATGTTTTCGGTGAGGTTTGGGGCACGATGCTCTGCCTTGTGGGGGTTGCTTTAGCAACGTTCACGGTCTTTGGGCTTACAAGGCTTTTGGGCAAAAGATTCACCTCGATAATGATCGACTCAAAGGATTTAAAGCGGCTGAAATTTTTAAAGGATGAGAAAAAGCTCATCTGGATGTTTGCGCTTTTATTCTTCATCCCCGGCACACCAAAGGATCTGTTCACCTATTTTGCAGGCGTCACCAAGATAAAATTCGGCACCTTTATGATAATCAGCACCTTCTGCCGAATACCGTCGGTTCTGACCTCAACCTTGGCGGGCGACTCCATTGTTGAGGAAAAGTACCTGCAATCTATAATAATTTTCGCCGTGACGGGTGTTATCGGAATCGGCGGATACATTCTTTACAACCAGCTTTCCAAAAAGCACAATGAACGCAAAGGAAAGGATAAGAGTGATCAATTATGATACAGCTTCACGTTTACCCCGGTGGCAAAAAGAGGATCGTTACGTTCAGTTATGACGACGGTCATCCGAATGACGTCCGACTTATTGAATTGTTTGACAAATACGGTGTAAAGGGCACATTTCACCTTAACTCCAAAACAATTTCAACCTACAATGATGACAAGTTAGCAGAAATTAAAGAGCGTTACAAAAACCACGAGATCTCCTGCCACACGGTGAGTCACGGTTGGCCCCAAAGAATACCTATGCCGTCACTTGTCGGTGAAATAATGGAAAACCGCAAGGTTTTGGAAAAGATAGCAGGCTACCCCGTTATCGGTATGTCGTACCCTTCGGGCTCATTTTCGGACGATGCGGTAGCCGTTCACCGTGCCTGCGGAATCGTTTATTCAAGAACTACTTTGTCAACGGGTAAATTCTTGTTGCCCGAGGATTTTTTGCGTTGGCATCCTACCTGCCATCACAAAGATGCGTTGCCGCTTTGCGAAAAGTTTTTAGCCGATATTGATTCTGAGTGGACGTTTCCTTTGTTTTATATCTGGGGTCACAGCCACGAGCTGAAAACCGAGGAGATTTGGGCTCATATTGAGGCTATCCTCAAGGCTTTAAGCAACAATGAGAAGATATGGTATGCAACCAATATCGATATCTACAACTATATGACGGCACAAAAGCAGCTGCAGATCTCGGTTGACGAGCACACCTTCTATAACCCCACCGCCATTGATGTTTGGGTTGAGAGGGATAAGAAGGAAATCATTCATATTCCTGCAGGACAGACGGTTAAAATTTAATATTGTTATTGTAGGGAACGGATTTATCCGTTCCGCGGAAGGCATAAATGCCTTCCCTACAACGAAAAAAGCAGAGGTCAAGCCTCTGCTTTTTGTTTTAGTTTTAGGTTTTAATCAGTAAGCAACGCCCTGTGCGATCATTGCTTCGGCAACCTTCTCAAAGCCTGCGATGTTAGCGCCTGCTACGAGGTCGTCACCAAGACCGTATCTGTTGGCAGCCTTGATAGAGCTCTCGAAAATGTTGCTCATAATGGTGTGAAGCTTTGCGTCAACCTCTTCAGCCGACCAGCTGTAACGCATGGAGTTCTGGCTCATCTCAAGACCCGAAACTGCAACACCGCCTGCGTTAACTGCCTTGGAGGGAGCAACGATCACGCCGTTCTCCTTGAGGTATGCAACAGCCTCGTTGGTGGTGGGCATATTGGAGACCTCAACATAGTACTTAACGCCGTTGGCAACGATCTTCTTGGCCTCTTCAACGTCAACCTCGTTCTGGGTTGCGCAAGGCATAATGATGTCAACCTTAGTGCCCCAGGGCTTCTCACCCTTGAAGAACTGTACACCAAACTTATCGGCATAATCCTCAACTCTGTTGCGGCAGGATGCACGCATCTCAAGCATAAAGTTGATCTTCTCGTCGGTAGAAACACCGTCGGGATCATAGATGTAACCGTCGGGGCCGGAAATGGTAACTACCTTACCGCCGAGCTCGGTGATCTTCTTGACAGCACCCCAAGCAACGTTACCGAAGCCGGAAACTGCAAAGGTCTTGCCCTTGATGTCGTCCTTGAAATACTTGAGCATCTCAACTGCATAGTAAACAGCACCGAAACCGGTTGCCTCGGGACGGATGAGCGAACCGCCGTAAGAAATACCCTTACCGGTGAGAACGCCGGTAAACTCGTTGCGGAGTCTCTTATACTAGCCGTAGAGGTAGCCTACCTCACGTGCGCCGACACCGATATCACC
>JAZQCY010000162.1:0-15411 GCA_045546555.1 Acutalibacteraceae bacterium | reverse complement strand
GCTAAGTGTTGTCTTCCTAAGACCGCTTGGCCTCCGACTTGATCCCTTCAAGGGCATCAACCCCGACGAGTGTGTAGCCTTGGGTGCTGCCTTGCAGGGCGGTGTTCTTGGCGGTGACGTTAAGGGACTTTTGCTTCTCGACGTAACTCCTCTGTCCTTGGGTATTGAGACCATGGGCGGTGTTTGCACTAAGGTAATCGAGCGCAACACCACCATTCCGACCAACAAGAGCCAGATCTTCTCCACCGCTGCTGACGGTCAGACCTCGGTTGAGGTTCACGTTCTGCAGGGTGAGCGTGAGTTCGCAAGAGACAACAAGACCCTCGGCGTATTCAAGCTTGACGGAATTGCTCCTGCACCCCGTGGAATCCCCCAGATCGAGGTTTCATTTGACATTGATGCCAACGGTATCGTAAACGTTTCGGCAAAGGATCTCGGCACCGGTAAGGAGCAGTCCATTACCATCACTTCCTCCACCAATATGTCCAAGGATGATATTGATAAGGCTGTTAAAGAGGCCGAGCAGTATGCCGCAGAGGATAAAAAGCGCCGTGAGGAGGCTGATCTCCGCAACAATGCAGACCAGCTCGTTTACACCTCTGAAAAGACCATTGCCGACTTTGGCGATAAGCTGACCGAGGATGAGAAGAAGGATATTCAGGCCGCCTGCGATGCTTTGAAGGAAGCTTTGAAGGGTACCGATACCGAGGCTATCAAGGTAAAGCAGGAGGATCTTCAGAAGAAGGTCTATGCCGTTTCCGAAAAGGTCTATAAGGCCGCTCAGGAGGCACAGGGTGCTCAGGGTCAGGCTCAGGGCAACCCCGAGGGACCTGCCTACAACAGCGATCCCAACAACGTATACGATGCAGATTTCACCGACGTTGACGATACCAAGAAATAAATTATTGTAAAAATGTAAATTATCCTGTCATTCTGAGGGAACGAAGTGACCGAAGAATCTTACTTTGAGCTGATTTTAAGTATAGTGTTAAAGATCCTTCGTTTTGCTCAGGATGACAGATGTTTTTGTGTTTACATATTTTTAGGAGGATAAGCACTTGGCAGATAAAAGAGATTACTATGAAGTGCTTGGAGTAGACAAAAGCGCAAGTGACGATGAGATCAAAAAAGCCTATCGAAAGATGGCCAAAAAGTATCATCCCGACCTGCATCCCGGCGACGCCGAGGCTGAAAAGTCGTTTAAGGAAGTAAACGAGGCCTACGAGGTCTTGTCCGACTCTGAAAAGAAGTCGAGATATGACCAATTCGGTCACGCAGGTGTCGACCCTAACTACGGTGCAGGCGGCGGTGCCTACGGTGGCGGTTTTGGCGGCTTTGGCGATTTCGGAGACCTTGGTGACATATTCGGAAGCTTTTTCGGCGGCGGTTTTGGCGGCGGTCAGCGCCGTGCCAATCCTAACGCACCTAAAAAAGGTGCCGATACCTCTGCTTCGGTCGTTTTGACCTTTGAGGAGGCCGCAAAGGGCTGTAATAAGAAGATCAAGGTCACCCGTATCGAAAACTGTGCGGAATGTGGCGGTAGCGGTTCCGAAAAGGGACACAGTGTGACCACCTGTCCGACCTGTAACGGTTCGGGTCAGATTTATGTCACACAGCGTACTCCGTTTGGCGCAATGCAGACCACACGTGCTTGTGACACCTGTCGTGGAACGGGTAAACGAATTGATCATCCTTGCAAGCTCTGTAACGGTAAAGGTAGAGTTCGCAGAACCACTGAAAGGGAGATAAACATTCCTGCAGGTGTTGATGACGGACAGTATATCAACCTTCGTGGCGGCGGAGATATGGGCGTAAACGGTGGCCCTGCAGGCGACCTTCACGTTAATATCTCGGTTCGTCCGCACCCCATTTTTGAACGTGACGGATTTGATATATTCTGTGAAATACCCGTTTCCTTCACACAAGCGGCTTTGGGCGCCGATATCATAGTACCTACACTTGACGGAAAGGTGAAATTCACTATCCACGAGGGCACACAGCCCGGTGATGAATTTAAGCTTCGTGGAAAGGGCATTCAGCGACTTAATTATTCGGGACGTGGCGATCAGTATGTTAAGATCATTGTTGAGATTCCGAATAACCTGGACAAATCACAAAAGGAAATGCTCAGAGAATTTGAAAAATCAGCAGGAGATTCATGCTACAAAAAGCGCAAAGGCTTCTTTGATAAGGTCAAGGAGTTCTTTAAAGACTAATTTTAAACCCTTCGGATTGATTTCCGAAGGGTTTTGTGTTATTCTAAATAAAGAGGTGATACTTTTGTATAAATATCTGCTTTTTGACCTTGACGGAACCTTGACCGACCCTGCTGAGGGTATAACAAATTCGGTTGCTTATGCTTTAAATAAGTTTGGCATCGTTGTTGAGGATAAACGAACACTATATAAGTTTATCGGCCCTCCGTTGGTTGATGCTTTTGCGGAGTATTACGGCTTTTCCAAAGAGGATTCAGAAAAAGCAACTGCCTTTTACCGTGAGACCTTCCGTGTAAAGGGTCTTTACGAAAACATGGTATATGACGGTGTACCCGAAATGCTGGAAGAGTTGAATCATAAGGGCATAAAGCTGATTATTGCCACATCGAAGCCCGAAGAATTTACTATGAAAATCTTAAAGCATTTTGACCTTTTGAAATATTTTGATTTTGTTGCGGCGGCAACCTTTGATGCGACCCGTAACTCTAAGGATAAGGTCATAGCTTATGCTTTGGAAAAACTCGGTATAAAGGACAGATCGGAGGTCGTGATGATCGGTGACCGTCACCACGATATCGACGGCGCAAAGGATAACGGCGTTGATTCGATAGGTGTTTTGTGGGGCTTTGGTTCAAGAGAAGAGCTTGAAACTGCCGGTGCAACGCATATTGCTGAAAACATTCGGGAAATCTTGAAATATGTATAATAAAGGCTCCCCTTGGATCAATCAAGGGGAGCCTTTTTATGCCTTTAGATATCCTCGGGGAATTTGAGCAGCTTGTCGGTGGGAATTATACGCACATTAAAGGTAAATTCCTTGTCGTTCATGCGGTATTTCTCCAAAAGGAGAGGACCGCAGGAGTTGGAACCAAGTCCGCTGTTCTTATAGTCAATGCTGAATACTGTTTTGTTGGGCTCGGGAAGCTCGAAGTTGTGTTTATACTGTCCAAGCTCGTGAGCCTCATAAGGAATTGCCGAGAAGTCAAACGGAGCATCCTCTTTAATCACGGCAATACCTGCACCGTTTACGTCGTGAACGTAGGCAAACTCGGTATTACAGTGGTTGCCGTTTTCCTGCGGACGGATAAACTCGAAAAATTCCTTCTTGGGAGTTGAGGTAAACTTGCCCATATAAGAGGCATGGTTCATATCACAATAGGACTGATAGGGGCCCATACCGAAGTATTCAACCGTGTCGAACGATTTATCAAGCTCCATATTAAAGCCGAATCTCGGGAAATAGTCAATGATATTGCACATATCATCGTAAACGTTCTCAAGCTCACCGTCCTTGATGGGCTCAAAGCGGATGCCCTTGCCGAGCTTACCGTTAAGGTGGAGTGAAATGTTACCGTCATGGAATACCGACCACTCGGCCGATACCTCAAAATGAGGCCTCTTGGTGGGAGCGGCCATAATGAAGTTGTTGGTAATGGTAACAACGCCGTCATGCTCCGAAACAATTGTGGAATGCTCATAGGCAGAGGAGTCGTTCAAGCAGGCGGCAAACCACTTATTCTTCTGTTCACGGTCATTATCGGTGGGTGCACGCCAGATGTTGAAGGTAAAGCCCTTCTTCAAAAGCTCCTTACCGTTGACTTTAAGGGAGGTAAATCCACACTGTTCCTTGTTGAAAACGTAGGTGAAACGGTCGGACGACAAGGTTACGTTGAGGTTGTCCTCGGTGTACTGAACGTTGCCGTAGTGCATCTTGTCGTTATAAACCTGCTCGGTGGGGAGCTCAAACTGCTCAAAGCCAACGATCTCTCCGTCGGGGATGCAGGGGTTGCCGTAAGACGAGAACCAAACACGCACAAAGCAACGACCGGTTGCGGGCATATTATAGCCCAAAGTAATACGCTCGGTCTTTCTCGGCGGAATGGCCAAAGAGCCAATGCTGCCTGAAGCCACGACCTCACCGTTCTGTGTCAACTCCCAGTTACCCTCAAGGCGTGAGAGATAGCTGAAATCGTAACCGTTGGTCAGCTCAAAAATACCTGAGGAAAGGTCCACGGGGGTCAAGGAGAACGGCTTTAGGATGTTCTTGTATTCCTTCAGACCCGGCATAGGCTTCAAGTCGGGGGAAACAAGACCGTCACAAACAAACTCACCGTCGTGATACTTTTCGCCGTAGTCACCGCCGTAAAGGAATTTGGGTTTGCCGTTTTCGGCCTTGCCTGCATACAGACCGTGGTTGAACCACTCCCACACAAAGCCGCCCATAAAGCAATCATATTTGTTGATAACATCCCAATACTCTTTAAGGTCACCGGGGCCATTACCCATAGCGTGACAGTATTCGCAAAGCACGAACGGCTTGGGATACTTCTGCTCGGTGCAGACACGCATCATATTTTCACACCAATTAGGCGGTGAATACATACGGCTGTGGGTATCGACCGAGGCGGGCATTTTGTCAAGATAAAGCTGTGTTTCGGTTGAGCCCGAAATAATATCCTCATAATGGGTGAATCTTGAAGGATCACGGCGCTTGGTTTCCTGTAAAGCCTTATCGACATTACAGCCCCAACCCGATTCGTTACCCATTGACCATGAAATTATCGAGGTGTTGTTCTTGAAGTTTTCAACCATCAAAAGCACACGCTCAACTATCTGATCCTCCCACATCGGATCATCGGCAATGGTGCCTCTGACGGGTCTTTTAACGGCTGAAATTCTGTTGTGGTAGGTCGGCCAGCCAACACCGTGGCACTCAAAATCGGCCTCACACATAACGTACATTCCAAGCTCATCGCAAAGCTCGTAGAATCTCGGGTCATTAGGATAGTGAGAGGTACGTATTGCGTTGATGTTGTGTCGCTTCATGGTGATGATATCCTTCTTTAAATCAGCGACACAGCAAACATAGCCGTTTTTGCAGTTGAAGTCGTGACGGTTGACGCCCTTCAGCTTTATGGCTCGTCCGTTGAAATAGAACACACCGTCCTCGATTTTCTGCGATTTTATACCAAAGGGGACGGTGATAAACTCATCACCGCTTTCGATGATAACTCTATAAAGCTCGGGATACTCGGCACTCCACATTCTGGGGTCGGCTACCTTGAACTCGGCATGACCCGAAGCGTCAAAAAGGGTAGTTTCGAGCTTTTCGCCCATAGAGTTGAAAAGTGTTACTATAGAATCCTCGGCAATGGCCGACTCAATATCGATGTTGACGGTGGCCTCACGGTAATCCTCGGACACTGTGGTGCCGACCTGAATATCCTGAACGTGACCCTTGGGACGGATAAGAAGGTAAACGTCACGGAAAATACCCGACATTCTCCATTTGTCCTGGCACTCAAGGTATGAGCCGTCACACCACTTCGTGACAATGGCGGTCAAACGGTTTTTACCGTTTTTGAGGTACTTTGAAACATCAAACTCGCTGAGCATGTGCGAAATCTGGCTGTAACCGACAAACTGACCGTTTATGTAGAGGTAAACACAGCTGTCAATGCCCTCAAAAACGATGTATTTGCTGAAAATATCAATATCATCGTGAACGGTGAAGTCGATGGCATACACGCCGGCAGGAGTGTTTTTGGGAACGTTGGGTATATCGTGAGGGAAGGGGAAGCGTGAGTTGATATAGTCGGGATGGTCATATCCGTGCAGATTCCAGTTTGCGGGAACGGGTATCTTGTCCCAATCCGAAAGGCTTACACCCTCATCGGTGATATTTTCGGGGATATACTCGTAAGAATCAAAATACTTGAAAGCCCATTTGCAATCCGACAAAAGCTTAAAGCGACTGCTTTCCTCACGGATGTTGGCCTTGGCTTCCTCGGGACTGCCGTAAGGAACGTAGTAAGCACGGGGCTTTGCGGTTCCCAAACGGCTGACCTTCACATTATTGTGGTAGCGTTCCTTTATCATAGTGTACCTCCTAAATAAACGACCTCAACGGTTTTATTGTCTTTTATATAAACACGTGGCATACGTATTGATATATTACACATTATCTCATAAGAAATGGTGTTGCAGACATTGGCAATATCATCGAAGGTTATCTCGTTTTCGCCGTCACGGCCGATAACCGTTACAACAGTACCTATGTCAACGTTTTCTATTTCGGTGACTTCGACCGTCATTTGATCCATACAAACACGGCCTATAATGGGTGCTTTTTTACCGTTTATCAGAACAAAGCCGTTGTTTGACATTGCTCTCGGGTATCCGTCGGCATATCCGATAGGTACGGTTGCAACCCTCATTTCACGGTCGGCAACAAAGGTTCTGCCGTAGCTTACGGCGTCACCCGATCGAATGGTTTTGACCATTGAAACAGCCGATTTTATCGACATAATAGGCTTCTGAGTGAAACCGATATCCAATCCGTAAGCAGGGGAAAGACCGTAAAGGATAATGCCGGGTCTGATAAGATTACCGTTATCAGCACTTCTTAAAGCTGATGCCGCCGAATTACAGCAATGCACATATTTGAATAAGTGACCGTTTTGCTTTAATCGGTCGATAGCATTGCAAAACAGGGCATACTGCTTGTCGGAAAAGGCAATATCCTCACTGTCAATACTGTCGGCAGAGGAAAAATGCGTGAAAATACCTTCAAATTTAAGGTTATTAAGCTTTAAGCATTCCTCGATCTCGTCTATGCCGTTCAGACTATCGTTACGTGCATCAAATCCAATGCGAGCCATACCGGTGTCCAGCTTGAAATGTACCTTGATTATAAAATTATTTTTGCCCGCCGCCAACGAAAGCTGCTCGGCATATTCCTTGCAGTAAACGGTCTGAGTGATATTAAAGGCGTACATCTGATTGATGTATTCTATAGGTGTGAAGCCAAGCACAAGTATGTCTTTCTTTATTCCGAACTTACGTAATTTTATAGCCTCGTTTATATTGGAAACGGCAAAACCGTCGGCACCGTTGTCCTCATAAAGCTTGGCAAGCATATTGGCACCGTGGCCGTAGCCGTCGGCTTTAACGACCGGCATTATGGCACGACCTGCGGCTTTTTGCTTGATCTGCTCGAAGTTGAAAAGAGCATTGTCAAGATCAATTTCAGCCCAAGTGCGTCTCAAAAAATCCATCGTATCCCTCTTATCGCAAAAAATTTGCACATATTCAAATTTATTATACATCATTGCGACATAAATTGCTACATTTATTTTATAAAATAATGATGTATATCCGCAAAGTCAATATAAAAATATTGAAAAATATAACAATATTGTAAAAAGAGAAACGGCTGACCGTCAGGTCAGCCGTGAAGATAGGGGAGTTTAGCAACAACCGTTATTGTTGCATCCGCATCCGTCGTTGCCACCGCAGCAGCAGAAAACGATGATGAGAAGAATGATGATCCAGCAGCAGTTGCCGGAGCCGAAACCGTTACACATGTGTCAATTTCCTCCTTTCGTGTCTTCTAATGCATTCTATTCCGATTTGTAATTAAGTGTGAATGTAAATATTTTATGAATTTGAAAATTTGACTTTGACTTTCTTTGACTTTTGTGCTATACTATACTCAAAGGAAAAGAAAACCTATAAAAGGAGCGTAAAAATATGAGATTAAGTGACATTATAGCCGCTGAAATTAACCGCCTTTTGGACGAATCGGTCGATAACACCGCCGAAATACAGAGAAATGATTTTGCATCACAGATAGGCTGTGTTCCAAGTCAGATAAACTACGTTTTGTCATCACGTTTTATACCCGAGCACGGATATATGGTTGAAAGCCGACGTGGCGGTGGCGGATACATCCGCATAACACGTGTCCGTCTTGACGGAAAATCAGCGTTGATGCACCTTGTCAACTCGATTGGAGAGGATATCGATGATGCTACCGCAAGGGTAGTGCTTGAAAACTGCTGTAACGCAGGGGTACTTTCCGAAAAAACCGTCAAGCTGATGTATTCAGCAATTTCAACGCCCGTTATGCGACAGATACCTGTCGTTTTGCGTGATCCCATACGTGCCGCTGTGTTAAAGCAGATGCTTTTGTCGCAAATTTAAAGCAGGAAGGATGATAGTATGCTTTGTCAAAAATGTAATATAAAAAATGCGACCTCACACATTCATTATGTGTTGAACGGTGTAGTAAGAGATATATACCTTTGCTCTGATTGTGCCAAGGAATATCACAAATCACAAAGCTTTGACGGTGATGTTTTTAAAATGCTGTCATCGCTTTTGAACGAGAATATGGGCAACGTCAAAACTGCAGTTAAATGCGATTGCTGCGGTGCCGATTTTAACGAGATCCGCCGTACAGGTAAGGTCGGTTGTGCCAACTGCTATAAAACCTTTGAGGCACAGCTTGCACCGACCGTTGCCCGAATACACGGTAAGACTGTTCATGTCGGTAAAAAGCCGCAAAATGCTGATACAACAGCTCAACCGCCAATTGCAGAACCCTTGGTTGATCCGAAAGAACAGCGTATAAAGGCTCTGAAGGAGCAAATGGCGCTCGCCATCAAAAATGAAGAGTTTGAAAAGGCGGCTGAATTGAGAGACCTTATCAAAGCGGAGGAGGCATAAGCGATGCTGTGGTATGAATATAACAATAAAAGTGTTGCTTTAAGCACACGCATCCGTCTTGCGCGTAATATCGACGGCATTCCTTTTCCGTCAAAGCTAAGCCTTTCAGAGCTTAGAAAGACCAACAGAATGATTTGCGATGCCGTAAAGAGTGCCGATATCGGAATGAATTTGCGTGAAATAGATATGGATTCATTGGGTGAATTGGAAGCCTACGCAATGGTCGAGCGCCATTGTATCAGCCCCAAATTTGCCGCTGACCGTGAGGGCAGGATACTGCTTTTGTCGGATGATGAATCGGTCAGCATTATGATAGGTGAGGAGGATCACCTTCGTATTCAGGTGCTAAAACCGGGGGAATGCCTTAAAGAAGCCTATGCTGTCTGTGATAAGATAGACACCGCTATCGGACAGAAGCTCAAGTTTGCTTTCAACGAAAAATTCGGATTTCTGACCGAGTGCCCGACCAATCTGGGCACAGGTCTCCGTGCTTCGGTAATGCTTCATTTGCCTGTATTGGAGGGGATAGGTGATCTTCGCAGAATTGCCGAGCTTACCACCAAGTTAGGACTGACCTTCCGTGGATTTTACGGTGAGGGAAGCGAGTCTAAATCGGGCATTTATCAGTTGTCCAATCAGGTGACCTTGGGTGTGTCCGAACAGTCGGCTCTAGAGAATCTCGAGAATGTAGCAAATGAGATAATCAAGCGTGAGAATAATGCTTTAGGCAAGGTTGACCGATCGGTATTAGAGGATTCGGTCTGCCGCACCTTCGGTATTTTGAAATACGCAAGAAGGCTTAATACCGACGAAATGATGACCTATATTACCAAAATAATGCTGGGACTGCGTGCAAATGTGATAAGCTTCCCCGAAGATGTTTCCCCGATGAAGCTGTTTATTGAGCTTCAGCCTGCCATGATTAAACGAATAAAGGGCGATATTTCACCGAATGAGCGTGACGTTTTCAGGGCAGAATCTATCCGTAATGCTTTAAGTAAAATCGAACTCTGATTCTTGAAAGGAGAGTTTTTTATGAAATATAATTTCGGCGGGTTTACCGCCAAGGCAAATAATGCTTTGAATATAGCCATTTCAAAGGCTGAAGAGCTTGGTCACACATACGTTGGAAGTGAGCATCTGCTTTTGGGTCTTGTGTCGGTTGAGGATTCGGTCGCTTATCAGATTTTAAGCGACTACGGTGTTGATAATGATAAGATACTCGAGCTTATAAAGTCGAATATCGGCACGGGTGCACCCACCAAGCTTTCACCCGAGCATCTTACCCCAAGAGCCAAGCGTGTCGTTGAGGTTGCCGTATCGTTCAGCCGAGATTCGGGCAGTACCTTTGTCGGAACCGAGCACCTTTTGATCGGCATTTTAAGTGAGGGTGACAACTACGCCATACGCTTTTTAAAAGAGCTTTCGGTTGATGTGGGTATATTGTCCGAAAAGGTTGCCGAATCTTTAAGCGCTGATGCACCTAACGAAAAGGGCGGCAAGCATAGTGTTAGCAAGCAGAAAAACGACAGGGGCAACAAAAAGACACCCACACTTGATAAATTCGGCCGTGACCTTACCGCTATGGCCAAGGATGGCAAAATCGACCCCGTTATCGGCCGTCAGCAGGAGATCGACCGTGTTATTCAGATACTTTGCCGCAGAACCAAAAACAATCCCTGCCTTATCGGTGAGCCCGGTGTCGGCAAAACCGCCGTTGCTGAAGGACTTGCTTTAAAAATTGCCGAGGGCAACGCACCCGAATTGCTAAAAGGTAAACGGCTTATTGCGCTTGATCTTACCGGAATGGTAGCTGGTACAAAGTACCGTGGTGACTTTGAGGAACGCATCAAGAATGCCATTGATGAGGTGCTGAACGCTGATGATGTCATCCTCTTTATCGATGAGATTCACACCATTGTCGGCGCAGGTGCATCGGCCGACGGTTCTATTGATGCGGCAAATATTCTTAAACCATCTTTGGCAAGGGGTGAACTGCAGGTAATAGGCGCAACCACGCTTGATGAGTACCGAAAAAATATCGAAAAGGATGCCGCTTTAGAGCGCCGTTTCCAGCCCGTCATCGTCGGTGAACCAACCGAGGAGGATGCCGTGTTGATACTCAAAGGGCTTCGTGAAAAGTATGAGGCTCATCACAAGGTTAAGATAACCGATGAGGCAATCGACGCCGCCGTTAAGCTGTCGTCAAGATATATTGCCGACCGTTTTCTGCCCGATAAGGCCATTGATCTTATAGACGAAGCGGCTTCACGTGTAAGGCTTAATGCATCGGCAACCCCCGATGACGTGAAGCAGCTTGAAGCACAGATAAAAGATACCGAGGAAGCCAAGGATAACGCCATCTCGAAGCAGGAATTTGAAAAAGCGGCCGAGCTTCGTGATAAGGTCAGAGAGCTTAATGAAAAGCTCAAGGAAATCAGAAATATGCATCTTGAAAGTGCCGCAAGCTACACCGAAGAGGTTACTGCCGAGAATATTGCCGAGCTGATTTCAAGCAACACAGGTATCCCCGTAAGTCAGCTGACCGAGGAGGAAAGCCAAAGACTTTTGAAGCTTGAAAGTGTATTGCACGAGCGTATTGTCGGTCAGTCCGAGGCCGTAACGGCTGTTGCCAAGGCTATCCGCCGTGGCAGGGTAGGACTTAAAGACCCCAAGCGACCTACCGGCTCGTTTATATTCCTCGGCCCCACGGGTGTTGGTAAGACCGAGCTTTGCAAGGCCTTGGCCGAGGCAATGTTCGGCAGTGAGAATGCCATTGTCCGCCTTGATATGTCGGAATATATGGAAAAGCACACCGTGTCACGTCTTATCGGCTCACCTCCGGGTTACGTCGGTTTTGAGGAGGGCGGTCAGCTCACCGAAAAAATCCGCCGTGCGCCGTATTCCGTTGTTCTTTTTGACGAGATCGAAAAGGCGCACCCTGATGTTTTCAACATCCTTTTGCAGATTTTGGAGGACGGTCGACTTACCGATTCGCAGGGCAGAACGGTCAATTTCAAGAATACCGTTATCATTATGACCTCCAACCTCGGTGCACGTCACTTGACCGAGAAAAAGCAGTCCTTGGGCTTTACGGAGGCTTCGTCTGCCGATGACATAAATGTCAAGGAAAAGGTTTTGAGTGAGCTTAAATCGGCCTTCAGACCCGAGTTTTTGAACCGTGTTGATGATATTATCGTGTTCTCGAAGCTGACCAAGGATGAGATCTGCGAAATTGCCGAAAAGATGCTCGGCCAACTCAAAAAGCGCCTTTGTGACCTTAATATTACCATCGAGTTTGATAGAACCGCTATATCCGAAATTGCCGATGCAGGCTTTGATCCCGTTTACGGTGCAAGACCGTTAAGACGTGCTATTCAAAATCGGATTGAGGATGCTTTAAGTGAAAAAATACTTGACGGCAACATCAAAAACGGTGATAACGTAAAATGCAGCTTTTCAAGCGGTGCTTTTGTGTTTGAAAGGGTGTAATCTGTCGGGACAAATTAAGGACCGCCTTCATACAATGTATGGAGGTGGTCTTTGTGATCTCGGTACTGATTCTTGACGGATATTCCGACCCGTCATTTTGTTCAAATAATACTGTTTTAACCGAAATTTGCGATATATACATCCCTTTGCTTTTAGGTGTCCTGCGCTATAACGGTATCGTGTCCGAGGCAGTTAATCCAACTAAACTGCAAAGGCTTTACGACCTTAACGGAAAGACAAACGATAATATAATTTATGTTCCGTTTTTCTCCTGCTGTGAGGAAAAAGCGGCTGAGGTTTCGTTTGTTTACACCGATTCGACATCGGCGGCAAGCACATCCTTCAGAATAGCATCCAAGCTGCGTAAGAAAAGGGAGGACGTTTTAAAAAGGGTTGTTTTTGTTAACGCTTTGAATGATGGAAATAATTTGAGAAAATACACACCCATAATCGTTGATAACGTGCGCTTTTCAAAAAGTGCTCCCGCTTGTGATAACACCGAAAATATCTATAAAACAGCTATCACAACTGCCGAAAGCATCGCTGAATATTACGGTGTTATTTTTCGTGATCCCGCTATGATATAAAATTGCATTTTAATGTAAATAATGCTTGAATTGTAGCACAATAGGTGGTATTATAAAAGTGTATAGTTATGCCTATTTTGTGGAATGCTAACATCAAACGACTTTTAGGAGGATTTTGATGTTTTCACAAAATAGCGATAATACAAGTCCGAGTGACGGCTCTCAGAATAATGAGCTTTTGGAGCAGATTGAAAAAAGCGGCTCGGTCACACCAAAAGGCGGAAAGCACTGTATCCATTGCCTGACCGTAATAGGTCAGATAGAGGGTCACGGTGTTTTGCCGTCCGATACTAAAACGACCAAGTATGAGCATGTCATTCCACAGCTTGTTGCTGTTGAGGAGGATCCCAAGATCGAAGGTATGATGATCGTACTCAATACGGTCGGCGGCGATGTTGAAGCGGGTCTTGCCCTGGCCGAGCTTATAAGCGGTATGAGCAAGCCAACGGTGTCTTTAGTGCTTGGCGGCGGTCACTCGATCGGTGTTCCGTTGGCCGTGTCGGCAAAATGCTCGTTCATCGTTCCGTCTGCCACCATGACGGTGCACCCGGTCAGAACCACGGGTCTTGTTTTGGGCGTTGAGCAGACCTTAAATTACTTTGAGCGAATGCAAAAGCGCATAACCGATTTTGTTGTAAAAAACTCGAATATATCCGAAAGCGATTTTTCAAAGTTTATGCTCAACACCGATGAGCTTGCAACCGATATGGGCTCGGTTCTTGACGGTAAAATGGCTGTTGAATGCGGACTTATTGATAGAATCGGCAGTCTTTCTGACGTTATCGGTGAGCTTTACAGAATGATAGAAAAGGCGTGAAAACGCCATTACATAATTTTGAGGAAAATAAGGAGTAAGAAAATGGCTAAAAAGAAACTCAAAAAGAAAACGACTAAGCAGGAAACCAAGGTGAACACCTCGGGTACAAGTGCCAAAAAGCAGGTTGTATCGGTGCTGATGTTCACGTTGGCTCTGTTGCTTTTCCTTGCCGCTATAATACCCGGCTCGGGAGGATGGCTTGCAATACATAACTTTGTGTTGGGTTTGTTTGGATTTTTCGGTTACGTTGCACCTATCGTTATCGGTGTTGCGGCTGTTTATCTTGCAATGGACAAGCTTCGCGGAAAGGTATTGTTGAGAATTGTTGAGTTCGCGCTTTTCCTTCTGCTCGTTTCGTCTTTTGTGCATATTCTCGGCATTGCACCCGAAGCCCAAAACTATTCCGATAGCTTTGGCCGTGCCTGGGACAAGGGTCATTCATCCACGGGTATCTTCGGTGCCTTGCTCGGCTATCCGTTGTTTGCCTTGCTTGATAAGCCCGGTGCCTGGATATTCTGCCTGCTTTTGATCTTTGCTACCTTTATGCTCATGACGGGTACCACCCTTATTGCCTTGTTCAAGGCTATGAGCAAGCCGGTCAAAAAGATCGAACAGGTTGCCGAAATGGCGTTTGAGCCTAAAGAGGAACGTCAGGGTGACAAGACTAACGTAGATATCCCGCTTGACGGTGATAAGCCCAATGCTCCCGAAAAGAAACTGACCGCCGAGGAGCATAAGCAGAACGTTATCACGCAGTACCGTGAGCTTGATAAAGACGATGCACCTATCGACATTCGTTCAAGCTCCAAAAAAGCACCGCAGAAATCGGTTGCAGCCTCCAAGCCTGATGTTGATGCTACCGTTGCCGCCGTTTCCGAGCGTGCCGATGAGGAAATGCCCGATGACGCACCTCAGAGCAATAACGTTACAGATGTTATAAACAAGGTTAATACCGATGCCGATTCCAAGTCTAAAATACTTGATTTTCAGGTTCCCGAGGGTAGTGCGGTTACCTTTGATACGGGTGAAAAGGAGTATAAGTATCCGCCTGTTTCATTACTGTCCGAGCCTACCCCCGACAGTACCAAGAACATCACCGCCGAGCTTGAGTCGACGGCAACTCTGCTGGTCGATACGCTCCGCAGTTTTGGTGTTGAGTCGAGAATCATCAACATCAGCCGAGGTCCGTCGGTTACCCGATACGAGCTTCAGCCTGCGGCAGGCGTTAAGATAAGCAAGATAACCAATCTTGCCAATGATATCGCAATGAACCTTGCTACCTCGGGCGTGCGTATTGAGGCACCTATCCCCAATAAGCCTGCTGTCGGTATCGAGGTTCCCAATAAGAACACAAGCATTGTAAAAATTCGTGAGATCATCGATTCACAGATCTTCTCTGCATCCAAGTCTAAGCTGTCGGTTGCACTCGGTAAGGATATTTCGGGTGAACAGAGGGTGGCCGATATTGCCAAAATGCCTCACGGACTTATTGCAGGTGCTACGGGCTCGGGTAAATCGGTATGTATCAACTCCATTATTATGAGTATTCTTTTCAAGGCCACTCCCGATGAGGTCAAGCTTCTGCTTATCGACCCTAAGGTGGTTGAATTGGGTATCTATAACGGCATTCCGCATCTTATCGTTCCGGTTGTTACCGACCCGAGAAAGGCCGCAGGTGCTCTTGGTTGGGCAGTTTTGGAAATGGAAAAGAGATACAAGCTCTTTGCCGAAAATGACGTCCGTAATCTTGCAGGCTTTAACGAGCTTGCAGAAAAGCGTGACGATCTCA
>JAZQCY010000161.1:0-7772 GCA_045546555.1 Acutalibacteraceae bacterium | reverse complement strand
ACAAATTTTCAAAGAAAATTTGACAACGACCATTGCAATGATGTAGAAAAACAATCAAATTTCAAGAAATTTGATTGTTTAAAAGCTGATTTATCTGCTTTTGTGGAAACGCTAAGCGTTTCCACATTCTACAATCATTATTATGGTCTTGAAATAAAACCATCGTTGAAAGGATAGTATTTATGAAGATCAAAGCAGTTTCAGTTCCTCTTATCACGGTTGACCCGTTTTTCAGCGTTTGGTCACCTGCCGACAGGCTGACCGACGCTCACACCTGCCATTGGACCGGCCGCATCAATGCAATGATAGGTATGGTAAAGGTTGACGGTAAGAATTTCCGCTTCCTTGGCCGCAATGTGCCGCAGACTCATTCCGCTTATATCCATGAGCCCGAGGCTTTGCCGCAGACCGACCTTGATATCACCCCCACCGCAAGTATTTATACATTTGAAAACGACCTTTTGAAGCTGATCGTTACCTTCCGCACTCCGCTTTTAATGAACGATCTTGTGCTGATGTCAAGACCCGTTTCTTATATGGAGTACAAGGCCGAGCTTAAGGGTGATTACGATTTCTCACTTTATTTTGATGTTGATACACAAGTTTGCGGTGATTGGGAGGCTGATAAGATCACCTTCGGTAAGTCCGAAAACTCGCTTTGGGTCGGAAAATCCGAGCAGAAGCCGTTGCATTGCAGCGGTGACGACTGCCGCATTGATTGGGGTTATTTCCACCTTGCCGATAAGGATGCCTTTGTTTCGGACCGACGAGGCAGATATAATTACATCAAAGGTTTGGATATCGCAAAGTTTGAGGATTTCAGCCGAAATGACTACACCCAGTGCGCTCACAGAACGCTTGCCGTTATCAAAAAAGAGCTCAAGGGCGTTATCACTTTAGCTTATGATGATGTAAAGTCTATTCAGTATTTCGGTGAGGATCTTGATCCTTACTATATGACAAAATACTCAAGCTTTGATGAGATGCTGGCCGCCGCCATTGCCGACTATGAGGATGTAAAGGAAAAGTGTGAGATATTTGACCTTGCGCTGACCGAGAAAATGTTGTCTGTCGGTAAGGATTATGCCGCAATCGGTTGCCTTGCATACCGTCAGGCCATCGCCGCACACAAGCTGGTCGACACCCCCGACGGAATCGCCTTCCTTTCAAAGGAAAACTTCTCCAATGGCTGTATCGGTACTCTGGATGTCACTTATCCTTCAATTCCGCTGTTCCTTCTCTTTAACCCCGAGCTTGTCAAGGGTATGCTCCGTCCGCTTGCACGCTTTGCAAGAAGCGATGCCTGGGAGTTTGATTTTGCACCGCACGATGTCGGTCAGTATCCGCTTTGCAACGGTCAGGTTTACGGTCTTAAAGATGGCAAGCAGCGTCTTGAAATGCAGATGCCGGTTGAAGAATGCGCCAACTTTATCCTTTGCGTTGCCGCCGTTTGCGTGGCTGAAAACAGCCTCGATTTCGCCAACGATATGGCCGATCTTATGAAGAAATGGGCCGATTATCTTACCGAATACGGCTACGACCCCGAAAACCAGCTTTGCACCGACGACTTTGCAGGTCACCTTGCACACAACTGCAACCTGAGCGTTAAGGCCATCGTTGCTTTGGGCGCATATTCACGTCTTTCGGGCGATAAGTCTTATTTTGAAAAGGCCAAGGAAATGGCCGGCCGTTGGATGGCTGATGCCAAGAGCGATACCTCGACCCGACTTGTTTTCGATAATGAGGACGGCTGGAGTATGAAGTACAATATGGTTTGGGACAGAATTTTCGGTCTCGGTCTTTTCTCCAAGGAAATCTACGCAAACGAGATCAAGGAATACACCGCACAAATGAACAAGTACGGTGTTCCGCTTGACAGCCGTTCAACCTATACCAAGCTTGACTGGATGGCATGGACCACCGTGCTGACCGATGACAGAAAGTATCGTGACGAAGTCTACGCATCCATCCGCAGAATGATCGAGGAGACCCCCGACCGTGTGCCAATCACCGACTGGTATTTTACCGACACCTCACGTCAGCGTGGCTTCCAGAACCGTTCGGTATTAGGCGGCTTCTTCATCAATCTGATGGTATAATATAATAATAGATTATTAAAAAGGCTCCCTTGTGTAAAGGGAGCTGTCGGCGAAGCCGACTGAGGGATTGTAAGGTAGAAACTAATCCCCTCAGTCACCTGACGGTGACAGCTCCCCTTGAAACATCAAGGGGAGCCTTTTTTGTTTTTTTATTTTCACATAAATTTAAATTTCCTGCACACAATAATCCCAACAAATATTTTGGAGGGATCACAATGGCACTGACAAGCAAAGAACTGTCTTTCATCGAGGATATGATGGGTCTTGAGCAGGTGATGGTCGCAAAGTATAAGGCGGCAGAAGCGCAAACGCAGGATGCGGTCTTGCGTGAGAAAATGAAAAACGCCGCCGACCGTCATCAGCAGCATTTCGACAAACTTATGGGACATTTGAATTGAGGTGTGATTTATGCAGGAAAAGGATATAATGACCGATTTTTTGACCGTTGAAAAGACGTTGGCTTGCAACTATTCGACCTTTGCCAACGAGTGCGCTACCGAAAGCGTCCGATGCGATGTTATGGCGCTGATGAACGATCAGCACAAGCTGCAGGCCGAGGTCTTTGACCTTATGGCTTCAAAGGGCTGGTACCCCACCGAGCCTGCCGAACAGGGTAAGATCGACAAAGCAAAACAGAAATTCTCGTCACAGGGTAACTAAAAAAGGGCTGTCTCATTAAACAATCACTTGTATAAATATTCAGACCGTAGGGGCGACCTGTGGTCGCCCGCGGGCGAACGCAGTTCGCCCCTACGAGTTTATTGAATACTTATGCATGTTATGTCGTTAATGAGACAGCCCCTTTTAAAAATTTACAGCAGCTTTGCTCTTAATTCCTCGGGGGAGAGAGCGCTCAAATAGGCGGGTGCAATGTCAAACATGGTCTTGCAACCTGCCATACCGTCCTTGCGCATACGGTATGCGGCACGTGCTACCGCCACGATAACGCTTGAGGTAAACTCGGGGTTGGAGTCAAGCTTCAAGCTGTACTCAATAATGTGCGTGTTTTCTTTGTTCCAACCCGTCTTGCCTGCACGGATCACAAATCCGCCGTGAGGTATTCCCTTGTGGTCACGGTCAAGCTCCTCTTGGCTGATGAAATGCACCGTGGTGTTGTAGTCGGCAAAATAGTTGGGCATAGTCTTGATTTCCTGCTCAATTCGAGCCTTGTCGGCACCTTCCTCGACTACCACAAAGCACTCTCTTTCGTGCTTTTCACGGGTCGAAAGCTCGGGATTAGAGCCTGAACGGACGGTCTTTAAAGCGATATCAACGGGGATGGTGTACTGCCTTGCATCCTTGACCCCATCAATTCTGCGGATGGCATCGGAGTGACCCTGGCTTACGCCCTTGCCCCAGAAGGTGTAGTCCTTACCGTCGGGCAGAACGGCCGAAGCATACAGACGGTTCAAAGAGAACATACCGGGATCCCAACCCGAAGAAATAACGGCGATGTGGCCGCTTTCCTTGGCGGTCTTGTCAACGTTTTCAAAATGCTCGGGGATCTTGGCGTGGGTATCAAAGCTGTCAACAACGTTGAAATACTTGGCGTATTCAGGGGTCTGACAGGGCAGGTCGGTCGCACTGCCGCCGCAAAGCACCAGCACGTCAATTCTTTCCTTAAAATTCAGAACCTCATCAACGTGATAAACGCCGACACCCTCGGTCAGGATCTTGACCGTTTTGGGGTCACGTCTTGAAAATACGGCGACCAGCTCGAGGTCGGGATTTTGCTTGATGGCGCATTCAATTCCACGACCAAGGTTGCCGTAACCCATAACACCTATTTTTATACTCATTAAAACCGTCTCCTTTGACAGTAGGATATACCGTATATTAAAAACAGAAAATATGATAATGTATTATACCAAAACAGTTGGTTACAGTCAATATTTTTGAAAAATTTTTTGATGTTATATACCGCAGGGCTTTCCTGTTCGCCTGCGGACAGCCGAGGACGTCTGTCCCTACATAGTGTCTGTAGGTCTAATTGTAGGGAACGGATTTATCCGTTCCGCAAAGCCGTCTTGCGGCGGGCGAACACATAGGTTCGCCCCTACATTTGGTATCGATATATTGCTTTGCAATTCGATATGTTTGGCGGTGCCAAACTCGAAATGCGCTGTTGCGCTCGATATGTGCTTTGCACAACAAAAGAAACCCCTCTGTTTCGTTTGAAACAAAGGGGTGATTTGTTATATGATGTGCTTTGGGTTTGCTGTTATTACACCTTAAACAGCAGCTCGCCGTAGGTGGAAACCGGCCAATACTCGTCGGCGGTGAGAACCTCGGCCGAGTCAACGTAGGTGCGAAGCTCCTCCATAAGCGGCAATACCTTTTCGCGGAAGGCCTTGGCCTTATCAAGACCCGTAAGCTTTGAGGCGGACTTGTCGGCGGCTTCAAGCTCGTCTGCTGTCTTGAACATCGCATCGGTGTACTTGGAAAGCTTGGCGATAAGCGTGATCTCGGCGGTGCAGGGGATAGCCTCCGAAACGCCTTTTTTGGCCAGCACCGTGTCGCTCAGATCGCTGACATAGGCGCTTATAGCCGGCAGGTATTCCTTTCTGACCATATCAATGGCGGTCAAAGCCTCAATATTAACGGCCTTGGAATAGTTGTCAAGAAGTATCTCATAGCGTGAGTGTATCTCCGACTCGGAATAAACGCCGTGCTTTACAAATACGTCAATGTTCTTCTGCTCGATCATCTGCGGCAGAGCGTCAACGGTGGAGGTCAGATTGAGCAGACCTCTGTGCTCGGCTTCGGCTTTCCATTCGTCCGAATATCCGTTGCCGTTGAAAACAACACGCATGTGGTCACGCATGGTCTTTCTGACCAGCTCGTGAACGGCATCGGTCAGATTGTCAACGCCCTCAAGACGATCGGCATAAGATTCAAGCGCATCGGCAACTATGGTGTTAAGAACGATGTTGGGGTCGGCGACCGAAGCGGTCGAGCCCAGCATTCGGAACTCAAACTTATTGCCGGTAAAGGCAAATGGTGAGGTACGGTTGCGGTCGGTATTGTCCTTGGGGAAGTCGGGCAAAACGTGAACGCCCAGCTTCATTTTACCTGCGTCAACGCCGTGGTATGCCGTGCCGTTGATGATGGACTCCAAAATAGCCTGCAGCTCGTCACCAAGGAAAATGGAAACGATGGCAGGAGGTGCCTCGGCGGCGCCCAGACGGTGGTCATTTGCGGCAGAGGCAACCGACACACGCATCATGCCCTGATACTTATCAACAGCCTTGATAACGGCGGCCAAAAACAGCAAAAACTGTGCGTTTTCGGCAGGTGTCTTACCGGGATCAAGCAGGTTTACACCTGTATCGGTCGACATCGACCAGTTGTTATGCTTACCGCTGCCGTTCACACCTGCAAACGGCTTTTCGTGCAAGAGGCAAACAAGTCCGTGACGGAGCGCAACCTTTTTCATAAGCTCCATTGTGAGCTGGTTGTGGTCAACGGCAACATTGGTGGTGTTAAAAATAGGAGCAAGCTCGTGCTGTGCGGGGGCGGCCTCGTTGTGCTTGGTCTTGGCGTGAACGCCCATCTTCCAAAGCTCCTCGTCAAGCTCCTTCATGTAAGCGCATACACGGGGCTTCAAAGCGCCGAAGTAGTGATCCTCCATCTCCTGACCTTTAGGTGCAGGTGCGCCGAAAAGGGTGCGTCCGCAATAAAGCAGATCCTTGCGCTCGTCATAGTATTTTTTATCAACAAGGAAATATTCCTGCTCGGGGCCTGCCGTGGTGGTGACACGTTTCACGGTCTCATTGCCGAAAAGACGGAGTATTCTCACAGCCTGCTTGCTCAAAGCCTCCATCGAACGTAAGAGAGGAGTCTTTTTGTCCAAAGCCTCACCGTTGTATGAACAGAAAGCGGTGGGAATGCAAAGCGTACCGTCCTTGACAAATGCGCAGGAGGTGGGGTCCCAGGCGGTGTAGCCACGAGCCTCGCAGGTGTCACGAAGACCGCCCGAGGGGAAGGAAGAAGCATCCGATTCACCCTTGATAAGCTCCTTGCCCGAAAACTCCATAATGACGTGACCGTCCTCGGTCGGCACGATAAAGCTGTCGTGCTTCTCGGCGGTGATGTTGGTCATCGGCTGGAACCAATGGGTATAATGTGTTGCGCCCTTTTCAATTGCCCAATCCTTCATGGCGTTGGCAACCGTGTTGGCAATGGTAATGTCCAGCGATTTGCCGTCGTGTATGGTCTTTTTCAGAGCCTTATAGGTTTCCTTGGGCAGTTTTTCCTTCATAACTGCTTCATTGAAAACCTCGCTGCCGAAAATTTCTGCGATCTTCATAAAAATCCTCCAAAAATTTAAAAACAAACGACACCGAAGTGCCGTCCGTGAAATTATAGAAAAGTATACCATATAAACCTGAAAAGTCAACCATTAAGCCATAAAACATTATAAAATTCACTCGGAACTTGACTTTTGTTAACATAAAACAGATTTGACATTATTTTATTATGTTTGCAAGAGCAGAATAATGCCATATTCTTAATAAAATTAACAAAATCAACCGAGAAACGAGATGATTAAAGCGATAAACTTAAAAAAGTAAATCTACGCAACCGATCAGTCGATTTTTTGTGATGTGTGATTAAAGGTGGGCTTCAGTAGGTACTCAAACCGTGACAATAAAGTGGATTATATGTTAAGACATAGTTGGATTATATCACTGTTGTAATAGGCTTTCAAAAAAATAACCGTTATCGATGATCTGATCGATAACGGTTAAAAGCTACGCACAAAACCTGTGCCTGCCGATTGTTTTAATAAGCGGTCGGCTCCAAATCCATTTACTTGTCGCAGTCGAAGGATTGAAGTAATATATCGCACCGCCGCTTGGATCCATGCCGTTCAAAGCATCTCTTGCGGCCGAGTATGCGCTGTCGGCAACAGGCTTGTTAAACTGCCCGTCATTGATACAGGTGAAAGCGTTTTTCTGATAAATTACACTAGAAATTGAGTTAGGAAATGAGGGATGCTCAACTCGGTTGAGCACAACGGCGCCGACAGCAACCTGACCAAGGTAAGGTTCACCACGTGCCTCGGCCGAGATAAGCCGTGCAAGTAACTGATAATCGGATGAGGAATAATTCCCGTTTGAAGAGGCAGACGTATTGTCCTTGCCGGTCGGCAGACCAATAAGCTCCAAGGTTTTGGGACCGCAAATTCCGTCAGCCGTGATATTATGCTTTTTCTGAAACTTTATAACAGCGGCTTTGGTCTTGGTGCCGTAGATACCGTCAACCACTCCCGAGTAATATCCCCAATTCTTTAGCCGTTGCTGGATGTTGCGCACCTCGTTCCCTCTTGAACCAACGGTTGAGTATCCGCAAACCGAAACCGAAGCGGTGACAAATAGTAGAGCGATACACATTATAATAGATAATCCTTTGTATAACAATCTCATATTAAACCTTCCATTATAAATAGTAGTATAAATACATTTTTAACCGGATTTGCCGCATTATACTCACCGATTTTATTGCAGAAAAACACCTCTCGACAAAATTTTAAAAAAAGTTCAAAAAATATGAAAAAAGGTGTTGACAAATGGAAATGTTTGTGGTAGTATAATCGGGCGCCCTTCAAAAGGGGAGCGCGAAGCGGACCTTGAAAATTAAACAACGATATGAACATTTAGGACCCTAAAA
>JAZQCY010000160.1:0-2945 GCA_045546555.1 Acutalibacteraceae bacterium | reverse complement strand
CACCGCCGAAAAGCCTTATTCCAACCGCAAAAAGCAGAATAAGTCCAACCGCCACCGTCTGCAGTAAAAGAATATTAAATCTTTGGTCGACCTTTCTTTTTACCGATGATATTTCCTGCATACAATTCACGCCTTCAGTAGTAATTATCGGTAAATTGTATGCCTGCAAGTCCAAAAATATGCAAAGAAAAAGCGCCCCAACGGAGCGCTTAAAATCACTTTTTAGCCGGTTTCTTTTCTGTGTTATCCTTTTTAAATACCTTTACAAGTCCGACTATCGTCACTATTATCAAGACAATGACCATTAAAATAACAAGCCATACCGAAAGCGACCACATAGGCCCAAATGCAGGAGCCAAGCCAAAAACAAGCACCCAACCGACTATACCGAACAGAGTTTCGTTTTCGATTCCACCCGTTGCGTAAAAGGCTAACATCACAATTGACAGTATGAGAATAACCTCATAAAGCAACGGCAGTAAAACCATAATCTTGTTTTTCAGCTTAATGCCCATAATTGAAAGCACATACAGCACCGCAAAGAATAGCAGACAGAAAAGCGTATAAACCACGGGGTTGCCGAACTTTTCACCAACATTTTCCCCTGTCGGAGTAAACAAGCCGTTGGCAATATCAAGCCAACCGAACAGCACGCACAGTCCGTATGTAATCAAAAACAGCAGTACCGCAGTAATGTTTGCAATAAGGTCTTTTCTTTTATTATCCATTTCCATAATTATCTCTTTCCCGTTGAGCCGAAGCCGCCTGCATTGCGCTCGGTCTCATCCAATTCCTCAACCTCTTCAACGGTGGGCATAATAACGGGCGCAATGACCATTTGTGCAATGCGCTCACCGTTCACGACGGTGTAGTCCTTATCGGACAGATTGATAAGTCCGACCTTGACCTCACCACGATAATCGCTGTCAACAACACCGACACAGTTTGAAAGTGTTATTCCGTTCTTTATTGCCAAACCGCTTCGGGCGTAAATATAGGCAACATAAGCGTTGGACTCCAACGCAATGGCTATACCCGTGGGGATAAGCACCCTTTCGTTAGGCTTTAAGGTAACATCAGCATCAAGGCAGGCATAAAGGTCCATACCTGCACTGCCGCCGGTTGCCGCCTTGGGGATAACAGCATTTTCATTCAATTTCTTTATCTTCAAAATCATATCTTCACCTTATTACCTTATTTAAAAGCAAAAGTTTTGCAGGTAGAGTCAAGCGCCTTGAAAACATAGCCCTGCTCCTTGAGATCCTTGATAACTCTGTCAAGCACCTGACTTGTAACCTTTTTGATATCGTGGAACAAAAGGCAGATTTCCTCTCTCGGCTGACCGTTATAGGTAACGTTTTTGGTTATCTGCTTGATAACGTAGTCCTCAGAGGGAGATTTTGCGTGGGTATCACCGCTGTCAATGTTCCAATCGAAATAGGTGTAACCCTTTTCCTTCAAAATATCCTTTACGGTTTCAAAGCCTTCCTTGCCAAGCTTGTTATAGGCCGTTGTACTGCCGCCCGGGAAACGGGTCAGGTTAGTACGGACACCCGTCTTGTTATAAACAACGTCGCTGACCTTGGTAAGGTCTTTGATAAAGGCCTCGGGGCTTGCATAAACCTGATTCAGCTCATGGGTATTGGTATGCAGACCGATAGCGTGTCCTGCATCGTAGATAAGCTTGATCTTATTTATACTCATAGTACCGACAACAAAGAAGGTCGCTCTTACACCGTTATCCTTCAACGTGTTAAGAATGGGCTCGGTGTAGGTTGCGGGGCCATCGTCAAAGGTCAGATAACAGATGCGCTCACCCTCGGTCTTGTCAACGCCGAACGGGTTATCGTCGGCGGTCGGCAGGGTCGTTGAAACGACCTGCTGAATAGATGACGTATCAGACGAGGTATTGGATGAGGTGACCTTGGAAGAGCTTTCCTTCGAGCTTGTGCTTTCCTGCTTACTGCTCGAGGGTGCGTTCTCAGATGAGGTTACATCTGTTTCGGATGAGGTCGTGGTCGAAGGCTCGGACGAATTGTCAAGTGTATCGACCGTGCTTGAGTCGGCCGACGGTGCGTTCAGCTCATCACGGTTGTTATAACCTTTAATACATACAGCTAAAACCGCTATAACTGCCACCAAGGCAACCGCAACACAGACAACTATGGTGGAATTTGATCTTGTTTTTCCCATACTTAATACTTCCTTTGGCAAATTGAAATGCGAATTTTAAATTCCAATATACAACAATAGTAGTATAACAGAATTGTGTGCAAAATAAAAGAGCATTTTGATTAAAATTTATTACAATTATTTCATTGTTCCTCAAAATAGAGATGTTACAATAAAAAACTGTTGAGAAATTGAGAAAAATATGCTATAATAGTCAAGAAAATTATACTCTTTATTTGGAGGTAACCATTATGGCAGAAAGAAAAGCACTGGTTTTAAGTGACAGCACCTGCGACCTTACGCCTGAAATCGTTAAGGAGCGTGACATTCGTATCAGTCCCCTTACCGTTGTTTTCGGTGACGAAAAGCACCGTGACGGTGTTGACGTTACACCCGATGACGTTTACGATTATTACAAGAATAACAAGGCCTTGGCCAAGACCACCGCAACCAATATGGCCGAGCATGAGGATTTCATCAACGAGAACGTTCCCGAGGGTATGGGCGCTGTTTATTTCAACATCAGCTCCGAAATGTCCACCACCTTCAACAATGCCCGTCTTGCCGCCGAGGATATGGACGATGTTTATATAATCGACAGCCGCAATCTTTCAACGGGTATCGGTCTTTTGGTGCTTCATGCCTGCGATCTTGCCGATGAGGGCAAGTCCGCCAAGGAAATCTATGACGAGATCACCGAGCTGACCGCTTACGTTGATGCTTCGTTTGTTGTTGAAACACTTGAATATCTGCACAAGGGCGGCCGTTGCTCT
>JAZQCY010000159.1:0-6225 GCA_045546555.1 Acutalibacteraceae bacterium | reverse complement strand
GGCTCTTTGTCGCACATAGGCGACAGCCTAATGTGCTTCGCATCACCAAAATCCTCTCATAAAACCACACCTTTTAGGTCGCAGAATTTTGTGGTTAAAGGATTTTTGATGTGGCGAGGCACAAAACGCAGCAAATCCTCTATGGATTTGCGAGTATTTTAACAATGCCACAGCATTAAATCCTTTCCCCAAAATCTGATTCGGGTTTGAATGCTTTGGCTATGGAAAACTGCGCAATATCATTACTAAAGTCAATGTATTTGAAAGGACAATATAAATACTAAAATATAGCGGCAGAATTGGTAGAAATTTATCGATTCTGCTGCTTGCTTTTTTGGGACAGTTGTGATAGAATGTGTAACCGGAATCTGCCAAAGTGGTTTTTGGGCTTACGGCGGGTTTCGTTACGTTTATTTTATTTTTAAAGAGATGAGTTTATGGTATTGTTATCGGTCTCCATTGCGCTTTTGGCAGGTCTTTTGATGACCCGTGCCTTCAAGCCCTTGAAATTACCCTCGGTCACGGCATACTTAATAGCAGGCGTGCTTATCGGCCCTTATTGCCTCGGTGCATTGGGCATCACGGGTCTTGGCTTTAACAGCCATACCGACGTATCAGCCTTGTCGGTCGTGTCGGAGGTTGCGTTGGGCTTCATTGCGTTTTCTATCGGAAACGAGTTTATTTTAAGCGACCTTAAAAAGACGGGTAAGCAGGCGCTCACCATCGGCGTTCTGCAGGCCGTTGTTGCAATGCTTTTGGTCGACGTAGCGCTGATCGGTATGCATTTTGTTATGCCCGATAAGCTTTCATTGGCGCAGGCGCTCACCTTGGGCGCCATTGCCACCGCAACCGCACCTGCCGCAACGCTTATGGTCGTTCGTCAGTATAAAGCAAAGGGCCCCTTGACCAAGCTGCTGTTGCCTATCGTTGCCTTGGACGATGCCGTCGGTCTTATCGCATTTGCCGTGTCGTTCGGTATTGCCAAGACGCTTGTCAGCGGTGAGATTGATATGATCTCTATCTTGGTCAATCCGCTTATCGAGATCATTTGCTCACTCATACTGGGTGCTGTTATGGGTTGGGTGCTGACCCAGCTTGAAAAGCTGTTCAACTCCAACACCAACCGTTTGAACCTTACCATTGCGGCGGTATTTTTGACCGCTTCGCTTTCGATGCTTGAGTTCCACATCGGCCCCGTGCAGATTCATTTCTCGTCACTTTTGACCTGTATGATGCTGGGTACCGTGTTCTGCAACATCTGCCCCTTGTCGCACGACCTTATGGGTGCCGCCGACAAGTGGACCTCGCCCGTGTTTGCGCTGTTCTTTGTCATCAGTGGTGCCGAGCTTGTGCTGAGCGTTTTCACCGATTGGGCAATCGTTGTCATCGGTGTTGTTTATATCGCATTCCGTTCGCTCGGAAAGTATTTCGGAGCCGCAGGCAGTGCCAAGCTGACCAAGTGCTCACCGCAGATAGTGAAATACCTCGGTATCACACTTTTGCCGCAGGCGGGTGTTGCGTTGGGTATGTGCGCCACGGCTATGCAATTAGGCCCCGAGGGCAACCTTATCCGCAACATCACGCTGTTTGCCGTTCTGATCTACGAGTTGTTTGGACCCATTATGACCCGAATGGCCTTGACCGCCGCAGGGGAGATACACCCCATTGCCGAAGAGGTCAAGCGTCGCCGTCAAACCAAGCTTGAGGCCGCCAAGGATCGAGAAAAGTAAAGCAAAATGTAAAACTAAAACCGCCGATTTCGTCGGCGGGTTTGTTATTTTGTTATTACCTTTTCAACAAATTCAAGCTTTAGAATATTGCCGTTCAAAAGCAAGGGCGAGTCGTAGGCGACTGCCGATTTATCGGTTAGCTTTCCGATGCCGATATAATAAATATCACCGTACTTTTCAAAGCTCATAGCCGATTGCTTGTACTCAAAGCTGTAGACCTCGGTCATATCGTCGGCTCCGTTATACTCCCAAACAGTGTTTTTATATGATATCAGCGTTAAGGGTTGACCGTTTTCATCAACGGTTTCTTCTTTAAGCTCGTTCGAGGTCAGAATATACATTTTACCGCCCTGCACCGTCATATCCTGCACATAGGTGCCGTCCGAGAAGGGGACATTTTCGACCTTGGTAAAGTCTTTGGTTGAGTAAAGATATCCGGTGGAGAAATAAAAACAGCCGTTGTAGGTGATGCCCTTGTTAAAAATGACCTGGCGGTTGGTGCCCATTGATTTCAGCTTCAAATCCGAAAACGGTGTAACAAGACGGAAGGCCTCGCCGTCGTATTTAAAAAAGCCGTAAGAACGGTTGGTACTGTCCAGATAGCAGAAGGCATACAGCTCGCTATCACTTTCAAAAAGATTATAGCACCTGAAATAACTGTAGTCGGTGTTACCGATCAAGGCGGTTTCATCAATATAAAACGGAGCGTTGATGTAGTTCTCGCCGTCCTTTGTTATCTGAACGGGGGATTGCCTGCAGCCTGCTGTGCCGATGGCATAAAACAGGCTCCCTTTATGGGAGGCAATGTCAAACATGTGAACTCCGAAGGGTACGGTTCGGTCGGTCTGCCAACCGTCCTCGGTCAGGGTGTAAAAGCTGCCGTATTCCCAACCTGCCTTGGGATCGGTTCCTGTGGCGATAAGCTTGCCGTCAAGTATCTCAAAATTGGCAACGGCTTCATCGTTGATCTGACCGGTAGAGGTCCATTGCTCGGTCTCGGGGTCATACTGCCACATATCGCAGGGGCCGGTGTTTTTGCCGTAGTCACCACTGCCGACATAAAGCTTGCCGTCAAGCACTGCCATGTCCCACGGGTTGCGTGAGTTGGTGCTTTTGGAGGTGTAACGTTGCGAGGTCGGGTTGCCAAGCTCGGTCAAAACAGGGACCTTTATGATGACTTGTTGAGGTACAAGTTCAGGGTAGACCGTTTCGTAGGAAGGCGGCTCGACCGGGAATTTGTATTGATAAAGGGCCGTTGCGCCCAAAGCTGCAATCAAAAGCAAAATGGCTATCGGTCGTTTCATGCTCACACCTCCCAATCGGATTGTTTTATTAAGTATAACATAAACCGCAAAAATTGCCAATATATAAATTCAACACTTTCCGAAAAAAACAACCTGAAAATGTAAACAACCGGCATAATCGCACTTGTAAATAGGTTAGAATTGTGGTACAATATACCGAAGCAGAGTTAAACTCAATTCAACCGAAAGGGAGCTTAATATGGCAGATAAAAGAAAACTTAATTCGGTTGAGGAGCAAAGAGCACGTCAAAGGGAGCTTATTGAACTCAAGCGGCAAAAAGAAGCGTTCAATGAAGATCCCAAGGGATACGCACCGCAACCGACCAATGAGGCACTTGTGGAACAGACTACTGCAAGCAAGCTGTCAAATTTTTGGTATTACAGTAAATATACGATCGTCTTTATCGTCATTGTGGCAATAATATTGGCGATCAGTATCGGCTCATGTGTGACCAAAACCAAATACGATCTGACTATAGTTTTGTATTTCAAGACCTATGCCAACAGCACGATGAGTGAAAATCTTGCCACCATTGCCGAGGAATATTGTGAGGACTACAACGGCGACGGTAAGGTTGAGGTTTTGGTGGTCAATTGCTCAATACCCGACGACCACCGTCTGACCGATTCCGACGGTACCACAAGGCTTTTGGGTCAGTTCCAAAACGAAGAGGCCATTGTTTATATTGTTGATACCGGTGCGTATAATGACCTTGAAAGCTCGTTTGGGTATGATTTTCTCGACAACTCTTTAAACCTTCCTCATCTTGACGGAACTGCATTCCAGCTTAACGCAACGGCGTTTGATGCGGCGTTTAACGTTGTCAGCGAGGATTATACCGCTAATTTTGACTATTATATTATGCGCCGTGCCATAAACGAAAACTCTACTGCGAATAAGGGTGACGTCAAGGAGTATTCGGCACACGCCGATGCGTTTATCAGAAGCGTTATGGCCGACCCGTATATGAACGGCGGCAAACCGTTGGAGTCCAAGCCGTCAAGCACCGTATCCGATACACAATCGGTGGTGTCCAAGACAGAAGATACCGACTCCGAAACCCAAAGCACCGATACTACATCGGGGGAATGAGCCGGTAAAGTCTCGGGCAATCAATCCTTTTCAAGGGTGAAGATTTAATATAGGGAATGCATAAACGCATTCCCTACACTACTCATCCGTCTTCGCCTGCGGCGATTCCACCTTCCCTCACAAGGGAAGGCTGACAGGCGAATGCAAGGGGAAAGTCCCCAAGAGAAATCTTAAAGCTTGAGCGTAGTGACTTCATAGGCTCCCTCTTAGAGGGAACTGGCGAGCGTAAGCGAGACGGAGGGAGTGCGCCGTCACTAATAATTCATATTACCGCCTGTAGCGAAGTAGGCTTCGCAGCAGATTCCGGTGTCTTTAGGACGGGGTTCGTCGGAGCAGCCGAAATGCGAAGCAGAGCGGACTGCGGAGTCTCGAGTACGCACAGATGTCGTATACCGCTGAGGGCGGTCGACAGATGTGTGAACGGAGAGTATCCCGTAGGGTGAGAACCCAACAATTTAATAATATATTACCGCCTGTGGCGAAGCTGGATATCGCAGCAGATTCCGATTCTGAAGGACGGGGGTTCGAATCCCTTCAGGCGGGCCAAAAAACACCGCACACGCTTTTGCGTGGGCGGTGGTTTTTTGTACTTAATTTACTTCTTTATTTATTTGTTGATATTCCTCTGGCGGTCGATTGCACGCTGGAAGGTGGGGAGGTTGCTCTTGGTTTTGGCGAAGTTGACAATGATGAAAACCATTGCGATGGTGTTGAAGAATGCGCCAAGAACGATCATACCGACCGAGGTGCAACGCTGAACGACGGGTGCGGCATCGTAGTACAGCATATTCATATACTCCTCAACCTTGCCGACCATCTTGAAGCCGACAATGCCGATCGGAACATAAAGAATACCCATAAAGAAATAGGTCAGACCCATCGAAAGGTAAAAATCTCCTCTGTGTCCGTAAGTGTCGGCCGAAACGATGAGGAAAATGAATCCCAAGAATGCAAACAGACCTGCAAGCACAGTAATAACAATTCCGCCGACCTTCCAGGCAATGCGCTCAAACTTTAAGAATTTATACATAAAGTCGAGCTGTTCCTTTTCCTGCGCAATGCTATAATCCTCGGAAATGGTGACGGGGTTGGGATTAGCATAGCCGTAAGGATTGGCGTTGTAAGAACCTTGATTGGGGTTGTTCTGAACGGGCGGTACGGGGTTGGCGTAGTTTTGTGTAGGCGGTATGGGGTTGCTGTTGGCTACGGGAGCGCCGCAACCGTTACAAAACTGAAAATCGTCTTCAAGCTGCTTTCCGCAATGGGTACAAAATTTCATAATCAAAACCTCCATATATTTAATGTATTAGACATAATCATTATAACACGCTGATTAGGTTTTTTCAATACGGTAAAATCAAAATTTGCAACTTTAAGAAACTGTTAATATTTAGATTTTGGTGATGTTTTCGATTGACAACCATCTGCGATTGTGGTAAACTGACTAAAGAAATCAATGGGGGTTTAAAAATATGCTTTTAAGAGTTAAATGTAGTTGTGGCGAGGTTCAGAATGCCGCACCCGGTTCGGTTTGTTCCGAGTGCCATCAGCCTTTGCAGTTTCATCCCGATGCTGTGCTTGTTATCTACCGAAAGGGTTCACCCTTGGGTATCGCAGGCGGCTTCGGTCTTTATCTGAACGGTGAGCCTTACGGATACATAGGCAACCGTGAGACTGTAAAGATTCCTTTGAAATACGGTGAGTATAACCTGCACGTTGCCTGCGGTATGAACCGCCGTTGCACCGATCTGGTTTTCAATTTCACACCGCAGAACCGTCACGGTTATGCCAAGGTATGGATGAAGCCGGGCTTCTGGTCAAACACCTTTGTGCTTGAGCCTGCAACTCCCGACGAAATGCCGATTAAATAAACTTTGATGATTAATAATACAAAAAAACGGGTGGCAAACGCCACCCGTTTTCGTTGTTCCATGACAAGAGAACCGTCCCTGTATTCCCCGGAGCCACCGCTATCGCCCGAACGGTATATTGACCCGGAGTGTACTGATCCCAGTTAATCGCACATCTAAAGCCGTAATATCCTGTTCCGTAGCCTGCGTTTTTAACGTCCTGTCTGTATATATTTGCGGTGCACTCT
>JAZQCY010000158.1:0-17371 GCA_045546555.1 Acutalibacteraceae bacterium | reverse complement strand
TGTAGGGGCGATTCACGAATCGCCCGAATCCCTCCGCCTTGTCTAAAGGGGAGCTTTACCCACCACTATGTTGTTTGAGGTGAATTGATTGGACATTATTATTTCTGTATGCTTTGCCGTGTTGGCGGCAGTCTGCGGCTTTTTTGCGCTGACCAGACAGTTTCAGATGCTGCAGCAAAATTCTTATTTTGCGGTGCGATATTGGCGTTGGTACAAGGGCTCATTTAAGCTTGGCCGCCTTGTTTACATCATAATAAGCCTTTTGGCCGCCGCAGGAGCATACCTTGCTCCCACCCTAGATATTGTTTGGCGCATTATAGTGTCGGCTGTTTTGGTTTTGTTCCTTTTTATCGTTGCCAAGCGCTCGACCTCCCAAAACAAAAAATCCATCAAAAAATTGGTCGTGACCGCAAGGGTCAAGCGTATGTGGGCGGCCGCCGCCGTTTTGACGGTTGCCGTTGCCGCTTTGTCGGTGCTGTTGCCCGATACGGCAGGCAACATTCTCAAAGCCGCCTTGTTCCTTTTATGTGCCTTGCCCGAGATTATGACCTTTATCTCGCTTTTTGTGATGAAGCCTATCGAAAAGGCCATTTCCAACTACTATGTCAACGATGCCAAGAAAATTCTGCGCTCGATGAAGCACATGAAGGTCATCGGTGTGACGGGAAGCTACGGCAAGACCAGCACCAAGTTTATTTTGGGCCGCATTTTGAGCGAAAAATACAACACTTTGGTCACCCCCGAAAACTACAACACTCCGATGGGTATCGTTATAACCGTGCGCCGTGATCTGAAGCCTACGCATCAGGTATTTGTGTGCGAAATGGGTGCTAAACGCCGTGGCGACATTCATGAGGATTGCCTCATTGCCAACCCCGATCTTGGCGTTATCACCTCGATAGGCCCTCAGCATCTTGACACCTTCGGCGACCTTGAAACGGTGGTCTCCACCAAGTTTGAGCTGGCCGATTGGGTCAAGGCAAAGGGCGGAAAGATGTACCTAAACGGTGACAACGAGTACATCAAGAAAAACTCCGAAAATTACGACTCGGTGACCTACGGCACCAACGACTGTGACTGCAAGGCGACCGATATTTCGTATTCGCCCAAGGGTCTGACCGTGACCCTGCAGTATAAAGGCAACGAGTTCAAGGTGACCTCTCACCTTTTGGGCTACCACAATGCGTTGAACATTGCGGCTGCCGTCTCGGTAGCCTTGGATATGGGGCTGACCCCTGAGGAAATAGCCTACGCCGTGTCCAAGCTCAAGCCCGTTGAGCACCGTTTGCAGTTGAAGCCTTATATAAACGGCGCAACGCTTATTGACGATGCCTACAACTCCAATCCCGAGGGCTGTCTTGAGGCCGCAAGGGTGCTTGGTTGCTTTGAGGGCATGAAAAAAATCATTGTCACGCCAGGGTTAGTTGAGCTTGGTGACAAGGAATACGAAGCCAACCGACGATTGGGTCAAGAGGCCGCAAAGCAGGCCGATATTATCATCCTTGTGGGCAAAAAACGGTCGGTACCGTTGGCCGAGGGTGTTCGTGATGTGGGCTTCCCCGAGGAAGATCTTTATGTCGTTTCAAGCTTTAAGGAGGCGGTCGGTGTCTTCTCACCGATGTGCGACAAAAACACCGCTATCCTTTTTGAAAACGACCTTCCCGATAATTATCTTGAGTAACAATTCCACTTTTGAAAGAGGCTTTATTTATGAAAACTAACGTAGCGGTATTTTTCGGCGGACGAAGCGTTGAACACGAAATTTCCATTATTTCGGCCGTTCAGGCAATGGGCAACATCGACCGTGAAAAGTATAATGTCATCCCCGTTTATATGAGTAAGCAATCGGTGTTTTACTCGGGTGAGGCGCTTTTGGACATTGCCACCTTCCGTGCAGGCGACCCCGAAGCAAAGGCCGACCCCGTGACCTTTGTGCCCAAGGGCAACAAGGTGGTTATGATGAACCTTAAGGGCGGTCTTTTTAAGAAAAAGGATGTGGATATCGACGTCTGCTTCCCCATAGTTCACGGCACCAACTGCGAGGACGGTTCGATCCAAGGCTATATCGAAACTCTCGGTCTGCCTTACGTGGGCTGTGACGTTATGTCGTCGGCGCTTGGAATGGACAAGGTGCTTTTCAAAAACGTTCTTTTAGACCGTGGCATCCCCACCCTGCGCTGTGTTGATTTCGGTGCAAGGGAATGGGCGCTTGATTCCGACAAAATTGCCGACCGATTGATTAAAGAAATCGGCTTTCCGCTTATCGTAAAGCCTGCAAACCTGGGCTCGAGTGTAGGTATTTCCAAGGTTGACGACGAGACCGAGCTTCGCCCTGCCATTGATGTGGCCTGTAGCTTTGCCGACCGTGTGCTGGTTGAGCACGCCGTCAGCAATCTCCGTGAGATCAACTGCTCTGTTTTAGGTGACCGCAACGACTGTAAGGCTTCGGCTTTGGAGGAGCCCGTTGCACACGATAAGATTTTGTCTTATGACGATAAATACCGTGCAAACGCAGGCAAATCAGGCTCTAAGGGTATGGCATCTTTAAGCCGCAAGCTGCCTGCCGACCTGCCCAATGACAAGACCGAGGAGATCCAAAAAATAGCCGTTGAGACCTTTAAGGCCATCGGCGCCTCGGGCGTTGTGAGGATCGACTTTCTTATGGACGGTGACGACAACGACAAGGTATATGTCAACGAGATCAACACCATTCCCGGTTCTTTATCGTTCTATCTGTGGGAGGCTACGGGCGTAAAATACCCCGAGCTTTGCGACCGTCTTATTGAGTTGGCCTTTAAGCGTCAGAGGGAAAGAGAAAACACGATGTTCACCATCGACACAAATATTTTGAATGAAACGAGCTTTGGACAAAAAGGCTCTAAGGGTAAGATATGACAAGTTTGCTTCTTAAACTGTTTTTAAAGGGTGACCTTACTGACAAGAATGTGAGAGGTAAATGCGGAACGCTGGCGGGTATCGTCGGCGTTCTTTGTAACCTGTTGCTTTTCATCATTAAGTTCTTGGCAGGTACGCTTAGTGGCTCGGTCTCGATGATAGCCGATGCCTTCAATAATTTTTCGGATATGGGTTCCTCGATAGTCACGATGCTGGGCTTTAAGCTGGCCTCCAAGCCTGCCGACCCCGAGCATCCCTTCGGTCACGGCCGTATGGAGTATATGTCGGCGGCCTTGGTCTCGGTTCTGATAATGCTGGTCGGCTTTGAACTGTTGACCGAATCGGCCTCAAAGCTTAAAAACCCCACCGTGCCCGATGCAGGACTTTTGCCTATCATCATTTTGGCCGTTTCCATACTTATTAAGCTGTGGATGGCGGTCTTTAACCGTTCCTTGGGCAAAAAAATAAACTCGGGTGCCCTTGCCGCAACTGCGACCGACAGCCTTAACGACTGTATTTCGACGGCGGCGGTTTTGGCTGTGGCAATCGTTTGCCGTCTGTTCCCCGATGTCGGTTTTGTGAAATATCTCGACCCCATTGTGGGCATCATCGTGGCGGTGTTTATACTGTATTCGGGTTATTTGAGCATAAAAGAAACGCTCGACCCGTTGATCGGCCTTGCACCCGACCCCAAAACGGTGGACGAGATAAAAAACATCGTTATGGCCGACCCCGATTTTTTGGGTATTCACGATATGATGGTCCACAACTACGGCCCCAACCGCGGATTTGTGTCGTTGCACGTTGAGGTAAGCGCCACGGGCGATATTCTTGTGTTGCACGAAAAGATCGACCGTTGTGAGCGTGACATCAAGCACCAAACAGGTATTGAGGCGGTCATACATATGGACCCAATAGTGACCGATGATGAGGATGTCAACCGTGCACGTAACCTTATGAGCCAACGCATTGCCGAGTTTTATAATGGTATGACCATCCACGATTTCAGAATGGTAAAAGGCGAACAGCAAAACAATCTCATTTTTGATGTGTGCGTACCGTCCGATTGCAAGCTTTCGCACAAGCAGATCAGATCAGCGATCCAAGGCCTTGCCACCGATATCGACAAGACCTATCAATGCGTAATCACCGTCGACCACGATTTCTCCGGCGGTAAGCATTAAAATTATGGAGAATAACAAAACACCTGAGTTTCCCAAACGCAAACAACTAAGGCTTCCTGAATATGATTATTCTTTGAGCGGTGCCTACTTTGTGACGGTTTGCGTACACAAGCGTAAGCATTTGTTCGGAGAAATAGTTTTCGACGGTCCGTTGGTAGGGGCGCACCTATGTGTGCGCCCGAACCGAGCCGACCTGCTGATTACAAAATGGCTTAAGGAAATGGAAAATAAATATAGCGGCGTTTTTATTGACACTATTTGCATAATGCCCGACCATGTTCATTTTATTGTGCTGAAAACGGGCGCACACGCAGGTGCGCCCCTACCCGAAATGATCAAGTGGTTTAAAACCCAAACAACAAATGATTATATAAAAGGTGTAAAAAACGGACAGTTCCCTGCGTTCGATAAACATCTTTGGCAACGTGGCTATTTTGAACACGTGATACGCAACGATATCGACTTTTATGAAAAACGCAAGTATATCTCGGAAAACCCCATAAGATGGGCTATTAAAGCAAAAAATGGACAACGGTGAAAACCGTTGTCCGTTTTTTTGTTTCGGGTTGGCAGATTATCTGATCTTATCGTTGGGCTGGGTGACCTCGATCTCGAGTCTTGCGGATTCGAGTCCGTCGGCGTGGGCGTAGACCTTGAGAATGCCCTCGGTGCCGTTGGAATGGATGCAAGCGGCAACAACACCTGCTCGCATCTGACGGTTGGCACAAGCCATCGAGGTGTGGTCGGCAATGTCCGAGCCGGTGCCTCTGATGTAGCCGTTGGGAGTGCAGTTGAAGTGTACCATAGGTGCGGCATCGGGCACCTTGTTTCCGTTTTCGTCAACGCAGTAGCAATGAACAACGGCGCAGTCCCACTTGCTGGCAAACAAGGCCTCGGTCTGCATTTCGAGTTTGAGCGCTACCGGCTTGCCGGTGGTGGCAACACGGTCGGATGCGACCTCTTTACCGCCGATGTAACCCTTACAGGTCACCTCGCCGGGTGCATATACTAAAGTCCACTCGCCGTGACCGTATTTTTCGATCTGACGTCTTCCCTGCGATTCGCCGTTGTACCAAAGCTCGACCTCTTCACAGTTGGTGTATACCCAAACGGGGATCTCCTCACCCTCACGGCCCTTCAGGTTCCAATGGGGGATGATGTGTACCATGGGTTCATCGCTCCAAAGCGACTTGTTCTGATACCAGGCGTCCTTCTTCTGTAAGAACAGGTCGAGTGCTCCCGACTGCGAGCAAAGGCGGGGCCAGGCGGCCTCTCCACGGTGCTCGGTTGCGGCCCACTGATATCCGCCTGCGATCCACTCACGCTCCATAAGGAACTTCCAGGTGCCCTCACGGCCTCTGAACCAGGAGTTGGTGTCGTGATCCCATGCGTTGATGTAAGCGTGCTTGGGCGAATCACCGTAATACCAACCACGGGTGGTACCGGTTGCGCAGTTTTCGGACGAGAAAATAGGCATATTGGGGAATTTCTCGTGCAGAGCATCAAAGTTGTGCAGGTTATAGTTAAGACCGATGATATCCTGTGCGACAAAGCACTTGACGGTCTGCGGATTGGCGTCACTTGCGCTTGTTACGGGACGGGTGGGGTCAAGACGGTGGACAAGTGCCGACATTCTCTGTGCAAATTTAAGTCCAAGCTCGGTTGCGGCCAGCTTTTCCTCGTTAAAGATCGACCACATAATAACACCGGGACGGTTTCTGTCCTTTTTAACAAGGGTCTCAAGCTGATCGAGATACTCGTCGCAGGTGCCGAACCAACGGGTCTCATCCATAACGAGTATACCCTGACGGTCAAGCTCATCCATGGTCTGATCACTGTGAGAATAGTGAGAGGTTCGGTAGCCGTTGACACCCATACCCTTAAAGAGCTTGATGCGGTATCTCTTGATACGGTCGAACACGGCCTTACCCTGCAGACCGTAATCCTCGTGACAGCAGACACCCTTGATGATGACGTGCTTGTCGTTAAGGAAGAAGCCGTGATCGGCGTCAAAGCGGATAGTTCTGAAGCCAAAGTGATTGGTGACCTCATCAACGGCATTTTTGCCACGGTAAATGGTTGTGCGGCAGTAGTAAAGGTTGGGGTTCTCGCAATCCCAAAGCTTGGGATTAGATACAGTAACCTTCTGATTGAGAATAGCCTTATATTTCAAAGCAACATTGACATTGTTGGTAACCTCAGCCAGAACGTTGCCGTCCTCGTCAAGAATCTCGTTCTTTACTGCCACACGGTGGTTGGTAAAATCGTCGTTTCTGACGGTGGTCTCAATGGGAACCTCCCACTCGGTATCGGATATCTTCTTGGGTGCAACGTAAACACCCCAGGTATCAACCGCCACCATATCGGTCTTTATCATCCAAACGTTACGGTAGATGCCTGCACCGTCGTACCACCAACCCTCGTGGCTGGAGTTATCGATATAAACGGCGATCACGTTGGGCTCCTCACCGTAGTAAAGGTAATCGGTAATATCAACCTCAAAAGGAACGTAACCGCAGAAATTACGTTTAGCAAGGCAGGAGTTTACGTATACGGTGCAGCAGTTGGTAACACCCTCAAAATAAATGGAAATTCTCTTGCCCTTGTCCTCCTCGCTGACCTTGAAGGACTTGCGGTACCAGGCGTTTTTGCCGTCTAAGAAGCCAAGACCCTCGTTAAGTTCCTTGTTGGGGATCTTGTCAACAACATAGTCGTGCGGCAGATTGACCGTCTCCCAATTGAGATAGTTGTTGCACTGGCCGGGGACAGCCCAACTGTTATTATCGTAATAATAGCGGCTACCGGGGCCTATCTGTGCGATCTCGGCCTTGGCATGCTTATACAGAGGACCCTTAGGATGGGGAAGCTGACTTGTTTCAATGTCACCCTCGTAAAAACGCCAATTTTCCATAAATCTTTCTTTTGTACGCATATTTAACACCTCTTAAATTGAAGATTTTTTATTTTTTGTCAAAAACAATTATTTCGCTTTCGTGGTCTTTCCAATAACCCCAGGGGATACCGACCTCCATAAGGAACCGGCCACTGTACTCGTTGCCGTTCTCACGGTTGACGTATGTGGCATCGGGCTCAAGACCCTGAAGCTTTGTAAACTTATAGGGGCAGGAAGGAACCGCCTTTACAACGTAGCGGCAAAGCACTACGGTAGCTTTATCCTCGGACACAAAGTTAAGTGACGAGAAACGGGATTCAAACGGATTGTCGATTCTGTAAAGATCGCCACGGTGGAAGACCTCGCCTATCTCACGGTACTGCTTAAGCATTGCCTTGGCCAAGTTAAGCTCCTCATCGGTCATCTTGGAAAGGTCAAGCTCAAAGCCAAACTGACCGGGGAGCGCTACGTCGCCGCGCATTTTAAGCGGTGTGGTTCGACCGACCTGATGGTTGGGGCAGACCGAAACGTGTGCGCCCATTGAGGAGTAAGGATAGCAAAGGCTTGTGCCGTACTGGATGAACAAACGCTCAACGGCATCCGAATCGTCACTTGTCCAGGTCTGCGGCATATAGTAAAGCAGTCCCAAATCAAAGCGTCCGCCACCGCCTGCGCAGGACTCAAACAGAATATTGGGGAAGCGTGAGGTGATGGTGTCCATCACACGGTAAAGACCCATCATATAACGGAACTTGACCTCACACTGACGCTCTGCCGGCAAAAGTGCAGAATAGACGTCGGTCATATAGCGGTTCATATCCCACTTGACGTACTCTATATTGGCGCTTTCGAGTATTGCCGAGACCGAGTTGATTATGTACTCACAAACGTCCTCACGCGAGAGGTCGAGTATCAACTGCCAACGACCCAACGAGGGCTCACGGCCGGGAATGGTCAACGCCCATTCGGGATGGTTTTCAAACAGCTTACAGCCCTTGGGGGAGATCATTTCGGGCTCAAACCAAAGTCCGAACTTCAAGCCACGCTTGTTGACCTCGTTTGCAAGACCGTCCAGGCCGCAGGGCAGCTTTTCGGTGTTGACAAACCAATCGCCGAGGCTGGAGCGGTCGTCATTACGCTGACCGAACCATCCGTCATCAAGCACAAGCAGATCAAGACCTATCTCCTTGGCCTTGTCGGCAATGGCGATTATCTTTTCGGGAGTGAAATCAAAATAGGTTGCCTCCCAGTTGTTTATAAGTGCGTAGCGCTCGATATCACGGAACTTGCCGCGGCAGATGCGCTGCCTTGCAATGCGGTGCATACGTCTTGACATTTCACCGAGACCGTGGTTGCTGTAGACCAGCACAGCCTCGGGGCTTTGGAAGCTTTCGCCCGTTTCAAGGGTGTAGCCGAAGCCAAAGCGGTTGACACCGATAAAGGCACGCATTGTGTCATAAGAGTCCATCTGTGCGCCGACGGTAAACTCACCGCTCCACATAAGACCCATTCCGTAAACAATACCGTGGTTTTCATCGGCATTGTGCTCGGGGAAGCAGGCAAACGGGGTGTGATAGTGACCCGAGCAGCCGTTCTTCTGATCGACAAGCTGTGTGCCGCAGAAGATGGGATTGCGGGAAACATGGCGCTCACGTCCCCAACAGCCGTCGAGGTGCATAAAGTCATACTGTCTGCCCTCGGGGATGTCCACGCTGGCACTCATGCAGGCATTGATCTTGCACTTGGGACCACGGTTTTCAACACGGACACTGCGTGTGATGATATCGTAATCCTCAAATACCGAGTAGTTAAGGAAAATATGCAGGTCTTTAGGCTCGTCGACCAGCTCGATCTCCAGGGATTGAACCTTGTCACCCTCCTCAACGTAGGTGCAGGGCAGACCCTTTAAGGGCTCTTTGCCCTCGGTTATCTTGTAGGACTTGTACTTGGGCTGAGGCACCGCCGTTCCGTCATCAAAGGTGCATTCAAAGGCAGGCGTTCTGAGGTCGGCACCGCCGTGGGTGGGATACTCCATCCGTGCAAGGTTGGTCGAGTACAAATTCAAACCCGGGTCGGACGGTGACTGGCTTTTATGCTTGAACAGTATAAAACGGTCCTTGTCGCAAACATCTGGGATCTTACTGCCCCAATAAAGATGGAGCAAATGATTCACGCTTGTCATACCGATAACGTAGCTTGTGTTTTTGGTATCAAGCTTGAAGGTTCTTGTGTTTTGGTCAAAGCTTATCATATCAACACTCCTTGTGTAGCCGTAGTCAACGTGCGTCAGGGTTTTGGACGCACATATCTATACATTATACTTATACCATTTTATTCCCCTTATTTCAAGCCATTTTTTGCGCTTTTGACCGCCTTTTTTCAGCAAAACAATTATTCTGTTTTGTTTTAAAAAACATTTTGACAAAAATGTCTTTGTGTGGTATACTTAACATATATAATGTTTTCAGAAAGGGATAATTATGAAAAAACTTATTGCAGCACTTTTGATACTGACATTTATGTTGACAATGGTTGTCGCCTGTTCGGATGATGATACCGAAGGCACCGAGTCGACCCCCTCTGCAAGCGGCAACGGATCTGACGCTTCCTCCTCTGCGGGTCTGACATCGGAGGAGCTTGACGCCTGGGGTGATATCAGCATCGGGCTTGAAACCACCATCCCCAGCAAGGAGCAAACCACCGAGTCGAAGACAGAATCTACCGAATCGAAAACAGAATCTACCGAGTCGGACGCCGAAGCAACAGAGTCCAAGACCGAGACCACCTCGTCGGTTGATAAGGATTTTGGATTTGGCCCTTATGTCCCGTTGGATTGATAATTTAGGCAAATAAAAAAATAAAGGATGAAAGCTTATGAAAAAGAGACTTATTCCCATTATTGCCATAATAGTTGCGCTTGTTATTGCCGGTGTTTTGTTTTACATAGCCTTCACAACGGACGATAACAACAATACCCCCTCAGGCTCTGACGTAGATACCAACGTCTCGGCTTCCGAGCCTGCCGATAACAGCTCCTCGGAGAACGGAAACAGCAGTGATATCACGGTTGATCCCTCATCCGATGGTTCAAGCACCGATGCTTCGTCTGAAGGCTCAAGCACAGGCACAACAAGCTCCAACACATCGTCTACCGGTTCAAGCTCCACACCTGACACCGAGGATACCTCGTCAAGACCCTCGGGCTCGGATAGCAGTGACACCTCGTCAAGCGGCACCTCGTCAAGTGACAGCAGCACCGGTTCAAGCTCTGATAGTACAAGCTCGGACGATGCAAGCAGCGATTCGTCAAACGATGCATCGAGCGTTCCCCCTCCGGGCACGGGCGATGATTCTTCGAGCAGTTCAAGCTCGGGAGCTTCCTCCGATTCTTCAAACGATGCATCGAGCGTTCCCCCTCCGGGCGCGGGCGACAGCTCATCGGACAACAACTCGTCCAATTCCAGCTCCTATGATAAGGATCAGGGCTATGGTCCGTGGGTTGATCTTTAATGCTTGAATAAAATAAATTGTATTGCTGACAGCTACTCCGACCGTAAATACGGTCGGAGTATTTTTGATTCTTGACAAACAGACTTTTTTAACGTATAATGTGTTTGTCAATTAAAGTAAAGACCTTGAGCGGAAAAAGTAGTCGGTTTTTAACCTTCAGAGAGTTGGCGGTCGGTGTGAGCCAACGGTGACGGACGATGAAAGACCTCCGTTTTGTCGGCGGAAGAACGGCTTTGCCTATTAGACCCGCCCGTGAGATAAGCGTTAATTTCTTTTAAGTGAGCCATTTGGCTAATTTGGGTGGTACCGCGGAAGCTGTCTTTCGTCCCATTGGGGATAGGACAGCTCTTTTTATTTTTATATCTATAATGTAATTTGAATTTGGAGGAAGTAAAAATGGAGTTTTTGAACACCGAAAAGAAAATTGACACGACCGAAATCGCTTATGTCATTGACGGCTTTAAGAATGGCACTATTCATGACGGCGACAAGGTCAAGGTAAAGGGAACCATTCACCGAATCCGTGAGATGAGCGGCTTTGCTTTCGTCATAATCCGCACCGCACGTATGTGCTTCCAGTGCATCTGGGAGGAAGGCAAGTCCAACATCGACGTTAAGGATTTCTCGGTCGAGGAATGCGTTGTTGTTGACGGCACTTTGATCGTTGAGGAACGCAGCCGCTTGGGCTTCGATATCCGTATCGACGATATGGTAAGGATCTCCGGCAAGGCCGAGGTTCCGCCCGTTGAGATCGGCAACGACAAGAAGATGGAAAAGCTCAACCTCAACACCCTTTTGGACAACCGCATTATTTCGTTGCGTAATCCCAAGATCCGTGCAATTCTGAAGATCGCCGACGGCGTGCAGTATGCCTTCCGTTCCTTCCTGCGCTCCGAGGGCTTTACCGAATTTATACCTCCCAAGATGGTTGAAGCAGGTGCCGAGGGTGGCGCCGATATGTTTGAGGTTGATTACTTCGGCAAGAAGGCTTACCTTAATCAGAGCCCCCAGATGTATAAGCAGATAATGGTTGGCGTTTTCCAGAAGGTATTTACCGTAGGTCCCGTTTTCCGTGCCGAAAAGTATTCCACCAACCGCCACATCAACGAGTTCCAGGGTCTCGACCTTGAAATGGGCTTTATCAATTCGTTTGAGGATCTGATGGAGCTTGAAGCAAGAATGTTCCAATATATGTTCAAGGTTCTCAATGAGGAATATGCCGAGGAGCTTGAAATGTATCTCGGCCGTGATCAGCGTCTGCCCGAGCTCAACGTTTTCCCCAAGATCAGATTTGACGAGGCCAAGAAGCTGTTTGCCGATGCCCACCCGGGCGAGCATGGCAAGCGTGCATTATTAGAGCCCGACTTTGCCCCCGAGGAGGAAAAGTGGTTGGGTGAGTATTTCTTAAAGGAACACAACGCCCCCATCGTTTTCGTGACCCACTACCCCACCGTAAAGCGTCCGTTCTACGCAATGGAGGACCCCGAGAACCCCGAGTACACCTTGAGCTTTGATATGCTCTTAAACGGCCTTGAGGTCACCACCGGCGGTCAGCGTATCCACGACTATGAGATGCAGGTCAAAAAAATGGAAGCTCGTGGTATGGACACAGCCGACTTTGAGGACTACCTCACCATGCACAAGTACGGTATGCCTCCCCACGGCGGAATGGGTCTTGGACTTGAGAGAATCGTTCAGAACATTTTAGGTCTTGACAATATCAAGCAGGCAACCGCATTCCCCCGTGACCGTGACAGACTTCGTCCGTAATCAAAGTAATTGAAATTTAACCGCAAAAGAGGTGTTGGTATGCAAAAAGCTATAAAAGCCACTTTGTTACTGACCGCCTTTTTTGCGGTTTTGTTATGCTTTGCAGGCTGCGGCTCTGACAGCACCCAGGCTCAAAGTGCCGTTTCTGATATTCATGAGCACGTGTTTGCACCCGCCGATTGCGAGAACCCACAGAAATGTCCTTGCGGAGCAACAAGAGGCAATCCCGTTGGCCATTCATGGATAAATGCAACCTGCGCCTCCCCCAAGACCTGCCTTGCCTGCGAAAAGACCGGGGGCGAGCCTTTGCCCCACGATTTTGTGGATGGCGTTTGTGTGGTCTGTGGTGCCTACGACCCCGAAAGTGCCGTCGACTCCCCCGCTGTATGGATATCGAAGGACGGACTGTATCACGGCAATGCCACTTGCGGAATCGCACCAAATGAGGAGCCTGTAAGAACCTCTCTTGCCAAAGCAAGAATGAATGGCAACAAGCCGTGCCCGAGATGCTATGTAATACACACCACAAACTAAACAACTTTAAAAAATCTCCGCCGATTGCTCGGTGGAGATTTTTTGTAACCGTCCTTTAAAGTTAGAAAAATCATCATTTGACATATTATTTAATTGAAACTCTAAAAATTCACTTGATTTTTCTAAAAAATCGCATTATAATAAAGGCAAATCTAAAAGCAAAGGTGCAAAAAGAGGTTTGTTATGAAAATAATTGACGACTTGATCAAGCAATATGACTCCGTTATGGTTAATGATTTTGATCTTCACACCCAGGCAAAATTGAAAATGATAAATGCCCTTCTCGATGAGATACAAGACTCTAAGGATTACGCATATATGGCAGAAATCGTTTCACAGTTCGCAAAAATCATTGAAGATCAGCAGGACATAATCGGTTCGCAATTGGTAGAAATCGCAAAGGCTGACGGCTATGGCCCTATGGATAATTATGTTTCCTGCATCCCCTCCGCCGAATACGCACACCCTTCAGCTCCAAAAGCCGGAGGCGCTAAAGAGCTGCACTCATATCTGCCTCCCGAGGGTGGGTTTAAAACAGACGAACAGGTCAAGAAGGCCTTTACGAATTATCTCACCTATCACGTTGACCGAAAAACAAAAGCAGGTAAGGATAAGCCGTTTTCGATCCACACTATATACGACTATTCCTCCCGACTGAAGGTTTTGTGGGAAATTGTCCAAAGGGAGTATCAGACAACCAACCGTGACAACGCTCTGCAGTTGGAGGAGCAAAATATAATTGACGGATGCACCTTCCTGAACGCATATAATAATATTGATGCGCTGAGAAGGTACGTTGAGCTGAAGCTCACAAAAGCGCAGGAAATTGCTATGGGGCTTCGTGAACCTGCTCTAGCAGACGAGGCTCAAAAGAACCCCTTGAACAATCCGCGAAATTTAGCCAACACAAGCGCCGCCCTTATGAAATTCGAAGAATTTAAATTAAGCGTTGAAAATGCAGAAAGCATTAAATAAAATCTAAACCTGCCGGAGTTTTATACTCCGGCTTATTTTTTAGTAAAAATTTAGTCGTTAAGCGCTTTCACTTAGTGTTGTTGATGAAATTTAGCAAAAATTTGAAGTTTTTTCTAAATTTACGCTTGACAAAGTTAGAATTTTCTGATATAGTAATATTGCTCTTAGAAATTTGAAATGAGGTTGGTTAATTTAAAATTATAAATTTAAGAGTAAAAAGTAAGTAAAGGTAAAAGAATGTTTTTATGTTTTGGGAGGAAGTTATTATGAAAATGGTACGTCATAACACATTTGGCTTGGGAGAGGTTGTTGGTAAAAATGTCATCAGCGGTGTCACCTATTTAAAGGTTCGCTTTGAGGACGGCACGCAAAAACAGTTCTGCGTTCCTAAATCATTTGAAACCGGTGCGCTTGGAGCCCTTGGAGATTTTAAGGCTGAGGTCGAGCAGATTACCGCCGAAAGAAACGCCTTGATAGCTGCTGAGGCCACCAAAGCCGCCGTCCTGCCGAAATACACCGAGGCTTCGTCCAAGCCTAACAGGACGGCAACGTCAAAATCAAAGTCAAAGCCCTGCCCCACGGGTCCTGTTGCCGATGACTTTGAGAAATACCTGATCGACGCCGATTATAAGGTGGAGACCGACGACGGCGCACCCAGCACCGTCTACTCATATCTGAACGCTGTTGAGTCGGTTCGTGTCGAGGAGGGTATGTCGTGGGACACCTTGGCGGCTAACATCGACGATATCATCTTAAAATACGATGAGGGCGGCCCTAAAGCCGACTTCGGTGCCAAATCCAACAAAACCGTTATCAATGCACTTAAACGGTTTGGCGAATACGTTTTAAGCGCCAACCCTTAAAAACATCTGATTTAATCACCCATAACAAAACACCGCCCTTTTTACGGGGCGGCTTATAAGGAGAGAATTTTATGACTGAAGAAATGCGCAGTAAATTAACCCCTCAGGAATACATCCGTCAGCTTTTCAAAGAAACCAAGGACGGAAGGCTTCCCATCACTTACTACCCCTATATCGGTGAGCCCGAAACGCTTACATATAACGTAAGCTGGACAGAGAACGATGCCGAGCAAATTATCGCAAAATACGACCTGCTGACCTCGGCTTTAACACGCATCGGCCGAGCTGCACATGTAGAGAATATGGAGCTAACCGATCTTTTAACGGACGAGGATTTGAAGGTCTTTAACACCTACATTCGCCCCTACGAGCCCTTTGAGGTGGATTTGACGGTCATTGCCGACATCAAGGAGCGTGCCAAGCTTGGGGATATCACCGAAGAGGAAGAGGAGCTTTGGAAACGGTACTGCATGTGGAACGAGGAGCAAAGTCAAACAAGAATACCGTTTAACCGCCGTTCCTCGGCCGATATGATCATGCGGGCAAGACGTTATGAAGCCCTTGTCGGTGTAAACGCCCCTGAAGCTGTTGTGAACAGCGAGGCGCTTTCACTGGCAGAGGAAATGGTGCTGTATTATGCAGGCGAAGAACAGCCCATTGTGTGGGAATAAAGCGTTATAATATAAAATAAACAAACAACTCTAAAAGAAAGCAGGTAAAAAATTATGGCTACAGTTGATTACGGTATTATTGTCAGAACAGAGGGCGACCGTGTTTGGGTAAAGCCCCGATGCCCCTATTGCAATCATTTTGAGCAGAGCGATTGGAACCTTGTCACCTTCTACGTGCCCACCATGATGTATTCCAAGAAAACCAACGGATACACCTGTAGAAACTGTCGGAAGAGCTTTACCATAAGCGTCTATCCCGGCTGACAACATCCAAACAACATCCCCGAGCTTTGAAAATAAAGCTCGGGGATGTTTATTTTTATTATTCATCAAGCTTCAGGACGGCCATAAAGGCTTCCTGCGGAACCTCCACGGAGCCGAGCTGTCTCATTCGCTTTTTACCTTCCTTCTGCTTTTCAAGCAGCTTCTTCTTTCGGGTGATGTCACCGCCGTAGCACTTGGCCAAAACGTCCTTACGCATGGCCTTGACCGTCTCACGGGCAATGATCTTGCCACCCACGGCCACCTGTATCGGCACCTCAAAAAGCTGACGGGGGATGTAATCCTTCAGCTTTTCGGCAATGCGGCGAGCACGAGCATAAGCGTTGTCGGAGTGAACAATGAACGACAAGGCATCCACAACGTCACCCGCAAGCAGAATATCGAGCTTCACAAGTTTGGACGGCTGATACTCCTTTATCTCGTAGTCGTAGCTTGCATATCCTCGGGTACGGGATTTCAGCGCATCGAAAAAGTCGTAAACTATCTCACCCACCGGCAGTATATAGTGCATATCAACACGGTCACCGATGTAGTTCATGCCGATATACTCACCTCGGCGCTCCTGACAAAGTCCCATAATGGCACCGACAAACTCGCTCGGACTGTAGATGTTAACATCGGCCACGGGCTCAAGGGCGGTGGTGATGATGGCGGGGTCGGGGTAGTTGGTCGGGTTGGAGACCGTCACGGTCTCGCCCGTGGATAGCTCGAATTTATACTCAACGCTCGGTGCGGTTGTGACAAGGTCAAGGTTATACTCACGCTCCAAACGCTCCTGAATGATCTCCATGTGCAATAACCCTAAGAATCCGCACCTAAAGCCAAAGCCCAACGCACCCGAGGTCTCGGGCTCAAAAAGCAGCGAAGCATCGTTGAGCTGCAGCTTTTCAAGCGCCTCACGAAGGTCGGTATAATGAGCACCGTCGGCAGGGTAAATACCGCAGAAAACGACCGGATTGACCTTGCGGTAGCCCTCAAGCGGCTCGTCGGCACTCTTTTCGGCATCGGTCATGGTGTCACCAACACGTGCGTCGGCAACATTCTTGATGGCGGCGGCAATATAGCCAACCTCACCCGCTTTAAGCACGTCACACGGGGTCATAACGTTGGCACGCTTGCGGCCGACCTCAACAACCTGGAACTCGGCACCCGTGGCCATCATACGAATGGTCTGACCGGGGCGCACCTCACCCTCCATAACACGGAAATAAACAATAACGCCCTTGTAAGAGTCGTAGTAAGAGTCGAAGATAAGGGCCTTCAGCGGCTTATCGGTATCACCTGTGGGTGCAGGGATGTGGGTCACGATTTGCTCCAAGACCTCGGGGATGTTGATATCGTTCTTGGCCGAGATAAGCGGTGCCTCGGAGCCATCGATGCCGATAACATCCTCTATGTCCTTGCGCACTCGCTCGGGGTCGGCACTCGGCAGGTCGATCTTGTTGATAACCGGCAAAAGCTCAAGACCGTGGTCAACGGCAAGGTATGTGTTGGCCAAGGTCTGCGCCTCGATGCCCTGAGAAGCGTCGACGATAAGTATCGCACCCTCGCAAGCGGCAAGTGAACGTGACACCTCATAGTTAAAGTCAACGTGACCGGGGGTGTCGATAAGATTGAACTCGTATTCCAGGCCGTCCTTGGCCTCATAATAAAGGGTGACGGCATGCGATTTTATGGTTATTCCACGCTCACGCTCAAGGTCCATGCTGTCCAAGAGCTGATCCTCCATATCCCTTTCAGAAACCGTCTTGGTGTGCTCCAACAAACGGTCGGCAAGGGTGGATTTGCCGTGGT
>JAZQCY010000157.1:0-4300 GCA_045546555.1 Acutalibacteraceae bacterium | reverse complement strand
AGTGCTGTGAAACGTCTTTGTGCTTATTTTTTGACATTTGTGCTTTTGTTCAGCTTTTGCAGCTGTTCTGATGCAAATCCTGTCTCGGATTTTGAGTATCACGCCGACGGGGACTACACTGTAATAGACAAATACATCGGTAACAGTCTTACAGTTGTTATCCCCGAAGAAATTGATGATAAGCCCGTAATATCCATAGGCCGTGAAGCATTTAAGGCATCTCAAATAACCTCGGTGACTATCCCCGATTCGGTGGAGATTATCAACTTTGAGGCTTTTGCAGAATGTGATGCCTTGACCGACGTCAAATTCGGCAACAGCGTAACTTATCTCGGCGCAAGGTCTTTTTACAGTTGCGACGCACTCGAAATGCTTGAACTGCCGAGGAATCTTATTACCACCGGAGAATACGCAGTTGCAGAATGTAAATCCTTAAAGGAACTTACCATACCCAAAACACTTAAACGCTGTTACGATAGTGTGTTTGCAACAAACGAGTCATTGGTAACGATAAATTTTGAAGATGGTCTTGAAGTTATTCCGTCTACTATATTTTCCCAATGCACAGCACTGGAAACTCTTAAGATTCCCGCAAGTGTTAAGAGCATTTGGTTTAGCGCGTTTTATAATTGCAATTCATTAAAGGATGTCTATTTCGCCGGAGACGAGGTTGAAATCAGTAGTGATGCCTTTAAACGGAGTAACAGGGAAGAAATTAATATGCATTACAATGCAAAGGAAAAGGTGCCGACCGTTACTTTGGAACGTACAGCACCTAATACCTTTGATTCTGAAACAAGGGTCAACCCTGCAGCACATTTCCAATGTGGTCTAGGTGATAAAGGGCTCATAACAGAGTATATTTCAAGTGATGAAACTGTCGTTATACCTGAAATCATCGACGGACATCCGGTAGAAAAGATAGGCTCAGCGGCATTCTTTGGAATGGATATAAAAACCGTTACCTTCCCGAAGACGATAAGAAAATTTATTGGACCTGACACTTTTGGTTTTTGTAAATCATTAGAAAGCGTATATTTTAAAGGAGACGCTCCCGAACTAGGTCAAAGTTACGTTTTCGGAACCAAAGACAAAGAGCTTGTGGTTTACTATGAAGCCGGAGCCGCTGGGTGGGATGATACACCGTTGAGAGAATGGTATACTTTGGTTCCTAAAAATTGACAAGCATAAATCATATTCTTAAAGCAATCAAGCGGGTGGTACATGTCCCCCGCTTGATTTTTTGTGAATATCCTGTAGTACAAAAAATTTTCTTGAAATCGGATATGGAACATTCTATAATAATTTATAGATAACGCTTTCACAGAGGTGGCAGATTTGAAAAGAATACTTGCGCTTTTTGTATTTTGCATAATGATATTCTCGCTGGTCGGTTGCGGCGACACGGACGGTGGACAGACCCCGTCCCTACCCTCCTCGGACACGTCATCGGTTGCACCCGATGCTTCGGGCAGCGATACGACAGCCTCCACCGACACCGAAACCGCCGCTTTTACGGTGAACGGCGTTGATATTTCAAAATTTTCAATAGTCAGACCGCATTACAACACCTCCTACCTCGTTCAGGTTGAAATGGAAGCCTTGGTCGAGACGGTCAAGAACGAGAAAAAGGGAACCGTTGAAATTTTGGAGGATGCCTATACCGCACAAGGGCAGTATGAGATAATCGTGGGCAAAACCAACCGTGACGGTGTTGAGCTGATCGAGGAGCACGATGCCTTTAACATCACGGTTTCGGGTGACAAGGTCTACCTCAACCGCGGCAACACCTATTCCACTGCAATGGCGGTATCCGAGTTCGCCAAAATGCTTCAAAACGGTGTGACCGACCGAAGCACCGTTAAGAACGCAAGCTATAAAGCCACCTATCTTAAAAGCTACGACCCCACCGTGGACTACCGCCCCGTTTGGGTGGACGATTTTGACGGCACGAAGGTCGACACCACCAAGTGGGACGTTATAGATGAGGAATACGGCCAAAAGGATCACAAAACGGGCACATCAGGTAAAAACGGCTTGAGAGCCTGGCGCCGACCCGAAAACATAAAGATCTATGACGGATTTTTCCACGCCGAATGCACACGGGATTTTGACAACTACTACGGCGGCACCATCCGTACAAACAAGCACATGACTTTTATGTACGGATATGTTGAAACAAGCTGTTTGTTGCCGCAGGGCAGAGGCTTCTGGAACACGCTTTACATGGCAGCTTTTGAGCCGGCTGAGCTGGTATATCCGGAAATTGATGTCAATGAATCCTTCGGAAATTCTGCGTTGGCCGAGGCCAATGCCCACGTGCATATAAGCAAGCAGGCGGCCGAGCTTGGATACACCCACCGTTCGTTTGACACGCTTCGTGCCAACGAAAGCCGCTTCAGACTGCCGGACGGTGACCCGGGCTCGCTGAAGGATGCCTTCCATACCTACGGATTTTTGTGGACCGAGGATTACATAGCCTTCACGGGTGACGGTAAGATCTACTGTGATCTGAACCTTAACGAGGAAGGCTTTGAGGACTATAAGGCGGCCTTCACCACCGTGCCGGTCAAGATGATCCTGTCCTGCGTTGCAGGTTGCTCGGCCTGTCCGTTACCTCAAACGGCCACCGACGAGGAATGGGCCACCTCCAACGTCTACGTTTCGGATTACGTGCATCTGTATCAGCTCGACGACGGCGGCAGATCCGTCCTCAACGCCGAAAATAAGGTTGAGTGGTAATAGACCCTGTGCCGTCAGGCACATATCGAATTGCGAAGCAATATATCGACACTGAATCTCAACTTCACCCACGGGAGGCCAACACCTCCCGTGTTTTTGTTTTTCGAAATTTTCGCCACAGCCATTTTGCAAAATAGAGACAAGGAAACAAGGAATCCCCTCGCCAACTTCGTTGGCACTCGTCTCGCACTGCGGTGCTCGGTCCCTGGTCGGCTCTGACAGTCCGCCGGACTGTCATTCACTACCGACTCGCACGCCTCGCTACCCTTTAACAAGGGGCGCATAAAGAAAACGGTTAGGTTTTACCCTAACCGCTCCCTTTTAAGGTTTATCAAATGATATACTCGAATGTGTTTTTTGTTTGCACAAGAAAACCGTTCCCTGTATTATTACATGCCACTACAATTTTTCAACCTGCTTTTGTCAAAGGCGGTGACAACCGCTTCTCTATTATTTTAATGTTATATTTTTCATAGAGTTCCTCATCGCTGATAGGTGCGTTCAAATAGTAGCCGGTTTTGACACCGATATCCCCAGCCAATATGCCCTGACGTGCTTTTGACATTTCTGCTTCCTTGATTCCCATGTAATATTCACAACTTCCTAATTCAAAGAAAATTGTCGCACTATCACCTTGATATAGGATGATTTCGTTTATATTCTTCGGTTTGTTGCGGTCACTTAAAAAATAAGCATCCCATTTGTTGTGTTTGCCATTTTGCCAATCAAAACCGTACCCAAGATATTCAATAACCAAGGTATCTTCAACGACAATCTGTTGTCCATTGCTATCTTCATAAACAAGTTTAAACGGGAACTCCCCATAATCTTCCGTAGGTTGTGGAACATCTGCATCAGATAACCACACAAAGATATCTGTCATAACCTCGCCGAAGTTATTGAAAAAATAATTCAAACCAAGCACAATGGCCAAAATCAAAGCAACAGTTGCGGTACCGCCTATAGAAAACAATGTAATTTTTACAGGTTTTTTCATTATTGGCATTATCCCCCTAATGCGGTAATAACCGCATCCATCTTATGCTTGTTTATAACATCTTTATCACTTTCTAGAGACACGGGGACGGTTCTGTTGTCTCCGTTCTACTCCGCTTAGACTATCGTAATTATAACAATGTTTTACAGGGTTGTCAAGAGGCTGTCGTAGGGGCGATTCACGAATCGCCCGCCGTTAGACAGCTATATTGTATCATTTTTAGTATGTTGTGATAGTGGACACCTCATCCGTCATTGCTTCGCAATGCCACCTTCCCCCGCTGGGGAAGGCTAATCGTAGGGGCTTTCCTGTTCGCCCGCCGTAAGCTTACTTTCGGGAGGGCGCAGAGGCCCTCCCCTACGATTAAGGCTATAGACACAGTGTAGGGACCGGCGGTCTCGCACTGCGGTGCTAAGGTATTCGTCGGCTCTGACAGTCCGCAGGACTGTCATTCACTACCGACTCGCACGCTTCGCTACCCCGACGGTCCGCCGTAAGCAAGCTTACGGAATCCCTCCGTCTTTTGCCTTTGGCAAAATCCACCTCTCCTTACAGGGGAGG
>JAZQCY010000156.1:0-26827 GCA_045546555.1 Acutalibacteraceae bacterium | reverse complement strand
GGTTGAGTTCCCCGAGGACGGCTACCACGGTGCCGATATTACCGAAAGAGCCAAGGAGTTTGCCGATATCCACGGTGACAGCTTTGTTGCTAAGACCGAGCAAGAGCGCCGTGAGGCTTTGGTAAACTATGCTTTGCCGCTTAACATTGAGGGCCTTCGCACCGACCTTGGCACCTACAGAATCAACTATGATGTATGGTTCAAGGAGTCCAGCCTTTATGAGTCGGGCGCAATCAAGAACATCGTAAAGATTTTGACCGATAAGGGTCTTACTTATGAAAAGGACGGCGCTGTTTGGTACAAGGCCACCGATTTCGGCGGCGAAAAGGATGAGGTGCTTATCCGTGCCAACGGCAACCCCACCTATTTTGCAGGCGACATCGCCTATCATCACAACAAATTTGCCACCCGTGGCTTTGATAAGGTAATCAACATTTGGGGCGCCGACCACCACGGTCACGTTGCACGACTTAAAGGTGCAATGGATGCTGTCGGTCTTGACGGCAACAAGTTGGATGTCGTTTTGATGCAGCTGGTACGCCTTGTCAGAAACGGTGAGGTCGTAAGGGTCTCCAAAAGAACCGGTAAGTCCATCACCCTTAAGACCCTGCTTGATGAGGTTCCGCTGGATGCCGCAAGATTTATCTTCAACTCCAAGGAGCCCAACACCCACCTCGAATTCGACCTTGACTTGGCTGTTGAGCAGTCGAGCCAGAACCCCGTTTACTACGTGCAGTATGCCCATGCCAGAATCTGCAGTATTCTGCGTAATCTCGCATCCGACGGAGTTGAGCCCAAGAGCCTTACCGTGGACGAGCTTACCTGCCTGACCGCTTCGGAGGAGCACGAGCTTATCCGTCACATTTCGGAGTTCACGGGTGAGATCGAGTCGTCTGCTTTAAGCTACGACCCCGCAAGGATCACAAGATATGTATTGGAGCTTGCAACGCTGTTCCACAAGTTCTATAATGCCTGCCGTGTCAAGGTGGACGATGAAGCGCTTATGCAGGCAAGAATCTCGCTGTGCATTGCCACCAAGACGGTTATCAAGAACGTTCTTGCAATGCTCAAAATCGAAGCTCCCGAGAGCATGTAAAAGTGTCATCCTGAACCAAGTGAAGGATCTTTTAAAGATTCTTCGCTGACGCTCAGAATGACAGGTCAATGGTATATGTAGGGACCGACATCCTTGACGGTCCGTATGAAGGGGTGTTTTTATGATCTTCAAAAGAATAGAATTGGTTGAAGGCAAGAAAAACGTGTGGCTTGATTGCTACATTGCCGACCCGACCGCTAATTTCACAAGAAAGGCCATTTTGGTCATTCCCGGCGGCGGTTACAGAGATATCTGCTCCGACCGTGAGGGTGAGCCGATAGCCCACGCCTTTATGCCTTACGGCTTTAATGCGTTTGTTCTGCATTATTCGGTGGGGGAGGAAAACTGCCGAAAGTGGAACCCTTTGATCGAGGCATCGTTGGCAATAAAGCACATCAAGGACAACGCCTATGAGTACGGTATCGATCCCCAAGAGGTTTTTGCCACAGGCTTTTCTGCAGGCGGTCATCTGTGTGCTTCGTTGGGTGTTTTGTGGCATAAGAAAGAGATATACAAGGCTATTGATATGCCGTTTGGGTATAACAGACCCAAGGGCATAATCCCCGTTTACCCCGTTGTGTCGTCCGACCCCGAAATTAGCCACCGCTTGAGCATACATAACCTTGTTGGCCGTGGCAAGACCGAGGAAGAGTATGCCGAATTTTCGCTTGAATTGCAGGTTGATGAACGTTCGGTGCCTGCGTTTATCGTGCATACTGCAAATGACGAGCTTGTCAACGTCCGCAACTCGATAGAGCTTGCAAACGCTTATGCCAAGGCAAAGATTCCGTTTGAGATGCATATTTTCGAAAATTCACCCCACGGAATGGCGCTGTCCAACCGTATCACAGCCGGTCAAAGCACGGTACGCAACAACCCCCACAATGCAAAATGGGTCGAGCTTGCCGCCGAGTGGACGGATAATCAGAGATAAATTAAAACCGACTGTCGTTTGACAGTCGGTTTTGTTGTTTAATATCCTAAATCCTCGTTGACGATGATGACCTTTACACGGTCGGGGAGGTGTTCGCCCATAACGGTGTAGTTGCGGCAGATGCGATCTTTTGAGCGGCAACCGCAGGTCATATTCTTCTCCTTGCCGTTGTCCATGGTCACGCAATGACCCATTTTTGCACAGTAGGTTTCTTTATTAAGACGCTTTGCGTTGAGCGGTGCGGCCACAGTTTTAAGGCGTATCAGCGCCTCGTCAAGGCCCTTGACTATCTTGTTTTTGCCCACAATAACAATGACCTTTTTGGGGCCGTACATCATAGCGGCAACACGGTTGGCGTTGCCATCAACGTTAAAAAGCTCGCCCTCTTCAGTCACGGCATTGGACGATGTGAAATAAGCATCGGCCAAAAAGCTTTGACGGAATATCTCGTGCATTTCTTGGGGGCTGCCTGCGGCATAGCGGTCAAGATAGTTGTATTTGCCGCATTTAAGCGCCTCAAGAATACCTACTTCACTCAAGGTTACCGAGCCGCCGACCGATACGGTGTCACCGTCGTTGATAAGCGACAAAGCCTTTTCGAGTGCTTCCTCCTTGGTTTCAACAAAAAAGCTCTCCATTCGGTTTTTGTTAAGGTTTTCAAGTGTCTTTTTTATCTGTTCGGTCATTGTAATCACCTGCAATTTTTTATTTCCTTAATTATACCACACAATGCCCGACTTTACAAGAGAACTTGTGTGTGGTACAATAATAAAAAATGTGATTGGAGAAAAAATGAAGGTTATTTTTCTTGATTTCGACGGGGTACTGAATTATGAGCGCTACATCCGAGCCTATAAAGGGTTCGGACTTATCATCGACCCCGAACGTATGAAGCTGCTTAAACAGATTACCGACAAAACAGGTGCCGTGATCGTGCTGTCGACCTCGTGGCGAGAGCATTGGTCGGAAAAAGCCGAGAATTGTGATGAGATCGGTCATCAGATAATCGATCTTTTTTCGGACTATGATATCAAGATTATAGGCAAAACAACCGACGTGTGGTTGCCGAGAGAGCTACAGATCAGACTGTGGTTGCATAACCATCCCGAGATCGAAGGCTTTGCGGTGATAGATGACCTTACTCTTGAGGATCCTGTTTTGGAAGGGCATCTTGTCAAAACACACAACGGCCGCAAGGGTCTTGATGAAGAGAACGTAAAGCAAGCTATTGATATACTTTTAGGAGGTGCAAAGTGAACGAGAAATACTTGAAAGAAAAGCTTTTGAGCTTATTGACCGTTGAGAAAACCGATAGGTCGGTCAGCGTTACGGTGCCGGAGTTTTTTGCCGCAACGGGTGACGACCTGCAGTTGACATTTTTGTATTCTGATGAGGTCTTTTATGTTCACGACAACGGCGGTGCCGTGGCTCAACTTAAAAAGCAGATAGGAAATGCCGATACTATCCAAAGAACACTCAAAAAGGTCGGAGAAAAAGTATCGTTTGACGGTGAACGAATGGTTGGCGCATTCTGTCAGGCGCACACCTTTTTCCGTTATTTGCAGATGCTTGTGTTTATCGCCAACGCCGACCTTTACTGCGATTGCTTGGACGAGGACGGTCTGCGTTTTGATAACGATATTGTGTTGCCAACCGACGATAAGCTGGAAGCGCTTGACCTTGGCGGCTTGTTTGAGTGTCTCGATGGCGGTATTTTCTGCAGCTTGAACGCTGACGGCTCATACCGTCTAAGCCTCGCTATGTTTTACTCCACCTTTTCGACCTATGCCTCTTACCGTGTCGAGCTGACCGATGAAAGGGTAACGGTTTCGGATTTCCATAAAGGTAAAATCGAGGGCGAGCTTTTCGAGTCGTTTTATTGGGATCACGATGACACCGCTGATTATGCCGATGAAATCAACCGCTATGGTCGTCGCTTCGGCGTTGAGTTTGACGGAAAGGATATTTTTATTACCGACTCATCCGAACACTTAAACAAAGCATTTTGGGGCTTTTTCAACATGGCGGTTCTGATGTCGGAGCTTGGCAATCGCATTGAACTGCCGAGATAATGGTGAATTATATGAAGAAAAAGATTTTTGCCGTGTCGGACATCCACGGTCACTGCACACTACTGAAAAATGCTCTATCTGAGGCGGGCTTTGACCGATATAATCCTGACCATCTGTTGGTTTGCTGCGGTGACTACTTCGACCGTGGAACCGAGAATCTCGATGTTTTAAAGTATTTGGACGTTATCGATAATAAGGTGTTACTTCGGGGGAATCACGAGGATATGCTGCTTGATATCTTCAACACGGGACGTTTTAAGGAGCACAACTATCTCAACGGAACGGTCGAAACTATTGTTGAGTTTTTCGGCAAATATGCTCTCGATACATTAAGCAATACGGTCGATTTTTCGGGACATACACGGATGCTCGACCGTGCAACCGACTTTATTTTGGAGGGCAAGGATTATTTTGAAACCGAGCATTTTGTGTTCACCCACGGTTGGTTGCCCACCGTTATGTCGGACGGGCGGTATTACATCCGTGAGGATTGGCGAAAAGCAAGCCCCGAGGAATGGAAAAGGGCACGTTGGACCAAGTGGCACGAAATGTATGACACCTGCGACCGACTGACGGACAAAACCATTGTCTGCGGGCATGTACCGTCGTTTTATGCCAAGAAATATGACCCCAATATAACCGAGCAGAATCCCGACATATTTTACGGAAAAGGTGTTACGGTTTTGGACGCAGGCACCTATACCACAGGCAGAGTGAACGTACTTGTGGTTGAGGATGAGGTAGAATAACAAAAAGCACCGTGAAAACGGTGCTTTTTGTTTTATGTCATCAGTAAGTTATTCATCACAATTGGGATTTGTCCAATTGTTTTTGTTTTTAAATTCTAAAACATCTTTCGGATTATATGTAAAACGCTTGTCAGGCTCATTGGCTTTAGAATACATAACCATAACACCGTTTTCTTTGTCATAATTACCGTCTTTATCAGTAATAACCCAAAGGATTATGCTATAATATGTATATTCATCCGCCTTGTCCCAATTGGGATTATCGTAGTGCTGGTGAACGCCGTAGATTTCGTGTAAAATTTTGCCTTCTGCATCTACTTGCAGAACGTTGTTATATCTGTGTGGCGTATCGCTGGGATTAGGTAAATTTAATGTTTTGCTGTACTCATTTAATATTTTATTGCACTCAACTGAACTAAGGGAATATGTTTTTTCTTCTAAAACCTTGTGGTCTGTAATTGGATAAGAAACACACTTAGTCTTATCTAAAGGTTTATTCCAATCGTTTTCTTCCTTCAATTTTTCCTTGTTTTCCAAGTAAAAGGCCTCTGTTTGAGCTTTTAAACGGTCGTCTTTAGTTCCTTCATACACACTCTCGGAATATGTGAGGGTTAAGGCGTAATTAATATCCGCATAAAAATACACGTTGGTTTCATCGTACGTTTGGGAAACAACCAAACCAAAAAGTTTATTATCGAAGTCCTCACAATAAGAGAACAATGTTCTGCCATAGTCATCTTGTTCCCAAATATAGATTTCGGGGTCATCTGCACCTTCTCCATGATGCGCATATCCTTCTGAATCAGGAATGCTATATACCGCAACGGTATACAATTCTTTGTGTTCTCCTTTATATGGATAAGGATTTTCTTTATTGGAAAAGCAACCGGAGAACCCAAGAGAACAGGTAAATAAAAAGACACAACAGAATAATAAAGACAATGCTTTTCTCATATTTTTTCCTTTCTTTGTTTCAGTGTTATATCGGCTTGCTGATGCTCCAAAGGTATTCAAATTCGTTTGAATATAACTCGTAATATTTCGAAAAACTGCTCAACTCATGCTCAAAGGCCTTGCCTATGTCATAGTTGCGGTGGGCGTAATACTTGATGTGCTGTCGGCCGTAAGGCTTTTGGGTCAATGTGTTATGGTAGCGAACGGCATGGTGAACGTGTAATAAGGGTGATTTGCACACACGCACCTTTAAAGTGTCGGGATGCTCTTTTGCAAACTTTTTCCAGGTTGCGGCAACGGTTTTAAACGGAGAAGGGCCGATCGAAGTGCCGGGATTTCGCATGTGTTGGGTGAATTCCTTGGCCACCTTGGGGTCGTTTATCAAAACCCTTGTCGGTATTTTTCGGCTCACAAGCTCGTCAAGAATCACCTTATCACGAGTTTCGGTGAGGAATGCACCGCCACCGTGGAAGGCAAGGTCAACACCCACTATCTGAAGGTTGGATGCAGGGTTTAAATTCTTGTTGAAAAAGTCCTTGGTGTTGATAAGCGGCTTGATGGGTGCAACATTCTTCAGCCGTGCGTCGCACAGCTCATCAAGGGTCTGATCAAGCGTATAATCCTTTTGCGGAGCAATACCGTTTTTGGACGACAGTATCACGTTGAAGCAATCGGGAAATTCGATTTTCTTGTCATCCTCGGTCGGAAATTTGTCGCACAAAACGGGGATTATGGTTATATCGGGGTTTCTTAAAGCACATTCGGCTTCTCTTTTAAGCCAATCATCGGCATTTGAGCAACCGTCAAGATCACCGGGGAAAATAACTACAATAAAGTTACGGCTTTTGGAAATGGCGGTCTCGATCTCGGTATCAAAGTCGCAGGTGCCCATATCCTTGTCCAGAAATACGGTGTAACCGTTGTATATCAGTCGGTCATAGATAAGTCGTGCCATATAAAAGCCCGACGATGAATGTCGATAGCTTATGAATACATCATAGCTTTCGACCTCGTGTGCGTTGGTCATATAAAACGCTCCTTTATTTGGAAATCTTATATCCTAATTTGACAATAAGCTTCAAGGTCTCCATTGCGGTGTTGCGATCATAGTCCTTTTCAATTTCGGGCAGCTCACAATAGGGGACAAGGCAGGGTGTTTCTTTAAGCGTGTCGTTACGCTTTTCACCGTAGGTCCAGCCCTCGTTTACACGGTTAAGCGCCCACACCTCGTGAACGTTTTCGGCGATTTTTTCGGTCAGCTCCAAAAGGTCTTTTGACAAAACGATATCCTTTGTGTCAATAGGTTTCGGTGTATACATAATTTCTCCTTACAGCGTTTTGGCCTTGGCCATAATTTTATCAAGGTTGTCGACAATGGTGCGGTCAATTTTCTTGAAATCCATATTATTTTTCTTGGGTGGCACAAGTTGGTTATACTTATCCGATAAAGCGTCAAGCTCGTCCCACGGTCTCAAGCAGCAGTGCAGCTTGGCCATTTTGTCAATATCACGGCCGGTCTGCGGTATATACAGCTCCATTTCGTCATCGGTGCCGTTGGTGTAGCCGATGCTTCTTGTAAAGGCCATCCATCTTATGTGTTCGTTTTCGGCAAGTGCTACGCTGATGTCCTCGGCGGTCATATCATTGGCTCGCATTTCATCAACCATCATAAGCTTGGCCTTAAAATGCAAAGCAGATGCCATTGACGAACGGCGGTTGTAGGCCGAGGTCATAAAAGCATTTAAGGCATATATATAATCATCATCGTCGGCGGGCTTGTCGGATACACCGTAATACTGCAGATGTACCGCCAAGGCAAGCTTTTCCAGCTCGGTATTAAGCAGTGTCTTTTCGGAATAAATCGTGTCAATGCTTCCGAAAAGCTCAATATTGCGGTCGGCAAGGTATTGGTTACTGTTAAGGTTTTCGGCCATCAGCGAGGAACGCACACGGGCAAAAATGGGTGCGGTTCTTTCAAATCGGTTGATGCGGCGAAGAACGCCCTGCAGCTTGTCGGCGGCGGCAATGTTAAGCTTGTCGTCACCCATAGCGATAACGGCATAGGTCGTGTCGGCGGCATACTCCGAAATGGCTTTGGTGAAGTCAGCGTGGTTGACGTCGGCGGTGATGAATTTTATATCATATTCCTCCGATTCAAGCTCGGGACAAGCACCGAAAAACTCCTTTTTAATATCCTCGGCCTTGTTGTCAAGCACACGAATCTTGAGCTTGTGGCCAATTATCTGTCCGTACCAAACGGCGGTTTTGAGCATCTGTGTACCCGTTCGGCCTGCACCGATAAGCAACAAAGAAATAAGTCTTTCACCGTCTGTCAGTGGTCTTGCTGTTTCATAAAGCGGATGACGGTCGATAAGGTGGTTGCAGAACAGCACTATCTCGTCAACAAAGCGAATGCCGACGTTGCCGCAGTTCATAGCCTCGACCGTGCTGATGTTGGTGTCATTCTGCGCAAAGGCATAAACAGTAATGCGGTGACGGTCGTCCTCACGGTGCTTTTTGATAACCGAAATGCAACGGTTGATGTTTTTGTCCTCGTCGTCCGAAATAAGGTAGAAGCTGTAGTTTTTGTGTCTTATATCGGTCTTCATATTCTCCGCTGAACGATGAAGCAATATTGCGCCGATCTTCTTGGCCTTTTCGGCCAGCTTTTCATCAACCCTTTTAGCATCGCAGAAAACGATGGTATCCTTCTTGTGCGAGCTTTTGATGCCTTTGGCCAATGTCAGTGAGTTTTCGTTAAGCTCGGAAAAGATGTGGCAGTTATCCGAAAAACGGACACCGTACTGCATACGCTCACCCGTGTCACCAAAGAATGACAGTATCAAGCTGGAGGCCATAATCGGTGCCGAAACAAAGGAAATATAGTTGACGGCAATATAGATGAGCTTCAATACGTACGGCAGAGCAATTTCCTCGATCTGCGAAACGTCCTGTCGTCCTCCAAGCGTTTTAAGGCTGTAGAGTATTGATGAAACTATGGCATAAAACGGCTTGGTGAAAACATCTTTTCCCCAATCGGTTGGAAGTACCATAAATACCGTTGAGAAAAAGATGCCCAAGGTCAGGCAGGTGATAAACTTGCTTGTGCTGTGGCGTTTTTTAACGGCCAAAAACACCGCTAAAGCCATAATGTTGATTCCTATAAAAGGGAATATGTAGTTAAACAATTTTTATTCCTCCTCATCTTCGTCATCATCAGCGAACCATTCCTCTGCGATGGCAATCTCTTCTTCAAGCTCGGCAGGGCGTCCGATAATCTCTGCCGCTTGGAGAAACAGCTTGAGCATTCTCTCGGCATCGTCCTCACGGTCAAGCTCGGAATATACCGCCGCCTGCAAATACTCACATTTGCAAAGCAAGAGACCGAGGTGATCGTACTGCTCTCGGGTGGGATTATACTCCTTCGGCTTTGAGAGGATCGTTGCGCAAAGATCGATAGCACCCCCAAGATAATCCGTGATCGTGTCATATTCCTCGGTGCGGTACTTATATTGACAGCAGGCAAATACGTTGTTACAGAATTGGATTTGATTTTCCAAGCCTCCTTTTTCTTTGAGCTTTATAAACGACAAATACTCACGGGCCTTGGCATATTCCTTGGCTTTTTCAAGGTTGTTTTCCTGCTCGTAAACCAATATCATCGAGAGATAATAGGTATCGGCAAGCTCAAAGTTCTGTATTCGCTTATAGTTTTCGGTAAAGATGGTGTGATAGCATTGGTCGACATATCGCCAGGCTTCGGGGTCTAGTCGACCGTCACCACGAAGCTGATCGAGCTTTGAGGTCGATAATATGATGCTTTTCAAGGGATCCTCCGAAGAATACCGTTCAAACGACAACCTGCTGAACTCAAGGCTCTTTTGACACAGCTCGGTTGCTTCTTTTATGTTCCCGCCTGCCGCCTCAAAATCCGCAATACTTGATAGCACTGCGCAGAGAGCCAAAACAGCATCGTTTGAAACCTTTTTGCAATCGATTTGTGACACCACAGATAAATATCGGTATAGGGTGCGGCGAATGTCCCGTCGGTCAACCGAGTCATCCAAGGGAGCTATGCACAAGCCGCATACTACCGAATACGAACCGATCAAATATATACCGATATTTATTTCTTTGTTCTCTTTGGAAATATCGGTCAGCTGTTGCTGTAGGCTATCCAGGCTATCTTCGATACTATCTATAAAGGTGCCAATACCGGCTTGTCCCGATTCCAGGCTTGCTATCATATTTTTCAGTGATTCGTAATTTTCTGTGCCGACAAGCTTATCCAAATAAAGCCTTGCTTTGTCGTAGTCACCCTTAGTGACATAGCCCGAGCATATTTGGGCATAAATAATATTTACGTAGGCACGTATCCAATCGACATCCTTGACGAATTCCGAATATTTCTCCCAAAAACCTTCGGCCTCTAAAAGCAGCCCGATCGATATCTCAAACGTCTTTGGTATTGTTGTATCGGGGTTTTCATCAACGTAAAGATGAACAACGTTGGCTGACCGCATAAGATATGCTACCAACACTATACCGATATAATCCTCGTCGATACTCTGCTCAATAGCAGATGTGTAGAGTTTGATCTGATTTTTCAGCGCCTCGTCAGAGCCCTTGTGATCACCGACAGCCATATACTCGGCCGATAGGTAAAACAAGGTGTTGGCGAATTTGCGGATGTCATTCGGGTCGTTCGATCTTGCGGTTTCTTCAAAGCAGGCAACCGCTTTTTCCAACCAATGTATTGTTTTACGGTGGTTCTGCTTAACGCCTTTACCCGTTTTATACATTTCGGCCAATTTGAGCATAGCTTCGGGCAGACCGCTTTCGGCGGCACCTTCGATAAGAGCCTTGGCCCTTTCGTGGTCGGTTTCAACATCGATGCCGTTAAGATAGGCAAGGCCTATCAGATAGTTATGCTCGGGGTTGTCACGGCTTTCGGCACGGGCAACCGATTCAAGATTTTTCAAAAGTGCATCCGACAGCTTTTGTTGGTTGTGAACGTCGGTGCAATCGGGAAGGTTCTTGAAGCTTTTATCAAGTGCTTTGCGGTCGGTCGCAACACTTTCCAAAGCCACTATCGGCTTTTGTGCAGTTTCGGCCATGGGGTATTCGTGATCGATAACATAATTGCCGGGTTCAACAATATGCGGTGTGACAACAAGAGCAAAAAGCTTGCTTTCCTCCAATGCCGTGCTGATTGCCTTGTTGAAATTTTCACCCGGGGTCAAAAACTCGTCATACCATATCGCAATGTCACGGCAGAAGTCGTTTTTATGTATAAGCTTCATCAGCTCCTGTGCATATTGGCGATCCTTCTTACGATAGCTCAAAAAGATATACGCATCAAATGCCGCCTGAACCTTTTTTCTCAACTCATCACCGACCAAAACCGATGCCAAATAATCCTTGAGCTTTTTGGAATAGGGCAGGGCAGTCAGATCAGGGTCCTCGGGGTTTAAAAACTGCAGCTCGCCAAAGTTTTCGGGTGAGCTGTAGTCAATGATAATCGAAGTGTCCCAAACAAGCGGTAGAATGGGTATGTTATGCTCTTTAGCGTAGGCGATTTCAAAGTCCAGGCTCAGGTCACGGTCATCCAGAAACTTACGTGTAACGGGAACAACAAAGAGCTGTATCTCCGAAAGGCGGCTGACAATGTCCTTCCTTTGCTCATCATTCGGTTCACGCACCGTGCGGTACCATACGGTGGTGGTAGTATCCAAAGAATGTGTGGCCGATAAAATCTCGTCTGAAAATCTGTCAAACAAATCGTCAAAATCATCGGGATGGCAGGCAAAATAAACTCTCGAAGAATCCTTGGGGTTGGTTGATTGCGGTTTGTGCTGCAAAAGCTCGACAATGTTACTCATATTGCCCTCCCGAAAAGTTACATTTATTCATAATTAAGTATATCATACGTTTAACTACTTTACAAGCATAACAAAAAGCTTCCGCAGTCAAAAAACTGCGGAAGCTTTGCGTTAAAATTATTTTGCGTAGTCAACAACACGGTTTTCACGGATGAGGTTGACCTTGATCTGTCCGGGATAATCGAGGTTGTTCTCGATCTCCTTGACAATATCACGTGCCACAAGCACCATCTGATCGTCGTTGATGGCTTCGGGCTTGATCATAACTCTGATCTCACGGCCGGCCTGAATAGCAAACGAGGTCTCAACACCGTTGAAGGAATTGGCGATTTCCTCCAGCTTTTCAAGACGCTTGATATAGCTTTCAATGTTCTCTCTGCGAGCGCCGGGACGTGCGGCCGAAATAGCATCGGCGGCCTGAACAAGGCAGGCGATGACGGTCTTGGCCTCAACGTCACCGTGGTGAGCGTGGATGGCGTGAACAACGGCATCATTTTCCTTGTACTTCTTGGCGACCTCAACACCCAACTGGATGTGCGAGCCTTCCTGCTCATGGTCGATAGCCTTACCGATATCGTGCAAGAGACCTGCACGCTTGGCCATGGTTACATCCTCGCCAAGCTCGGCGGCCAAAAGACCGGTGAGGTAGCAGACCTCAAGAGAATGGTTAAGTACGTTCTGACCGTAGCTGGTTCTGAAATGCAGGCGGCCGAGAAGCTTTACGATCTCGGGATGCATGCTGTGAACGCCTGCATCAAGCATTGCCTGCTCACCCTTCTGCTTGATGGTACGCTCGACCTCGGCACGTGCCTTGTCAACGGTCTCCTCAATGCGGGCAGGGTGGATACGTCCGTCAACAATGAGCTTCTCAAGAGCAATTCTTGCAATTTCACGTCTGACGGGGTCAAAGCTGGAAACGGTAATTGCTTCGGGGGTATCGTCGATAATAAGGTCAACGCCCGTAGCGGTTTCGAGGGCACGGATGTTACGTCCCTCACGGCCGATGATGCGGCCCTTCATCTCATCGTTGGGCAGAGCAACGACCGAAACGGTTGCTTCGGACGAATGATCTGCGGCGCAACGCTGAATGGCCATGGAGATAAGCTCACGAGCACGGGTGTCGGACTCCTCCTTGATCTGCTGCTCATATTCAGAGATCTTGAGTGCCTTTTCGTGCTGAAGCTCGCCGTCGAGCATGTTGAGCAACTGTGCTTTAGCCTGCTCTGCGGTAAAGCCTGAGATTTTTTCAAGCATATCGAACTGACTCTTTTTAAGCTGCTCAGCCTCAGCCAAGCGCTCCTCAACAACCTTAACTCTTTCGGCTAACTTGTTTTCCTTCACTTCAAGATTTTCAACCTTGCGGTCCAAGGATTCTTCCTTTTGCTGGATGCGGTGCTCCTGACGCTGAACCTCTGCTCTGCGCTCACGGAGCTCTTTCTCGGTCTCATTTCTTGATTTGATGATTTCATCTTTTGCTTCTAAAATTGCTTCTTTTTTCTTAGCCTCGGCATTCTTCATGGCGTCATTAAGAATACGTCTGGCTTCGTCTTCTGCAGAGCCGATAGCGGCTTCTGCGGTGCGGCGGCGGTGTGACGAGCCAAGCACAAATGCTATAACGGCAACGACAACTGCAGCAACACCCTCAATGATGTACCACAACATTTTCGGTACCTCCTTTTATATATTAACCGCATTGATAGGTCTTTCAGTTGACCTAAGGCCGGCTGCGGGTAAGCCGGGGTTATAAAAAGTATTGACCCATTTCGCCAAACAGGGAAAATACATCTACACATCCTTTTATATTTTATATCTAAATGTGTATTATGTCAAGTACATTTTGCGGTTTTATACCTCTTTCGACACAATATATTTGATTTTTTCTGCAAAATAAAAAGAGGAGCTGCAACTCCTCTTTGTTTATTTTGCTTTTGTTCCTATTTTTTCGCCGTATTTTACGTTGGTCTCAAGGTCGTTTTGAGTGTTGGCAATAAATTCCTCATCAAGCAGAGACTTATCCTTTTCAATAAGCACAACAACGGTCGAGCCGCCAAACTCAAACCTGCCCTTTTCGTGGCCTTTCTGTGCAATGCCGCCGTTTTTGTCGTTATTCACGATACGGCCGACCATCAAAGCACCGACCTCGATCTGAACAACAGTGCCAAATTTTTCGGTCTCTACAACGGTGTATTCACGCACGTTTTCTCTGAAAATGGGGAAGCGGCGCATTGCAATGGGCTGAACGGTATGATATTTGCCCTTGATGCGCACGGGTGCTTCAGCCTTACCGTCGGCGCACCAGCCGTAACGGTGATAGTTATCGACCGCAAGGCGGAAAATAAGGCATTTACCGCCATCAAACCTTTCGGCAAGCTCCTTGTTTTCCAAAAGATCGGCTATAGTATAGTCAACCCCTTTTACGGTAAAATAGCGCTCGGGGGTGATGTCATAGACCGAAAGGCGTGCATCGGCAGGGCTGATAAGATCATCCTCACCGTCGGCAATAGGTCTTGCGCCGTCCTTTAAGCCTCTTGTGAAAAAGTCATTAAACGAGCGAAACTTTCTTTCCTCGTAATCGCTCATATCAATGTTGTTGGACTTGATAAAGCCCTTGACAAACAAGGCTGACACACGGCGGTCCATAAACCAGCCTGCAACGGACGATATAGGCTTACATATTAACGGTCGGAGCAACATTCTTCCGACTGCGGTGTTATACAAAAACCGGAGCGAGCCTGCTCCGGTTTTATTTATACTTTCGGTAGTTCTCATATTTTGCCTAAAAGCTTGGGGATAACAAGTACACCCAAAACGATTGCGATGACTGTGCCAAATGCTACCATAACCAAGATTCCCTTGAACCCGGGTTTTCTGACCTTCAAGCTCTTGACCACGAAAAGTGTGGCTGTAATCAAAAGCACGGCAAGGTAGATATACTGCATATAGTTCTGCTTTATTGTATCGATGAAGATAAGCATAATAAATGCAGGGAAGATAAGAGAAGAAGATGTGACAGGCAGACCAAGGTAGTTCTTGCGCTTTTCCGAAGTCTTCTGTTGACGTTCCTCCTCGGTTACGTTGAAGTAAGCCAAGCGGATGAGTGCTGCCAACACGAACAAACAGAAAACGGGAATGTACCAAGGGCTTGTCATACCTGCGGCATAGCCTATAAAGCAGGGCAGAACGCCGAAGCAAACAAGGTCGCAAAGTGAATCAAGCTGAATGCCGAAGCGCTTTTCCTGCTCGGTGCTTTGTTTTCTCATTCTGGCAACACGGCCGTCAAAGGCATCGCAAAGTCCTGAGAACAAAAGGCACATTGAGGCGATAACGGGATGTCCGGTCATACAGAACCAGATACCTGTCACGCCCGAGCAAAGCGACAAATATGTAAGAATAACGGTATAATTATAAAAACCAAGCATCGGAAAACTCCTTATCTGTTGACATACCAACTCATATTATCAACAGTATAACATATATCTTGTCGAAATAAAAGAGGAAATTTTAAGAAATTCATAAAAAAATTCACATTTGGTTAAAAACCACTAAATTAACGAAAATTTAACGGGTAATATTCTTGATTTTTTCGGCATATTAATTTATGATATAATAGAAGAAACAAAAAACAAATTCATCGGTTGAAAGGAGATGGATATATGAATTTGTGTATATACGGAGCCGCAAGTGATTTGATCGACAAGAGCTTTGTCGAAGCGGGTGAGGCTTTGGGCGTTGCAATGGCCAAGCGCGGTCACGACCTTGTTTTCGGGGGTGGCGGCGCAGGTCTTATGGGTGCCGTTGCACGTGGAGTTCACCGTCAGGGCGGTGTTAAGATAACCGGCATCGTCCCCGATTTCTTTGTTGAGGACGGCAAGCACGTTGATGGCCTTTTGTTTGATAATATCGATGAGTATATCGAAACCGACACCATGCGTGAACGCAAAAAGCTGCTCGACGAAATGGCCGACGGTTTTATCATCACCCCGGGTGGCATCGGTACCTATGATGAGCTTTTTGAGATGCTGACGCTTAAAAATTTGGGTCAGCACAAAAAGCCTATGGCCGTGCTGAATACCAACGGCTATTACGACAGCCTTCTTGCGGTGCTTGATGCCGGCATCAAGGCAGGCTTTATCAAGCCAAAGGTTAAAGATCTTTTGTTTATCAGTGACGATATCAACGCTGTTCTTGATTATATTGAGAAAAACGCTTGATAGCTCAAATCTTTAAAAAATGTCATTCTGAGCGTAGCGAAGAATCTTTTATTTAAGATCCTTCACTTCGTTCAGGATGACACTGTTTTACACCACTTTTAAAGTGTAGGGAAGTTTTATGGAGATGTGGATAGGTCTTGTGGCGTTTTTTGGCCTGGCCAAGGGCGCTCGGGAGGCTTTAAAAAAGAAGGCTTTACAGCAAAGCAGTGTGATGGAGGTGCTGTTTTTCCACACGGCACTTGCCTTTTTAATAACCATACCATTTTCGCACAATGTATTCGGAATACCGCCGATCTATCACCTGTGGGTGTTCATCAAGTCGTTTGTGGTATTTATTGCGTGGATATGCGCCTTTTCGTCCATCAAAAAGATGCCTGTCAGCTTTTACGGCATTATGGACTCGGCAAGGATGATCTTTTCCACCTTTCTTGCGTTGCTCTTTTTGAACGAGAGCATGACCGTCCCAAAAGGCGTTGGTCTTATGCTGGTGCTTTGCGGCATTGTTATTGTCAATTTGGGCAACCACAGTGCCGATGAAAAGGTTAAAACCAAGTTTCTTATTTTATCGTTAGCGTCCTGCCTTTTAAATGCGATTTCGGGCTTTATGGATAAAAAGCTGCTCGGTGCGGGTGACATTGATTCCTCGCAGCTGCAGTTCTGGTATATGCTTTATATGACGGCGCTTTACGGTGCTTACATATTGGCACGGCGTGTGCCGTTGCGGCTGAGTACGCTGAAAACCAACTATTGGATTATCATCTTGAGCGTACTGTTTGTGGCGGCCGACAGGGCGCTGTTTATCGCAAATGAGGATCCTCAAAGCCAGGTCACGGTGATGACGCTTATCAAGCAGTCGTCGGTCATCGTAACGGTGCTGACGGGTAAGCTGTTCTTTAAGGAAAAGCACATTTTAAAGCGCTCGATTTGTGCCGCAATCGTCATTGCAGGTATCTGCGTGGCAACGCTGATGTAATGCCTTATATTCGGTATTTTTTGCGAAATTCAGTAGCAGTCAGTCCCGTCTGATTTTTAAAAAGCCTGCTGAAATAAAGCGGATCAGAGTATCCGCATTTTTCGGCAATTGAATACACGTTATCATTTGTTTCGACTAAAAGACGCCGTGCAAGCTTCAGCCGTTTTTCGGTTAAAAGCTGCTGCGGTGTCTTGTTTTTTGCGCGCTTAATGAGGGCTATCATGGTAGCCTCGGAGCAGTGTAAAAGTTCACACAGCATATCGTTTGTAATGCTTTCGGTGTAGCGACTGTTAAACATGTTTTCGATCTTATAAGGCAGGGTAATACCGTCCTTTTCAGCGGACAGAAGTATTTTTTCAACCTCAAGGCAGATATCGGTGCAGTAGTGCCGGGTTATGGTGTCAATGTCTGCTTCGGTGCAAAACCGTGATACGGTACGGTCAAGTGCCTCAGAAATACGGTCGTTTATTCTGAAAACGGTTGTTTTGGCAGGTGTGTCGGCGTGTGTAGTAAACTTTATCATATCAAGCGTAACCGTCTCGATCACGTTCCGGTGAAATGCAAAGCCTTTCGGGCAAAAGACCGCATCGCCGGCTGTGACGGTCGTCCATTCATCATCGCTGTTTAAAAACTCAAATTTACCCGACCGCAAAAAGAAAAGTGCCTCGTCAGAGTAGGTTTCACATTCGTATTGAAATCGGGATTTTGCCTTGAAATGAGCGTATAGCTTGATGATTGGCAGAGCATTCATATTATTACCTCTCTAAACAACCTAAAGTTTTATCCATATTTATTATAGCGAATTCCATTGTAAATGCAACAGGATTTCGTCATAATAAAGAAGAAATACAAGACAAAGGAGAATGAATATGAATGTAAACCTTAAAGTAAAATGCAAATATAAGTATGATGTTGTGGTTGTCGGCGGAGGCCCCTCAGGTGCGCCTGCCGCAATTGCCGCCGCAAGGCGAGGTGCAAAGGTGGCCGTTATTGAGGCGCAAAATGCTCTCGGAGGTATGTGGACCGGCGGTTTTATGAATCCTATTTTTTCATGGAAAACCAAAAGCGGCATTCTTGAGGAACTGATATCCGATCTTAAAAAGCGTAATGCCTGGGGCGGATTTTGGAACGAAAGCTTTATTTTTGAGTATATGAAGCTGTTACTTGAGGCAAAGTGCGTTGAGGCAGGCGTTGACGTGCTTTATGACACCCATTACATCGGTTGCGAATGCGAAGATAACAGGGTGAAGGGCGTTTATGTCAGCAATATAGAGGGTATTTCTTACTACGAGGCTGATGTGTTTATTGATGCAACGGGCGATGCCTCGCTTTGTGCCGATGCAGGCGTCGAGTGGCAGATCGGTGCCGACGGTGACTACACCGAGTGTCAGGCCATGACGCAGATGTTTATGGTGGCAGGCTTCCCTGAAAAATACCGTGAAGGACTAAAGATGTATGATGTTTGTGAGGCGGCTTTCCTGAAGGAAGGCAAGGGTAATCACACACCTTTTGACCGACCGTATCTCATTCCTGCTCCGAATTCTGACTTTGCAAATGTGCAGTTGACCCATATGAGGGGTTATGACCCGCTTAGCGCTTCTGACCGTACAAAAGCTGTTATGGAAGGCAGACAGCAGATGATAACGGTGTTTGAGGCCTTGAAGAATCACGATGAGGATTTTAAAGATATGTCGCTCGTCGGTGCCGCACCGTTACTTGGTGTCCGTGAATCACGCCGTATTGTGGGAGAGTATATTCTTTCGGAGGATGACCTGATTAACGGAGCAAGTTTTTCTGATGGCATTTGTACCTGCGGTTTCGGCATGGATATTCATAATGCCAAAGCAACGGCTCAAACCGTAATTCGCACCAAGATTTATCAGATACCGTTTCGTTGTCTTATTCCTAAAGGCTTTGAGGGCCTTTTGGTGGCAGGACGCTCGATTTCGGGTACACATCTTGCGATGGCCTCTTACAGGGTCACGGGAAACTGCTGTGCAATGGGTGAAGCGGCAGGCAGAGCGGCCGCCTTTGCTTCAAAAAACAAGTGCTCGGTGCGTGATGTGCCTGATGAGTTAATAAAATTGATCAAAAAATAAGCAGACGTTGAAAAGTCTCATCGTTGGGGTTGCGTCAACAAAAAGCCAACCAATGTAACTATTAGGGAGTTGCGGTTAGGGATAATTCGCCCAAAACAGCGACTTTTTGCGGCCTAATGCGTCAAAAGCCCACGGTACACGTCAGTGTTACCGTAGGCTTTTTCCTTTTATACCAACAAAAATTCATCTGTTTTGGGTGCTATGCAGTTTTGTAGGATGAAATTTGAAGATGTTGCGAAGTTGAAAAATGCAGGAATACTGCCGTATTTCAAGGCTTTTCAACGAGCGGCGGCTCAAATTTCACCGAAAAACCGATTTCTCCCTAATCGCAACTCCCTTTGGTTGGCTTTTTGTTGTTATATGTGTCTTATACTGATTTCTTTTCTTGCTTCCTTCGGGGTCATATTATACCGTCCTCGGAAAATGCGCCGCATATACGACACCGAGCTGAAATGCAAGGCTTCGCATATCTCGTCCAGCGTCATATTGGTCGTGGTCAGCAGGGCCATAACCTTTTGGGCAAGTATCTCGTTTTTGGTATCGATAGGTGTTTTGCCGATGACCTTTCTGAAGGCAGAGTACAGTCCTGATTCACTGACCATACAGTATTTAGCAACGTCCGACACGGTAAAGGTTGGGTTGTTGCGCATATAATCGATGGCCTTTTTAACCAGCCTTTCCTTTGAAGAGGGCTCGGCTTGGGACAGCTTGGGCGCAAGCAATCCCAAAAGCTGATAGACGTATCCTATCGACATACTGTCCGCCGTGATGCCCGTCTTGATCTTTTTGCAAAGCTCAACAGCCTCCTCAGAGGCCTCAATGGCCTGGATAGGCATAAAGGCTTCGGTAATGGGGGAGTGTGCAAAACCGAAGGAATAGAAGCTCACGGTCGGCTCGCCGTACCAGAAGGACTCATAACAACAGTCCTTTGGGATGTAAAGAAAATCACCCTTTTGCACCTTGACGGTCAGGTCGGTGGATTTGAGGATAGCATAGCCGTCGATCATATAACCGATATAATGCACCTTGGCACCGTGGCGGTTGTCGTTATAATGGTATTTCGAGTAAGAAAACTTGTTCAGCCAAAAGCTTTTGGAAAAGTCTTTATCGTCCATGTTCATACCTCAACGTTTTGCAGGATATTACCTCTTTTTAAAAATTATATCATACAAAAACAACTTTGTCAAACCGATATTTTAATGTTGAAAATATGGGACTTTGGTGTTACAATTGAAGCATAAAAATTTGGAGGAAAAGCTATGCTTGTAAGATTTGATAAAAGCATATTCAATTGCCACGGACGGTGGGAGACACTTGACGACGGTGTAAAATCCCATTGGGTTCGTCCTTATATTGAGTTTTACTGTGATGCCGATTTTAAACTCTGTTTGGCCGACGGCGCAGGGGAATATACGGTCACGGTAAACGGTCAAGAGACAGAGACGCAAAACGGTGTTTATAAGCTGACCGAAAAAAGCCTTGTCCGCTTCACCGCCGATGAAACCGCCCGAACCGTGACCTTTAAGGGTGTTGAGACCGACGGTAACGTGAGATTCGCACCGTCGAGAGATAAGCACATGCTGATTATCGGAGACTCGCTGACCCACTCAAAGGTTTCTCACTCGGTCATAATCCCGAAAACTTGGGATTGGGACTACACCTGCATAGCGCAGGGCAGTATGGCTTTGTGTGTTGACCGTGGATATATGAAGGTCTCAGAGAGCCACTTGCCGTATAAAGGTATGTCCAAGGCATTCTTTATGTTGCAGAACCCCGGCGAGTCGGGTGAAATGACCGAGTATGATTTTTCCGAGCAGGAGTATCCCGATATGGTGATGCTCAATATCGGCACCAACGACCATCTGACCGATGAATCGTGGGTCAAGGGCTTTGCAGATACTTATGCCGAATTTGTGGCAAAATTGCACCAACTTTACCCCAACGTTCCGACATACTTGCTGTTACCCTCGGCCGATACGGTTGACGGCTCGGGCTGGCGCCGTAATACCATTGAAAAATGTGCCAAGGAGGCCGAAGCAAAATATGATAATATGACCTATATCAGCTCAAGAGAGTGGGATGTCGAGATAAGCTCCGATAATGTTCACCCCACCGAAGCGGGTTATAAAACCTATGCCGAGGAATTGATGAAGGCTATAAAGAATAATCAATAATTCTTTTAAAATAAGCAACCGCCCTGACCTCACGATCAGGGCGGTTGCTTTATACGAGGAGATTAAGAAATTATTCTGCGTAATCGGGCCACCAGGGTGCTGCGGAAGCGTCAGTTTCGCCACCGTAAAGGCCGTCAGCGAGATCTGCTGCCAATTCAGTATTCTGAACGAGTGACTTTACCGTCAGCTCAGGTTTAATATACTCTTTCATTGTCAGCATCCTCCTTACTGTTTGTTAGCCAAATCATTGTAGCAGTAGTTCTGGGTGTTGGTGTAAACGGTCTGGCCGTCAACAACTGCATACATTACACAGGTAATGTCAAGACCGAGAAGGTTACCGGTTTCGCCCTCACGGGTAAGGCCGGTAATGACAAGCTGATAGTCATAGAATTTTCTGCCGTAAGCGTCGGTGAATACCTCGTAAATGACCTCTTCCATATCATCAGCCTTAACCTTGGCGGTCAGTGCCATGCTGGTGTTGGCAGATGCGAGGTAATCCTCAATGGATGCACCGTTCAAAGCTACGGTAGGAACGGCATAGAAGCCGATCTCGGAAGCAGACTCTCTGAAGGCACTCGAAACTCTGCCCTTGAAGCGGATACCTGCCGACTGATAAACACCGTTATTTTCATCGGCGCTCTTCTCATCACGGATAGAGCCTTGGTCAACAACCTCGGAATCTGTGATTTCCGGAATGTCGTCAACATACTTAGCGTAAATAGCTGCATTATCGACATTGGGAACGGTAGTAGTCTCGGTACCCTCATCGAAGGTAGCGGTGGTGAACCAACCCTCAAACTTCTTGCCCTCAACGCCCTTGGCATTAAAGCCGTCAAGCTTTGCGCCCTTAGCCGCAACACTGGAGCTGGCAGTACCGTTATCGTTTACGGTAAGCAAGGTGAGTGCATCGTCAACAACGGCTACATTGACCTTATCAATAATAAATCCTGCTTGACCGCCGATGAAAAGTCTTAAAACTGCGGTGTGCTCGGCAGTCCAGTTATTGAGAGATACGGTATACCAGGTATCAGCCTCGGTATAACCGGCATCACCGTAAGTGACAACATTGATAGGCTCTACAAAATAAGTATTAGACACTGTTTTGTATACGTAATTGGAGGTATTAGAGACTAGATAAGCAAAGCCGATTTTGCTCTTGCTGTAAGGGGCTTTGTTGAAGTTGGGAGACTTTGTGAATTTGAATTTTACCGAAATATTATAGGTAACTCCCTCTTTTACATGGTACGGGGTAATAACCTCTCCTTCTTTGGGAATTGTGAATGACATACCGGCGATAGCGGAGCCTACAGTATAGGACAGGTCGGTATGAGTATCTGCGTATAAGGTGCCGTCCTCATTATACTCAAAGTAAGAGTTGGTGAGGTTGGTGTCACCATAACGGTTGGAGGTCCATGCAGCGGCGGTTGAGCCGATAACTGCAGAGCCATCGGTATCGGTTACACCGACAACGGGGGTGGCATTGCCGTCCTGGTCAAAGGTAAAATACTTCTCCCAGCCTGTAGTCTGTGCCAACGGGACAGAATCATACTTGACAAGCTTGATGTTCTTAACATAGGTGTCAACAACGGTTGAAGCATCTCTGCTGCCCTGAAGTCTCAGATAAAGGTGAGGACGTGTGGTGTCTTCGGCAGGTGTTGTAAAGGTCAAAACTGCATTGTGGAACTTTCCGTCGCCAATGTAATCTGCCGAAACACCGATTGATGTTGCTTTCAATGATACCTTACCTGCAATAGAGGCAGAGTAGGTCGGAGCTGCACCGTAGTACATATCAAAGGATGCGATATTTGCTTCGGCACCGAGCAAATAGTCGAACGAGAGTGCATAGCTTGTGTTGGGCTCCCACACAAACTCGGTAGCGGTTGCCGACTCATCGGTTGCAAGACCGATGTAGCCGTATTTGTCTGTTCCGGTCTTATACATTCTCATAGCACGGATACCGGTGCCGGGCAGGGTGGGGTCCTCAACGAGCGAGATGAACTGGTCATCGTAATTATATGCGCCGAGGATCTGCTTGTTGATCTCAATATTTCTCATAAATTTGTAGTCTGCGGCGCTTGCGGTGGTGAATACCAGGCTGAAAGCCGAGACGAGCACGGTGAGCATGAGAACAACGCTTAAAAGTTTCTTTGCGGTTTTCATAAAATATCTCCTTTTAAAAATTTTTATAAACACCCAAGGCAGGGTAATTCACATGCTAATAATAATTGAATTAAAACAATATTGTCAATGTTTTTTTGATAAAATGTTTGAATTTGTGTCATTAATGATAAATAAGTATCAGAAATGCTAAAACCGCCTCACTGCATCAGCAGTCAGACGGTTTAATTTTAGTTGAGAATATTGAGTTCGTGTTTGCCGTCAGAGGGTTGATAGATGTGAAGCCAATCAACCATAAGCTTGTTGGTAAACTGCCAATCATCGGGATTGGAGGTGATTGCTCCGGGGCCCGATTTAAAACCGGTTGCCATACTGATGATGAGATATTGCGCCTGATTAAAGGAATCGATTCTCTGCTCGGTTTCGGTTGTATCATAGGTTAAAAATGCATTGCCGTCGCAGGTGAAGGTCATTTCTTTGTCAGTCCAAAGCATACCATAGGTGTGCATTCCGTCGCCAAGTTTTTTAGAGGTATCGGTAAGACTGTATTTCTTTTGGTTGGCATATTTTCCGCCGTCAAGTGAGGTGTGAACCCATCCCTTTGCAGTGCCTGTATCGGTTGGCCACGAATGGGTGTTAACAGCATAATATGCCGAGTTTCCAAAGCACTCAACAATATCAATCTCGGGCTCAGAGTCGATATCACTCTTATCAAGGGCGGTCATCTGCCAGATTGCAACCCAAAAGCCTTCGCCGTGTGGAAGCAAGGCGCTTGTTTCAACATAACCATACTTGTAGGTCATGGTAATCTGTGTGCGAAGCATTCCGCCATAGTAAAAATCGTCGTCCTCACGGGCGCAGATATAGAAGTATCCGTCGGCAACATAAACATCATTAGGATCAGAGGAACGAACCGAGGTTTTGCCGTTGAGGCCTTCGGATTTCCATCCGTTTTCGCCAATGTGCCACCATTTGGTGGAGTCAATCTTATCTCCGTCAAAATCGTCACCCCAAACATATTTGTAGGTGGTGGCATCGTATGAGGCAACAGTGGTTTCATAGTTGCCTGAGGTGTTTATTGCTTCGGTGATATTACCCGAAATCATTTTGCAAAATTCGGTCACTGCCATTGCGGTTGCGTGGGCACTGCCACCATTGAGATAGACCTTTTTGCCCGAAACGGCGATCGACCAATCTCCGTAATTTGCGACGTGTTGAACACCCTCACGCTCGCAGTTACCAACAACAATTTCAAGGTCGGTTGCGGCGACATCGTCATAGGCGATTTTTAGCATATAACCCGTCTTTTCATAAACGATATTTACCAACTTTTCCATCTCAAGCTGGGTGAGATAGGATGAATTGTAAATCGGGCGCACAACGGTATATCGGCCGATATTTTCACCCGAAACGGTGATGTTTTCAAAGTTGCCCTCGGCCTCGTGGATAAAGGCAAGGCCACCGTCGAAGCCTGCTTTTTTGAGAAAGTTTGCGGCAAAATATTCGCAGGCGGCCTTGATTCCGGCCTCGCTTTCGGCATTGAGCACTATCTTTTTACCGATGGTGCAGATTATATAATCGTTATACCTGCCCGAAGCCTTTTGATTGAGATAGTCGAGTGCTTTCTGTGACTCGGGGCGGTTGGTGTGGCCGATAAGAATTTCATAAGCATCGGAGCCGTCGGAGGTGTCGGAAACATTTTTGATATTAACGCCAAGAACCTCCTTCATCTTCTTAAAGAGACTGCCTGCGGTGGTGGTGAGCTCACTGTCACCCTCGGGACGAACGATGCGATAAACCGATTCATTGTTGGAATCGATGAACACAACCTTTTCGGTTGAAAAAATAGCATCGGTGATGGTGGCGCTATTGTTATTGTTATCGGAGGATGAGGTGGCACTGTTACCGCAAGCGGCCAAAACACCAACAAAGATTAGGCAAATAAGAATCAAAGACAATAATTTTTTCATTGGATATCCCTTTCAAAATCTAAATTTCTATTTAATTATACAATTCTCTGAAAGGGTGTGTCAATATAACAATATTGCCCAAACTATAACGATATTGGCGAAAGGCGGGTGAATTGGCGGATTTTTCGATTTATGATATAAAAAAATAACCCAACTCCCTTTGGGAATTGGGTTGTGCTAATTTAAATATCAAAAACCTTTTGTGCGATTCTTACAGCATCCATTGCATCCTTGCCGTAAAAGTCTGCGCCTATCATATCGGCATAGGTCTGGGTCAAAACTGCGCCGCCGACCATAATTTTGGTTTCGGGGGTCGCTTTTCTTAAAAGGCGGATGGTCTCCTCCATTGCGGGGACGGTGGTGGTCATAAGTGCCGATAAAGCAACCATTTTTGCACCCATAGCGGCGTTTACAACCGTTTCGGGGTCAACGTCACGCCCAAGGTCAACAACGTAAAAACCGTAGTTTTCAAGCAGAACCTTGACAATGTTTTTGCCAATGTCGTGAATATCGCCCTTAACGGTGGCAATGACGATTTTCTTGGACTCATCAGCCGATGAGGGAAGCTTTTCCTTTATCACACCGAATGCGGCAGAAGCGGCATCGGCGGCAATGAGCAGTTGCGGCAGATAGGCCTTCTTTTGCTCAAAAGCGGTGCCGATCTCATTCAAGGCAGGAACGATATGCTCTGAAATAAGTGCCATAGGGTCGGTCGTTTCAAGCATTTTGGCCGTAACTTGGGCGGCTGAATCCTTCAATCCTTTTATAATTGCCGTTTTAAGGTCGACATCCTTTGCCTTGGATTGAGTTACGGCGGAGGCCGTACCCGATTCAGCAAAGGCTATAAACTCCGCAAAGTTTTCATCAAGTCGGTTCAATGCCTTGAACGAATGGTATGAGGTCATCATAGCATCGGAAAACGGGTTCATAATGGCGGCATCAAGACCTGCCTGCAAAGCCATAGTGAAGAACACCGAGTTTATGCGGTCACGTTCGGGCAGTCCAAACGAAATATTGGACACGCCGAGGCTTACACAAACACCCAGCTTTTCACGGATAAGGCGCACAGAGTCAAGCGTGACCTTGGCGCTGTCAGGCTCGGACGAAACCGTGAGGGTAAGGGGGTCAACAATTATATCGGATTTGTCGATTCCGTATTTTGCGGCCTCATTCACAATGGCTTCGGCCACCGCAAGACGACCTTCGGCGGTTTCGGGGATGCCGTTTTCACCGATGGTCAGCGCAATCACGGCACCGCCGTATTTTTTGACCAACGGCAGAACGGCCGCCATACTGTCACGGGTACCGTTGACCGAGTTGACCAGCGGTTTGCCGTTGTAGATACGCATTGAGCATTCAAGTGCCGTGGGGTTGGTGGTGTCGATCTGCAAGGGAGTATCGGTTATGCTCTGCAGGCCGAAAACGATATCCTTTAAAGCCTCTGCCTCGTCAATTTCGGGCAGACCTGCGTTGACGTCAAGCAGGTGAACGCCTGCATCGACCTGGCGAATGCCCTCATTTAAAATGAAGTTGTAATCCTTTTGGCGCAGGGCTTCTTTAATCTTCTTTTTACCCGTGGGGTTGATGCGCTCACC
>JAZQCY010000155.1:0-7734 GCA_045546555.1 Acutalibacteraceae bacterium | reverse complement strand
AAATTGCCTAAAACAGTGTCTTTTTGCAGTCTAATGCGTTAAAAGGCCACAGTACGCGTCAGCGTTACTGTGGCCTTTTGCCTTTTATCCTATCAAAAATACTTCTGTTTTAGGTGCAAAGCAGTTTTGTAGTGAATAATTTGTTTTGCCCTCAAAGCAAGAAAACCGCAGTAATACTTTGTGTCTTACAAGGTTTTCTTGCAAAGAGGCCGGACAAATTATCACGAAAAACCAAATTCTCCCTAATCGCAACTCCCTAAAGGTCGGTTTTATTTTTAAAGTTCAACAATTGTTCCGGTTTTTCTCGATTCGTTGGCGCAGAAAACGGTGTGATGGCTGATGACCGAATCCTCCAACGTGGTGCAGGAAACCGAAGGCTCATGACCGTTCATATAGTCAAGGAAGTCGAGCACAAGGCCCGTGTCACCGCCGCCGTGACCGCCCGTAGCACCGATCATATCACCCGTGACGTTGACGTCATACTCGGTCTCGGTATAGCCTGCGTAGTCCTTGGACGGGGTAATGGTTCTCAAAACGTATTTCGATGACTCAAACAGACCTTTTATTTCACCCTTGGTGCCGATAATGTGGATGTTACGCTCCGACTTTGCGGCACCGCCTATCATACTGAAGGTGCCGGTTGCGCCGTTTTGGAAATTGACGATAAGCGTCTGATGGTCAACGTTGCCACCACGGTCAAAGTCCCAGGCGCATTTGCCAAACGGGTTGGTGGTCTCCAAAAGCTTGCGCTTTTCCTCCACAGGCAGATTTCTGAGCTTGGGGTCATCGTTCCAGACATATTGAGGCCAACGGAGTATGTCAATATAGTTAGACTCGGCAGAATAGGCGCACTCATCCTTTAACGGACAATCGACCATGCAACGTGTGCCTGCACCCTCGGGCTTGTTTTGAGGGCCAAACATAAACTCCGAGCCGAACGACACGACCGATTTGGGCTTGGTGGGCTTCATCATCCACATCATAAGGTCAATATCGTGGCACGACTTGGCCAAAAGCATCGGAGCAAAGCAGACCTCCTCCGAGCGCCACTTGCCACGGACATAGGAAACGCACATGTGGTGGAAGTTTACGTGCTCGTTCATCTCAATCGAAACGATGTCACCGATATCACCGTTCAAAATGTGGTTTTTGATAGCTTTATAGAATTTGGTGTAGCGCAAAACGTGGCAGATGACAACCTTTGAGCCGCAGCGACGGGCAACCTCACGCAGGCGGTTCATCTCCTCCTCATTTACGGCAAAAGGCTTTTCAAGCAGGAGGTCGTAGCCTTTTTCAAGGGTGGGAATGGCGGTGTCAACGTGAAGCTGATCCATTGTGCCGTTGATAACAACATCGGCAAATTTTTCACGCTTGCACAAAGCGTCAACGTAGTCAAAGCAGTTCTCATCAGGAACGTTGAAGCGCTCCTTCATAAATTTCAAGCGCTCGGGATTGGGGTCGACAAGTCCTACTACCTTCAGCTTTTCGGGGAAGTTGAAGGATACCGATGCGTACACATTTGCTCGGTTGCCTGCACCGACCAAAACGGCGGTTATTTGCTTATCCATAGTGTTTTCTCCTTTTACTATTGACTTTTTCTGTCATTTATTTTATCATAAGCGTAGCATATTGATAGCACAAAACTGCTCTTTTTTAGCAACAAGAGGTGTAAATGAGTGAAACCGAGACACGAGAACCTGCCCATAGTATTCCCAACCAACATTCGTCACTTTGTTGACCACCGCTCGGGCGGACGGTCGCATTGGCACGAGGAAATAGAACTGCAGTATGTGGTTGACGGCGGCGCACAGCCGCTTTGTAACCTGCAACCCAAGACCTTGAAAAAGGGCGATATTCTGTTTGTCAACTCCAACGAGCTTCACGCAGGCAACGTGTCACCTATAAAGGGCGAGTTTTATTGCTTTCATATAAACAAGGATTTTTTCTCAAACCATATCGGTAGTGAGCATGTGGTTTTCAACAACGTCATTCGAGATTCCGACTGCTCTGCCGTGTTGGATGAGATCATCCGTCTGTCCCACAGTGACGGCTTCAAAACAAGGATCGCCATCAGCCGTTTGCTGTATAAATTTTTTGAGCTTTGTGCCGAGCGACACACCTCGGCGGTGTTGGGAGAAGGCGATTTTAAAAAGCATTTCAAGCGTGTGGATAAATTCAACGATATGGTAAAGTATATTGAGGATCACTACACCGAGCCACTGACCGTGACCCAGATCGCCGACGTGTTTTTTGTCACTCCTTCCTACTTTGCACATTTTTTCAAGAAAAAGGCAGGGAAAAGCGTTATTCAATTTTTGAACGAGGTAAGGATATTAAAGGCACGACTTGTTTTGGAGCAGGAGGATATGCCTGTCTCAGAGGTCGCCTTGCAGGTCGGCTTTGATGACATAAACTACTTCAGCCGAAAGTTCAAGCAGTTGACGGGACGCACCCCAACCGAATACCGAGCCGAAAGCAGATAAAAAGCGGAGCGCTCCGTGGAGCGTTCCGCTTTTTTATGTTCTAAAAGTAGCCAATCCATATAATTTTTCGTTGCTTACGGTTGCCAACAGCAAAATTTAATTTTACATTTATTTTACACATATATGATTATTGATTTTACATCTCCTCTGTAAAATAACTGCGAAATGCAGGTAAAATGCGTTAAGCAAAAAAAGACTATAAAGATATGAGGTTGTGTAAATGGACATTTTTGACGTACTTACGCTCATAGGCGGACTATGCTTATTCCTTTTCGGTATGAACCTTATGGGTGATGCGCTGGAGCGAAGCGCAGGCAGTAAGCTTGAAATTATGATCGGCAAGCTGACCACGGGCAAGCTTGCAGGTCTGCTCACCGGTCTTGGCGTAACCTCCGTTATTCAGAGCTCCTCTGCAACAACGGTTATGGTCGTCGGTTTTGTAAACTCAAAGCTGATGACCTTAAAGCAGGCGATTCACGTGATTATGGGTGCCAATATCGGTACAACCGTTACAGCGTGGATATTGAGCCTTAGCGGCATTTCGGGAAGCAGTACGTTCCTGAAGCTATTAAAGCCTTCTTCTTTTACACCTATCCTTGCTCTTATAGGTATTGCTCTTTTGATGTTCACCAAGAGCAATAAGAAAAAGGATATCGGCGTGGTGCTCCTTGGATTTGCTACCCTTATGTTCGGTATGGAAACAATGACGGGCGCCGTTGCAGGTCTTAAAGATATCCCCGCATTCCAAGAGATGTTCCTTATGTTCAAGAATCCCATCCTCGGCGTGCTTGTCGGTGCTGTGCTTACCGCCGTTATTCAGTCCAGTTCTGCTTCTGTCGGTATTCTTCAGGCACTTGCGGCTACGGGCGCTGTTTCTTACGGTGCGGCAATCCCAATTATTATGGGACAGAATATCGGCACATGTATTACCGCTATTATTTCTTCCGTTGGCACAACAAAGAACGCTAAGCGTGCGGCACTTGTGCATTTGTCCTTTAACATCATAGGAACCGTTGTGTGTCTCGTTGTATTCTCGCTCGTCAATGTGCTGTTTGCGCCGGCATTATTAAATGAATCTGCTTCTTTTGCGGGTATTGCAACGGCGCACTCCATCTTTAATATTGTATGCACCTTGCTCCTGCTTCCTATGTCGGGACTCCTTGAAAAGTTGGCATATAAGCTTATACCCGATTCCAAGTTACCCGAAAAAGTTTCCGAGCTTGATGACAGACTTCTTTCTACCCCTGCAATTGCTTTGGAGTGTGCCCACAACCTCACCTGCGATATGGCGAAGGTCGCCACCGATGCATTGACGATGGGCGTGGACTGTCTGACCAATTACGACAAAACAAAAGCTGCGGCAATTCGTGAGGCGGAGGACAAAACCGACCACTTTGAAGATGTTATCGGAAGTTATCTTGTGAAATTAAGTATGAAGCAGCTTAATGAAAGCGAAGGCGCAACGGCGTCAATGCTTCTTAAAGCGATCGGCGACTTTGAACGCATATCCGACCACGCCGTAAACATTCTTGAATCCGCAGAAGAAATGCGTGAAAAAGGCATCCAGTTCTCTGATAGTGCAAAAGCCGAGATGGATTCGCTGTGTGCGGCTACTAACGAAATCGTCACACTCTCTTATAGTTCGTTCATTGAAAATAACGCCGAACAAGCAAACCTTGTAGAACCGCTTGAGCAGGTCATCGACAGAATGAAAGAGCTTCTCCGCACCCGTCATATTGAGCGTTTGCGTGTGGGTGAATGTGGTATTGAGGCAGGCTTTGTATGGAGCGACCTTATTACCAATATGGAAAGAGTTTCCGACCATTGCTCCAATATTGCAGGTTGCGTTATGGATACCAAAGAGCAGAATATGAATCTGCACGAGTCCTTGAAGCTGCTCAGAAGCGATAATGAATTTTACAGAGAGAAGTACGCCGAATATACCAAAAAGTATCTTACCTTTGGCGAACAGTGCTGATGCTATGCACTGATATTGTTTTTGCGAATAAGGCATATTACAATAAGAGCAAAAAGCGGATCAATTCAAAATTCTGCGTTTTAACAATTGGCCGTTAAAAAGCAAACTTAAAAATTGAAATTCAGTATAAAACTCCTTCGTTGACAGATAATAGAAATGTTATCAAATCAACAAAGGAGTTTTTATATATGAAAGCAACAGGAATTGTGAGAAGAATCGACGACCTTGGTCGTGTGGTTATTCCCAAGGAGATACGCCGTGTGCTCCGCATACGTGACGGTGATCCGTTGGAGATCTACACGGCGGGGGACGGCGAGGTCATCTTCAAAAAATATTCGCCCATCGGTGAGCTTGCGCCCATCGCCGTGCAGTATGCCGAGGCAATGATAAAGCATACCTCGTGCCCCGTCATCATCTGCGACCGTGACCATTGCATAGCCGCCGCAGGCATCACTCGCCGTGAGGTGCTTGAGCGCCGTGTTTCACCTGAATTAGAGGAGCTGGTCGAGTCCCGTGCGTCGTTTTTCAAGGGTGTGTCCTCGGGAGAAGCCCCCAAGGTCTTGGAGGGCTTTGACCGCACGGCCTCGGTGGTCGTGCCGATTTTGAGCGCAGGTGACCTGACGGGCGCCGTTATAATGCTGACCCCCGAAGACGGAGCCAACCCCACCGACACCGACATATCGCTGTCTAAGGTCGCCGCATCGTTTTTGGGCAAGCAGATGGAGGAGTAAACGTGCAAGGCCCTCAACAATATTCCAAAATGGTGGAGGCAGCATCCAAGCCGTCGCCTATTGTGAAGGACACCGTCCGTGCATTTTTGGTCGGCGGTGGGATATGCGTGCTGGGACAACTGTTGCTTACGGCCTATCTGCCGCTTTTTGAGGACGAGCAAAGTGCCAAAACGCTCGTATCGGTCACGCTGATCTTTGCGGCGGCGGTGCTGACCGGCTTTGGCGTGTTTGACAAGATAGCCAAATTCTCGGGAGCAGGCACGCTGGTGCCCATCACGGGCTTCGCCAACTCAATGGTTTCCCCTGCCATAGAATACAAAACCGAAGGGTTCATCTTAGGTGTTGGTGCAAATATGTTCAAGATCGCAGGCCCTGTTATCGTTTACGGCACGGTGGCAAGTGTGATTTATGGGGTTGTTTATTGGGTAACGACGTTGTTTTGAATGTAGGGGAGGCGTTTCGCCTCCCGCAGAGGGACGGGAAACCCATCCCCTACAAAGAAGAAAGCTTGACCGCACGGTATCCGTGGGTCAAGCCTTCTTGCTTTTATGTATTATAAATCGTTCCAATATTTGCGATCCATACTTCTGAACTGGATGGCCTGTGCAATATGGCCTGCGCCGATCTTTTCTTCGCCGTCAAGGTCGGCAACGGTTCGGGCGATCTTCAAAATTCGGTCGTACGATCTTGCCGACATACCCAAATTTTCAAATGCCGCCTTCAAAATGCGGTTGGCATCCTCGGTCAAAACGCAGTATTTCTGCATTAGCTCGGAGGTCAAACGTGCGTTGCAGGTGACCTTGGTGCCCTTATACCGTGCCTGCTGAATGGCACGTGCCTTTTCAACACGGGCACGTATCTCGGCCGAGGTCTCACCCTCACTGCGACCCGTCAGCTCCTCATACTGAACGGCGGGCACCTCAACGTGGATATCAAGTCGGTCAAGCATAGGTCCCGAAATCTTGCCGAGGTACTTTTTGACGGACATAGGTGAGCAAATGCACCTTTTCTTGGGGTGGCCGAAGTATCCGCAGGGGCAGGGGTTCATTGCGGCGACAAGCGAAAACTCACAAGGGTAGGTAAGCCGTCCGCTTGCACGTGAAATGGTGACCTTGCCGTCCTCGATAGGTGCGCGCAAGACCTCCATTGCCTGCCTTGAAAACTCGGGGAACTCGTCCAAAAACAGAACACCGTTGTGCGACAGAGAAATTTCACCGGGCTTTGGAACGATACCGCCACCCGAAAGTCCTGCGGCCGACACCGTGTGGTGCGGTGAACGGAACGGACGGCTGACGATAAGCGGAGTATCCGAGGGCAACGAGCCTGCCACCGAGTGTATCTTGGTGGTTTCGATCGACTCCTCAAAGGTCATCGACGGCAAAATGCTCGGCAAACGCTTAGCCAGCATACTTTTGCCCGAGCCGGGAGGGCCGATAAGCAAAACGTTGTGACCGCCTGCGGCGGCTATCTCCAAAGCCTTTTTGGCGGCGGTCTGGCCCTTTACGTCAAAAAAGTCGGGGCAGTTAAAGAAGGGCGAACCGATGTCGGGCTTGCCCTGCGGTTTGATTTTTTGCTCGCCCCTTAAATGGTTCACAAGCTCGGTGACCGTGTCGACGGGGTATATCTCGATCCCATCTACAACCGATGCCTCATAAGCGTCGCTTTTGGGAACGAAAAAGTGCTTTATGCCGTGGCGCTGTGCCTCAATGGCCATCGAAAGCATACCGTTGATGTGGCGCAGATGTCCGTCAAGCGAAAGCTCGCCGATAAAGGCACATTCCGTAAGATCGCACTCAGACTTCAACTGGCCGGAGGCGTTAAGAATTGCCAATAACGACGGCAGGTCATACATAGAGCCTGCTTTTTTGATATCGGCAGGAGCAAGGTTGACCGTGATCTTGGTGGTCGGAAAGCTGAATCCGCTGTTTTTGAGCGCCGAGCGCACTCGATCACGTGATTCCTTGACCGCAGTATCGGGCAGACCGACTATCTCAAAGCTTGGAAAGCTGTTGGAAATATCGGCCTCAACCTCGACCATATAGGCATCTATTCCGAAAATGCCCGTGCTGTGAAGTCGTGTAAACATTGTGTTCTCCTCAAAGTCCAAAAGATCCGATGCCAAAAAGCCGCTTTAGGGTAACGAGAGTTGCCCCTGTTACCCTAAGCATCGGATCTGTTTTTTTTAGTTGTTTGAACCTATAGTCACCGTTGCGGTGTAGTATCGGCCGTTGCGGTAGATGGTTGCTTTGACCTTTTCGCCGGGGGTGCATTTGTCGAGAGCGTTGATAAAGTCGGTGTATTCCTTAATGGTGACACCGTCAAACTCGGTGATGATATCACCCGCACGGATACCTGCACTGTGAGCAGGTGCGCCCGAAACAACACTCTTGACGGCGGCGCCTGCAGGCAGACCGTACTCGGCAAGATAAGCCGAATCGTACTTGTAGATCTCAATGCCGACGTAGGGTGTTGCGGTATCCTTGTTATTGATTATCTTGTCAACAACGCTCAACACGGTGTTGGAGGGAATGGCAAAGCCCAT
>JAZQCY010000154.1:0-8955 GCA_045546555.1 Acutalibacteraceae bacterium | reverse complement strand
GTTCCCCAGCAGTTTGAAAATCCTGCCAACCCGCAGATACAGCGTGATCAGACCGCAATGGAGATCATAAGGGCGGTCGGCAAGCCGATACACGGCTTCTGCTCGGGTATCGGTACGGGCGGCACCATCACGGGTATCGGTGAGGTCTTGAAGGCTCACAACCCCGATATGGAGATTTGGGCGGTCGAGCCCGAAAACGCCGCAATGCTTTCGGGCGGTTCGATAGGCACGCATATCCAGATGGGTATCGGTGACGGCGTTATCCCTAAGATCCTGAACCAGGAGATATACAGCGATATCTGCATCATCAAGGATGACGAGGCCATCACTACAGCCAAGGAGCTTGCCTCCAAGGAGGGTATTATGTGCGGAATTTCGAGCGGAACCAACGTTGCCGCCGCAATCAAGCTTGCCAAAAAGCTCGGTAAAGGTAAAACGGTCGTAACCGTCCTGCCCGACACCGCCGAAAGATATTTCTCCACACCGTTGTTTGAATAAGGTTTTAAACACTAAGACCCTAACGAGACCGTTGGGGTCTTAACTTTTGAAATGTTGAAAAATGATATTTGCTTGACGAAGGTTGATTTATCAACTATAATGAAAGTGTGAAATTAAAATGCACAGTCTGTGCATATATCAATTCAAGGGAAGTGTTTTAATGGATCAGAAGTACGAGGCTTTGTTTACACCCTGGAAGATCGGCAACGTTGAGATCAAAAACCGTATAGTTATGTGTCCTATGGGCGGCACGTCGCTGTTTGGTTGGTTTGAGCTTACGGGTTGCGGCTTTGATAAGGAGGCCGCAAAGCTGTTCCTCGAAAGAGCAAAAAACAACGTTGGTCTTATTATCCCCGGTATCGCCCCTTTGCGTGATACCTTCTGGGGCAAATGGCTTTGGCAGAACCCCAAGATGTTCAAAGAGCTCAAGGTCTTTATGGACGAAATACATAAAACGGGTGCCAAGCTGTTTATTCAGCTGACCGCAGGTATGGGCCGTTCGTGGGCCATAACCGAGCTGATCGCACCGTTGCACAAAAATAAGTTTACCCGTGCTATCGTCAAGCCGATTATTGATACCTCGCACGAGTTGGCTTCTCCGAGTGAACAGCCGTCACGCTGGGCGCACGACATCATCTGTCCCGAAATGACGGTGGAGCAGATCCACGAGATAGTCGAGGCCTTTGCCAAGACCGCCAAGCTTTGTAAAGAGGCAGGCGTTGACGGTGTTGAGGTTCACGCCGTTCACGAGGGCTATCTGCTTGATCAGTTTGCCATTGAGTTTTTCAACAAGCGTACCGACGAATACGGTGGCTCCTTTGAAAACCGTTACCGCTTTGCCGCCGAGGTCGTAAAGGCCATTAAAGAGGCTTGCGGAACCGATTTCCCTGTATCCCTGCGCTACTCGGTCGAGTCCAAGATGAAGGGCTTTTGCGAGGGTGCAATGCCGGGTGAGGAGTATACCGAGGTCGGCCGTGCAATGGCAGAGTCCGAAAAAGCGGCAAAGTATCTGCAGGATGCAGGCTATGATATGCACAATGCCGCCAACGGCACCTACGACTCGTGGTACTGGGCGCATCCGCCTATGTATATGCCGCAGAACTGCAATTTGGAGGATGTTGCACACATCAAGAAGTTTGTTGATATCCCCGTGGTCTGTGCAGGACGTATGGAGCCCGACGTGGGTGCCAAGGCGGTTGCCGACGGATGCATTGATGCCGTTGGTGTTGCCCGTCAGTTCCTGACCGATCCCGAATGGGTCACCAAGCTGATCGAGGATCGCTTGGAGGATATCAAACCCTGCATCTGCTGTCATGCAGGATGCTTCAACTTCTCGTCCTCAAAGGGTCACGCCAACACGCAGGCTCTTTCTGACACAATGGGTCTTGCACGCTGTGCCTTGAACCCCGAAACAATGCAGTCCAAGAAATATTACGTTGAGCCTGCCAAAAAGTCCAAGACGATAGCCGTTATCGGTGGCGGTATCGGCGGCATGGAGGCCGCTATCCTTTGTGCCAAGCGTGGTCATAAGGTCACCATTTATGAAAAGACCGATGCTTTGGGCGGTGTGTTTGTGGCCGCCGCAGCACCCTCATTCAAGGAAAAGGACCGTGAGCTGATAAGCTGGTACATCCGTGAGGTGCAAAAGCAGGGAATAGAGGTCAAGTTCAACACCGAGGTTACCGATGTGAAGGCTCTTGGCGCCGATGAGGTCATCGTTGCAACCGGTGCCGTTGCTAAAAAGATACCCATAAAGGGCGCTGAAACGGCAGTTGAGGCGGTTGATTATCTGCTCGGCAACAAGCAGGTCGGTGAAAACGTTGTGGTCATCGGCGGCGGACTTACCGGCTGTGAGATCGCTTACGACCTTTACTTAAAGGGCAAAAAGCCGACCGTTGTCGAGATGCAGGACGACCTCATCACCGCAAAGGGCGTCTGCCTTGCCAATACAAGCTATCTGCGTGATTTCTTCAAGACCAACAAGGTGCCCACGCATCTTGAGACCTCACTTTCCGAGATCGGTGACGGCTTTGTTGTGCTTAAAGATAAAGAGGGCAAGGAGTTTAAGGTCGAGTGCGACTCGGTCGTGCTCTCGGTCGGTTACAACCCTGCACCCGTTGCCAAAAAGAGCGGAAAGGTTCACGTTATCGGTGATGCCAAATCGGTAGGCAACCTTCGCACCGTTATCTGGGGTGCTTGGGACGTATGTATGAAGATTTGATTATAATTGTAGGGGTCGGCGCCTTCGACGACCCGTGATTGTAGGGACCGACGCCCTCGGCGGTCCGTGAATGTAGGGAACGGCATAGGCTCCCTCCCAGAGGGAGCTGGCGGCAAAGCCGCCTGAGGGAGTTCGTCGTTCCGAAAAAAAGGAGTGTATCTTATGCAGTTAACTCAAGAACAGCAGGCTATACTTGACGGTTCTAAAGGCGAAACCATGGCCAAGGTTATGAAGACTATGGTCATGTACGGTGACGCTTTTGAGGCTGAAAAGTTGGTGCCTATCACATCAAATTACAACCACCTTGTCACCTCGTTCGGTCTCAAGGTAATGTCACCCGTTTATGACCTTATGCAGCAGTTATTGGATGCAGGCGTTATGTCGGGTCAGAAATTTTCGGTCGACCCGAGACCGTTGGACAAAAACGTTCCTGCCAACTTCCTGCAGAACTTTGTTTTCAACAAATTTATGTATACAAAGCAGGATTTTTATGAGGAACAGCTTAAAGAGCTCGGCCTTATGGATAAGGATGCCTTTACCTGCACCTGCTATATGGATGAGGTCGGCAACAAGCCTAAAAAGGGAGATATCCTTTCCTGGGCGGAGTCCTCGGCCGTTGTTTATGCCAACTCTGTACTGGGCGCACGTTGCAACCGTAACTCGGGTATTATCGACATTATGGGCTCGATCGTCGGCTTTGTTCCTTACTTCGGTCTGCTGACCGATGAGGGCAGAAAGGCCACCTGGGTCGTGAAGATCGAAACCACCAAAAAGCCCGAGGCACAGCTGCTTGGCTCTGCCATCGGTATGAAGGTCATGGAGGATGTTCCTTATATCGTGGGGCTTGACAAGTGGCTCGGAAACGAGCTTAATGATGCCGCTTGCACCTATCTGAAGGACTTTGGTGCCGCCCCCGCCTCCAACGGTGCTGTCGGACTTTACCACATCGAAAACCTCACTCCCGAAGCGGTTGAATCGGGCAAGGAGCTTATCAAAGAGGGTGCTAAGGAGTATATCATCGACGATGCTGAGCTTGAAAGGGTCAAGAACAACTATCCTGTTGTGTGGAAGAACCCCGATGCAACGCCTAAGCTTTGCTTTATGGGCTGTCCGCACATGAGCCTTGAGCAGTTGAAGTCCTGGACCGATAAGGTTGAGGCCGCACTTAAAGAGCACGGCAACAAAAAGGTGGTCATCCCCACCGTGTTTACTGCCGCACCCAAGGTTTTGGAGCAGTTTAACAAGACCGAGTATGCCGACCGTTTAAAGGCTACCGGTGTTATAACCTCTTACATCTGTCCTCTGATGTATATGAACAATCCGCTTTGTAAGAAGATGCCGGTCATCACCTCGTCCAACAAGCTTCGCACCTATACAAGTGCAAGATACTACACCGATGACGAGATTTTGTTGGCCATCACCAAGGGAGGTAAATGATATGAGAGAGTTTAAAGGACGTGTAGTCACCCCCGGAACGGTCACCGCACCAGCAGTTGTGACCCGTCAGGGCTTTAATACCCTTGCATCTATGCAGATGGCTCTGCAGTTTGGCGACAAAAAGGTCAAGTGTGGAGATCAGTCCAACCCCGATCTTTACGAAAAGCCGATGTTCGGTAAGGCTTTGTGCCTGCCGCAGACCATAGGCTCCACCACGGGCGGTCTTGTGCTTTATTGCGCCTGCGCAATGGGCCGTCAGCCTGCCTGTATGCTGTTTGCCAACCACATTGACTCCTTGGCCGCCGCAGGTGCCGTTTTGGCCGATGTTTGGGTCGACAGCGTCACCATGCCGGTCATCGACTGCCTCGGAGACGAGTTTTTGGAGTACGTTAAGGACAATATGACCGTCACCGTTTTGGAGGACGGAACCGTTCGTGTTGAATGATTATTTGCGGAGCTGAACCGATCGGTTTGGCTCCGTTAGTCTTTTTACAAGATACATTGTAACTCGTTTGGTATGACCGGTTTAAAAAAGTATCATTTTCGGACACTTTTATTTTATAATGTCCTTTTTTGCGATTGCAACCGTTTGCATTTTGAGTAATAATAGATTGTAGTTAGATAATGTATTTTTATTTGAAAGGACGGTTTAAATATGAAAACCGCTAATTCCAAATTCACAAAAACCGCAATTCTCAAAACGGTATCATTGGTGCTTTGCATTGTGCTGATGGCCACTTTGAGCATTTCGGCATTTACCGCCTGCGCCACCGAGCCCGAAACTACGGTTCAGTCGGGAAGCAACGCAGTGTCGACCTACGATTTTGAGGGTATTGAGTATAACCATACCCCCGAGTTCCCTTGCGAGGCTGACAGCACGGTCATCGTTTACCCCGACCCCGTAAAGCCCGATAACAAGGCTCTGTTGGTCGATTCGGCAGGAACTGCGGCAAGTGCTACATACTATTTTACCGAAATTTCCAACAGCTTTGAGGTTTCGGTAGATGTTTATGTGCCTGTACTTTCCAATTGGCAGGTCGGTATTTTCCCCGATCAGTTTGATGGTCGTATTCAGTTTGCCGTAACGGGCGATGCCGACGGTAATCTTTATGCAACCTCAAAAATCGTTTCGACCTACAAGGCAGGCGAGTGGTTTACCGTTAAAATCGTTGCCGACCCCGTAAAAGAAACCGCATCGGCTTACATCAACGGTACCGCAATTGCCGAAAATATGGCTTACTACAGCAGTGGTGTAGGCTATGGCTATTCGGGAGCCTGCTATCTTTCCAACAAGGACAAAAACGGCGAGGTATATTTCGATAACCTTGTAACCCCCATTCACAATGAGGTTCACGTTGAAAAGTATATCCCCGAGTATATTAAGGCACAGATTTTGTCCTCTGCTACACCTGAGCAATGCGGACACGATACCGCCAACGATCTGCTCTATTCTGCATTCCCTTCGGTTAAGAAGGTGAGTGACGAAAAGGCTATTATCATCTTCCACCGCGGTGTTAAGCACGCATACAGCCACGGTGTGCTTGATTGCATTATCTACAATCCCACCACCGAGGAGGTTATTGAGCAGAAGGTCATTTATGACCCCGGTGTGGCAGAATATAATGCACAAAACGCCGATCTTATGATACTGCCCAACGGCGATCTTTACATCACCCTTAACGTACAGCATTCCAACAATGCGGCCGATCCTTATGAGTCGCTTGTGTTCCGCTCGACCGACGAGGGTGAGACCTGGGTAAAGGAGCAGCAGCCCACCGATCAGTTCGGTCATCACTACTCGGTAGTTCACGACTACGCCATTGTCGGCAACGACGTGTATATGCTGGCCGCCAAGGATCCCCAGCTTAATAACGACGATTCGCTTGACTATATGTGTCTTGTAAAGTCGTCGGATAACTGTGAGACTTGGGAGTATGTCAACAACCTTACCAATGAGCTGAAATATGCCTTCAATGAGTCTACCATTGAGTATTACGACGGTAAACTCGTGTTTGTCGGACGTGGTGACAAAAAGGTCACCAAGGCGGCTCTTCTGAACCTTGACGGAACTGCTGATAAGATCCGCAACATCGGCGTCGATTTTGACTGTATCGACCATAACGGCAAGGCCGAGATCATTCTGAAGGACGGCGAATACTACCTCATTCTCCGCAGTATTCTGAACGACGTCGGTAATGCTATGGAGCTGCCGCTTTTCAGAATGGACCCCGCAACCTTGTCTTTGGAAACCTACGTTGAGCTTCAGCCCAAGAACACCGGCACCAACGGCGGTGACGGCTTCTATGCCGAGAGCTTCTTCCACGAAAAGGACGGGGAGACCTATTTCAACGTAATCACCTACACCAGAGCATACACCAACACCTCGTCGGGTGTGCCTTCGATTGTACGCTTTGAGTACAAGTGGGATGAGATAAAAGACCCCGTTTCAAAGGAAAGTGCCAAGATAGACGAGGTCGATGCCATCAAATCCGAGCTTTCGGCAATGGGCAGAACCGAGTCGGTGACATTTGATTTTGATAAAGCATCCTATGACTACGGCCAACTCGGCGGAACTACCACACGTAATGTCAAGGGTATAGCCGCATCAACCGCCGACGGCTCGGCCGACCGAATTATGTGTCGTGGCGAAGGTGTCAATGGTACAGGCGCCATTAAGTGGGCAACCTCTCCCGGTCAGGAGACCGCTATTATATTCGGCAAAAATAACACTGTGGCCAATGGGCTTAGTGCCGCATACGAGCTTCAGCCCAACCGCAAGTACACGGTTACGTATTATATAGCAACAAGCACCGCCAATATAACCTTTGGTGTTAAAGGACTTTCGACCTATGTAAAGACCGAGGTGGGCGAGGGCTATACATTGGCTTCACACGCCGTTGCAAGTAAGATATCCTCTTACACGGCCTATACCGATACCTTCACCACGCCCGATGCCGCAACAATGGGGGACAACAAGTATCTGTCGTTCTTTGTGAACAAAGAAAGCAACAGTACGGTAACGGTTCTGCTTGACAACGTGACCATTTCGGCCACTGTCGATGCTACTGCCGCCGATGTTGTGACCTTTAATGACAACGGCAAGCTGTATTATGCCAATGCCGCAGACCTCACTGTATTGCCCGACGGTAACAATGCTCCCGACGGCTGTGAGTTCGAGGCTTGGGTCGATTCCGAGGGTGTTACCGTGACCGAGGTTCCCGAAAACGGAACAAGAATTTCGGCAAGATACTACAACGCCGACGGTTCGTCCTCAATCGAAAGCTCATCGGTCACCTTGACCTTTGACAAGCTTTTGACCTACAAAAACATTTCGGGCAACGCTAACGGTGTTTCGGGTATTATTTCGGCAAGTGCCGCATCACTTTGTACCTACAGCCGTTCCTTTGGCGGAAACTATGCCATTAAGATCAACGGTAAAAACACCATTCCGCAGGTTGGTCTTTACCTTGCACGTGACGACAATGCCTACACGGGTGATCAGTTCGGCTACATTTTGACACCCAACACAAAGTACACCGTTTCGTTTGATGAGTGCGTTTCGTCGCTGACTGCAGGCACCACCGTTACCTATCAGCTTATGGCGGTCAGAAGCTCGTCGTCGGCCGTTATCGCAAGCGGTCTTAAACTTGGAGAAGCCATAGATGTGACCGCAGTCGGTCAGGTCTATACCAACCATACCGTTGAGTTCACAATGCCGTCGATTGCCGAAATGGGCAAGAATGCCAAGCTTTTGGTGCTTATTACCTGCGAGGGCACAGCTGACACATACTCTTATTCGTCCTTTATCGACAACGTTGTGATCACCAAGACCAAGATCGCCGAAACCGAGGATATCGCAATGCAGCAGGTCAGCTCCATCCGTTCAGAGCAGGCCGCAACGCCCGAAAAGCCTTATGTTTCTGCAGGTATCCGCTTTAAGTCAAGGGTTACTGCCGAGTTCAGAACCAATGCTTCAGAGCTTGGATTTATAGCAGTTCCCAACGACGCTTTGGGCGGCGGTGACATTGCCGACTATAAGGGCAACCTTGCCGTTACAGCCAAGGTCAAGGCCGACGGTATGGACGAGATCGTTTATGAGGTCGGAACCGATGCCTACGGCGAGAAATATTATGACTATCAGCTTATTCTCACAGGTCTTACCCGTGAGGGCGTAAGCTCCAACCTGCTTGATACCAAGATCACGGTTGCTATGTACGCCGTGGTTGACGGCAAGACCGTCTATACCGAGTCGGTATCCTACAGCTATAACGACGTTATGGCCGCCATGAACGCACAGTAATTAGTTTTCGTGATCAGCAAATAAAAAAAGGGAACCGCTAAAGAACCACTTTAGCGGTTCCCTTTTTGTAACCGCCCTTGTCCTTTTTGCATATGATTTTAAAGGGGGGATTCCCTCGGAAATCAAAAAAAACAAAGGATGGTTTTTATGAGAGATTACGATTCCTGCAATTCTTGCCGTGAGGCGGGTTGCACCTTTGCCGTGCCGGGAATTTTGGCGGCGTTGCTGTTTGCTGTCATAGGCCTTTTGGTCGGTGCCGCCGTTTCGGCCGCCATACTCGCCAACATTGCCACATTTATCGTGCTGGCTGTGGTGCTTTTTGTTGCACTCGGCGTATGGACGATCATCCGTATCTGCCGTTGCAGACGCAACTAAACAAAACAGCAGACCGCCGTTGACACAACGGCGGTTTTGTGATACAAAAACGGGCGATTCGTGAATCGCCCCTACGCCAGACTTTAAGATATCTCGTAGGGGCGCATCACGATGCGCCCGTAAG
>JAZQCY010000153.1:0-12377 GCA_045546555.1 Acutalibacteraceae bacterium | reverse complement strand
CGTTCGATGTGTTGCCGCTTGAGACTTGACCTTCGTGAGCTCAGAAAGAAGTCGGGCGGCTTCTTCGGTAGCGGTGAGTCCACCGGTTCGGTCGGCGTTGTCACCATCAATATGCCGAGAATTGCCTACCTTGCCAATGATGAGGCTGATTTCTATAAGCGTCTGGATCACATGCTTGACGTTGCAGCACGTTCTTTGAAGGTCAAGCGTACCGTTATCACCAAGCTTTTGGACGAGGGACTTTATCCTTACACCAAGCGTTATCTCGGCACCTTCAACAACCACTTCTCGACCATCGGTCTTGTCGGTATGAACGAAGCAGGTCTTAACGCAAAGTGGATCAGAAAGGATATGACCACCAAGGAGACCCAGGAGTTCACCAAGCAGGTTCTCAACCACATGCGTGAGAGACTTTCCGACTATCAGGAGATGTACGGTGACCTTTACAACCTTGAGGCAACCCCTGCCGAGTCGACCTCGTTCCGTCTTGCCAAGCATGACCGCAAGCACTACCCCGACATCATCTGTGCTTCCGACGGTGAGACTCCTTACTACACCAACTCGTCTCACCTGCCCGTTGGCTACACCGACGATATCTTCACCGCTCTTGACATTCAGGATGAGCTTCAGACCCTTTACACCTCGGGTACCGTATTCCACGCATTCCTTGGTGAGAAGCTTCCCGATTGGCACGCAGCCGCCGATCTTATCCGCAAGATCGCAGAAAACTACCGTCTGCCCTACTACACTCTGTCACCGACCTACTCGGTATGTCCCGACCACGGTTACATCGCAGGTGAGCAGTACAGCTGTCCCAAGTGCGGACGTGAGACCGAGGTCTACAGCCGTATCACCGGTTACTACCGTCCCGTTAAGAACTGGAACGACGGTAAGTCGCAGGAGTACAAGGAGCGTAAGACCTACAACATCGCCACCTCCGTGCTGACCCACAACGGCCCCAAGGAAGAGGCTGCCGCTTGCGCTTGCGAGGAAAAGGCCGCAACCTTGGCCGACGGAATCTACCTCTTCAAGTCGGCAACCTGCCCCAACTGTAAGATAGCTGAATCGTTGCTCGACAAGGCCAACATCAATTATCAGAAGGTTTTGGCTGAGCAGAACGTTGCCTTAACCGAGTCGTTGGGCATCAAGCAGGCTCCCACCCTTGTTGTTGTAAAGAACGGCGAGCTTGAGAAGTTCACCATGGTTCCCAACATCAAGAAGTTTATTCAGGCTAACGCTTAAAATATCATCAAAACCATCTGACGGCCCCCTTGCCTAAAGGGGGCCAAAAACAACTATTCAGTTACGAGGTACTAATTATGTATGATATAGTAATTATCGGTGCAGGCCCTGCAGGTCTTACTGCGGCCGTTTATGCTCGACGTGCCAACAAAACCGTGCTTATTCTTGACAAGGCAGGCTTTGGCGGACAGATCACCTTCTCCCCCAAGGTTGAAAACTACCCCGGCTTTGAATCGGTCAGCGGAAGCGAGCTTGCCGACAAAATGACCGAGCAGGTGTTGTCGCAGGGTGCCGAGGTTGAGATCGAAAACGCACTTGAGATCAAGGACAACGGTGCCACCAAGGTGGTCGTGACCGAGGACGGCAACGAGTATGAGTGTAAATCGGTCATCATTGCCGCAGGCGCACAGCACCGCCATTTAGGACTCGACAACGAGGAGCGCTTTATCGGTGACGGTATTTCGTTCTGTGCCGTTTGTGACGGTGCATTTTATGCCAACAAGACGGTTGCCCTCATCGGCGGCGGAAACTCTGCCTTGCAGGAGGCCATCCTTTTGTCCGAGACATCCAAAAAGGTCTACGTTATCCAGAACCTTGATTTCCTCACGGGTGAACAGCGCTTGCAGGAGATTTTGGCCAAGCGTGGCAATGTTGAGGTTATTTTGGGAACCGTCGTCAAGGCTATTAACGACACTCCCGAGTTTAGCGGTATCACACTTTTGAAGACCGCCGACGGCACCGAAACCAAGCTCGACTTGGACGGTATGTTTGTTGCAATCGGCCTTGTCCCCGAGAACGAGCCGTTCAAGAACGTTGCCGACCTTGATAAAAACGGTTATATTGACGCCGACGAGAAGTGCCTGACTAAAACAGCCGGCATATTTGTCGCAGGTGACTGCCGTCAGAAGACGGTTCGTCAGGTCACCACCGCCACCGCCGACGGTGCGGTTGCCGCCATCAATGCCTGCCGATATATCGACAGTCTGTAACTTCGAACAAAGCCTTTTTGAACCAAAAGCTTTTTGGTTTTGGGGAAAGCTCGACCTTGAGTTTAGGCAAAAGCCGACAGGTAAAAATATGGACTTGGATTTTGAAGCCGAGCTATTGGCCAAAGGCCCCGATGCATTCAGAAAGCCTCCCGAAAGGGAGTTGCGATTAGGGAGAAATCGGGTTTTCGGTGAAATTTGAGCCGCCGCTTGTTGAAAAGCCTTGAGATACGGCAGTATTCCTGCACTTGTCAACTTCGCAACATCTTCAAATTTCATCCTCCAAAACTGCCCTGCACCCAAAACAGATGAATTTTTGTAGCTATAAAAGGAAAAAGCCCACGGTAACACTGACGTGTACCGTGGGCTTTTGACGCATTAGACCGCAAAAAGTCGCTGTTTTGGGCGAATTATCCCTAACCGCAACTCCCTTAAAACGTGGTTTTTTCGACTTCTTTAAAAGGTAAATAAACACTATACAAAAACACGGTTGCCGTTCTCACAGCAACCGTGTTTTATTATGTTATTTTGAATTATCCTTTTTAAGATCCTCGATGCTTATGGCTTCATCATGCTTGATGGGCTTCCACTTTACGTGCATAAACAGTGAAAGTATGCAAAGATAGGCATAAAGCATATCGAACAAGGGCCATGTAAGCAGATACCAAACCATTTTACCCTTGGAGCAGTGGATGTGTTGCCACTCCCTTATCACGACTGCCAACCCCAACAAAATACTGCCAAGATATGAGAACACCGAGCCAAACAAAAGCCCAAGCCCCGTTATCACCCATTCGCCTGCACCTTCGGCTACCACCTGACCAAGATGAAATGCAACGATAAAGCTTGCAATGTACTGTGCAAGGTTGACCAGCATAAAGAACATCGAATTTGGGAAAAGATAAAAGAACATATCGTAGCAGGAGAAATTTTTGCCGATTGGCTTTATCAATTTACCAAAAAAGCCTGCAACCTTTGTTCCGACATTCAAAACCTTATCCTTAAAGGAACTCTTGACCTGAACGTCAGCCTCAACATATTCAGCTTGTGCGTTTTTTTGCTTGCCAAAGCGCTTGAAAATACCGAAAAGCAACCTATATCCAAACGCCAAAAAGCAGGCAAGTCGACCCTTTGCCCAGCGTATCCTCTGACGGGCCATTACGCTGAACTGATACGGCTGCTCATCATAAAACTCGGCCGCTTCACAGTATTCGATACGCTTACCCTGCACGGCAAAGTCCATCGTAGCCTGCGTATCCTCGGTCAGGCAGGAATAATGCCAACCATCCTTCAAAAGCTCGGACGACAGCAAATATCCCGTTCCTGCAATGTGTGTGCACAAGCCTAATCTTCCACGCGGGCGGTGAAGTGTCATAGAGCTTCGCATAAAATGGATACCGTAATGCGCTGAAATACAGTTTCGGTCAAAGTTTTTGGTGTTGCGGTAGCCGATAACGGCATCGCAACCCGTGGCAAAAGCATTGTTCATCTGCTCAATATAGTCGGGCGCAACAATGTTGTCTGCATCAAAAAACACGAAGCCGTCAAAGCTTTGGATGCCGTAATCCTTTTCAATATTTTCAAAAAGATACTCCAACGCCCAACCCTTTCGTGCCTTTTCGGGACAGTGGCGCTCGTAAACCGTAGCACCGTGCGCACGGGCAATTTCTGCGGTATCATCAGTACAGTTATCAGCAACAACAAATATCTGATAATTTTCCTTGGCATAGGTCTGCTTTTTTAAACTGTCGATCAACAGACCTATAACCTTGTTTTCGTTGCGGGCGGCTATGATAACGCCGTATCTGCGGGTCATGGGGGCTGGCGAAAATCTTTTAGGTCTTGAAAGAAAGCCCAAAACCGTGTAAAAGCCTTTATAAAACATCAACGCCGTTAAAACGGTATAAACTATGCCTATTACTAAATCAACCTTTTCCATTGGAACCTCCTTGGTGACGGGTACAACTATATTCTATTACACCGCAGATTTTTTGTCAAGGCGGTGTCTTGCAAAAGCCAAAGAAAAAGAACAGAGAACACTTTAACGACCCCTCTGTCCTTGGTTGTTCAAACTATTCTTCTTATTCAAAAAGTCAACGCCAATAAAACGGCAGCGCTCAATTGCACTTGTTTTCAAACTAAGTGATTGACAAATTTGACAGCACAGTATATACTGAAAATGGAAAAATAAAACACCAAGAAAGAGAGGCACTTCTTATGGCAGATTCACGTATTATGATCGATACCCCAAACGGAGGAAGGATTTGGCTCAATCCCCAGCAGATACTTAAAATGGAAAAAACTCCCGAAGGACGCTATTTTGTTTATATGCCTAACGGCGAGATTTTTGAGATCGGTAGTCGAGCCGCAAGCAACCTTGAAGATTATTTCGAGGATTTGCAGTAAAATCTAACCAACCCACAAAAAAGCACCTTGAACGCAACGTTCAAGGTGCTTTCTTTTTTACATCAAATCTTCATCGTAAACTGCACGGCACCCGCCACTCAGCCTCCCTTGCCTAAAGGGTAACTCCCCATAAAATGGGGAGATGTCCGCAGGACAGAGGGGACCGCCGCAGTAAGCGGGTGGATTTTTGCGAAGCAAAAAGACGGAGGGATTCCTTCTTACGATCACATCAATTCTTCATCATAAACAGCCCTTTGGCCGCCGATGAATTTGGCCCTCGTTCTTGCGGCGGTGAGTATTGCATCACCTATTGCCTTGACCGAAAGACGGACGGGCACCGCAACGGGTTTCAAGTGCATGCCGATAAGGGTCTGACCAATGTCAAGACCTGCATCGGCACGGATGCCTTCAACCGCAACCGGTTCTTTGAACAGCTTATACGCCGCCGTGGCAAACGAGCCGCCTGCCTTGGGTTGGGGAACAACGTTCACGGTGTCAAGTCCCAGACGGTCGGCCAGCTCACGCTCAATAATTATTGCACGGTTAAGATGCTCACAGCACTGTGCGGCAAGGTATATCTCCTTTTCGTCAAGCACATCCTTGATAGCCTTACAGACCGACTCGGCCACCTCGGGCACCGACTGTGTGCCGATCTTACTGCCGGTGATCTCACTTGTCGAGCAACCAACCACCAAGATCTGACCTTTTTTCAGTTTTCCGATCTCTACGATCTCACTTGCGGCAATTTTGGCCGCCGAAATATAATCATTCATCAAAAATCACTCTTAAAACTTGTATTTTCCTGCATCGCACAAAGCCTTGATGGCCGAAACGACCGCCTCAAGATCCTCTTTATATGTAACGCCGTACCACTTGTCCTCGGCAACCAGCACCTTGGCCTTTTTCTCGCCCGATTTGATAAGGCTGTCAACCACGCTGGGCAGGAAGAACTCGGACTTTAATTCGGTTCCCTTTTCGTTCATAAAGTCAACGAAAAATTCTCCGAGATAATTGAAAATATCGGGTGTGAAGCCCCACATATTCATCGAAACGATGGTATCGGGTGCTAAGCTTCCGACCGAGCCGTCCTCACGGACAAACGAACAATCACTTGCGATTTTGGTATGCTCATCAACATCGACCAAAAAGCCGTTTTCAACCGAGCAAACGCCACGTGAAACATAGCCGTTTTCGGTAACGGTGTTGGAAAGCTTAAAGCCGACCATGCAGAAGTTATCGGTGTCCTCAAGGCCCTCGGATATCTTCTGATATGCCGAAGCACCGTAGAAATCGTCTGCATTGATAACAGCAAACGGATTTTTCACAACATCCTTACAGCAAAGGATTGCGTGACCCGTACCCCACGGCTTTTCACGTCCCTCGGGGACGGTGAAGCCCGAAGGTAAAGCATCAAGCTCTTGGAAAACATATTTTACGGGCAGTACCTTTTCAACACGTGCGCCGACGGTTGCCTTAAACTCCTGCTCAATTGCATGCTTGATAACAAAAACGACCTCGGTAAAGCCGGCCTTTTTAGCATCGTAGACCGAAAAGTCAAGAATAGCCTGACCGTCGGGTCCAACTGCCGCAACCTGCTTGAGTCCTCCAAAACGGCTTCCCATACCTGCCGCCATAACAACCAATGTTTTTTCCATAAATATACGCCTCCAAAAAGAACTTTGGGTCTAATATATCACATTTTCAATGTTTTACTACGGTAAAATAGGCCTAATTTTAGTAAAATAGTAAAATTTTTACTGTTCGCAGCCTTTCATATTTACCACACGGTATTGTACTACTTTTACAATAAAAAGTCAACCAACCTAACCTACCATAATTTCACCCTCGGGGAGCACCTTTTTATCCTCACGCTCGTATTCCTTTAGGGTCAATGCCATTATAAGCGAAAGGGTGCCCACTCGACCGACGAACATGGTCAGTATTAGAGTAATCTTTGAAACCACACCGAGAGCAGTGGTTATGCCGGCGCTCAATCCAACGGTTGCAAAGCCCGATGAGGCTTCGACCATAGCATCGATAACACCAACGTCACCGTTTTCTATAACAATAACCGAGGTAACAAGCACCACAACGGCTATTCCTGCCGCCATCAGCGACATGGCCTTATACACCACCGAATGACCTACCCTGCGGTGCAGAATGACCGTTTCATTACGGTTTCGGTAGGTTGCAATGACCGTCATTATAAGCACGACAAAGGTGGTGACCTTAACACCGCCACCCGTTGAACCCGGTGCCGCACCGATAAACATCATAACACAGCTCACAAGCTTGGTTGGATCACGCAACGCACCAATGTCAATGGTGTTAAAGCCTGCAGTTCGCAACGTGATCGACTGGAAGAACGACGCCATAATCTTGTCCTTGAGTGAAAGGTTGCCTAATGTGTCGGGGTTGGAATACTCAAAGCCGAAGAAGATCGCCGCACCAAAAACAATAAGTCCAACCGTTGCAATAAGCACGACCTTGGTGTGAAGCATCAAACGGCGGTTGCGACGGTAGAAAAGAAAATCCTGAAACACAAGGAAGCCCATTCCGCCCAGAACTATCAGCATCATTACAACAACATTGACCAACACGTCACCCGAATAGGCCGTCAATGATGTGAAATCACCAGGGAAAAGGTCAAGACCGGCGTTGCAGTAAGCCGAAACGGCGGTGAAAATACTTATCCATAATCCCTTGGCCGTACCGAACTGCGGTATGAACCGAATGCTTAAAAGTGCGGCGCCGACCGCCTCAATCACTAAGGTAGACACGACGATTATCTTGACTAACGATTTCAAGTGCTGTAACGAGCTTGAACCGGTGGACGACTGTGTCAGCACCATTCCGTTAAGCCCGAGCTTTCGTCGGAAGATGACCAGAAAGAAGGCCGAAAACGTGACGAGTCCGATACCGCCGACCTGCACAAGGATGAGTATTATCAGCTGACCCACAAACGACCAATAGCTGCCTGTGTCCTCTAAAACAAGGCCTGTAACGCAGGTCGATGTCGTGGCGGTAAAGGCGGCGGTCAAGGGGTCGGTGAACCTGCCCTCTGCCGATGAAAAAGGCATACATAAAAGCAATGTTCCAATAAGTATTACAATGAAAAAGCTTGCTACTATTATCCTTGTAGGTGCCGTGGAATGCTCGATATTATCGACCTCACGGTGGGGGTTGTTTTTAAGATGGGCAACGTTGCTTTGTTGCAATTGTTTCTTTTCTTTTCTCATTTATCTTCCTCTTTAAATCTGCATCAGCGAAGGCATTATACCCGCAGATGAAATATCAACTATAGCATAACCCTCACGACCTTCACGTGCGCCGTGAAGTGCTCCGGGATTGATAACGTAGACGCCCTCACGGTATTCCTGCCTTGCCGCATGCGTGTGGCCGTAAAGCACAAGCTTGGCTCCCACATTGTTTGCGGTCTCAAAAAGCCTTTCGGTACCGTATTTTGCACCGTAGCGGTGTCCGTGAGTATAGATTATCCTCACACCCTCTAAAACCGTTTCGCCGTATGAGGGGTAATCCGAGCCCCAATCGCAGTTACCCGAAACTATGTGGAAGGTTTTATCGGGATAGAACATTTTAATTTCGTCAACCGCACCCACACCGTCACCAAGATAAAACACCTGCTTTATATCAGCATGGCGGTCAAGCACCGTTTCCAAAGCACGTCGGTTACCGTGGCAATCCGACATAACAAGTATGCGCAAAAGGCTTCACTCCCAAAATCAAATAGCTTCATCCGTTATCATACAAGCCGTTACAACATATATTATATATGAAAAGAGGTGTATTTTCAATGGATGAAAAGCAAATTGAAAAAATGATAAATATGGCGGCCAAAAAATTGGGTATGACACCCGAACAACTGAAGAACACCGCAATGTCGGGCAACATTGACGGCATTCTGGAAAAAATGGATAAAAGCTCGGCCGACAAGGTCAGATCGGTTATGGCCGATAAAAAGCTGACCGAGGACATTGCCAACAGATTAAAGAAAAACTGACAAACCGAGGTGAAGGGAAAATGGATGACATCGCAGGAAAGATATCGCAGCTTTTGTCCGACCCCGACGGTATGAGCAAAATAATGTCGGTGGCTGAAAATCTTTTCAGCAATACATCCGAACAAACGGATGAAGCCGACACCGCCTCTGACGGCGGTTTTTCCCTTCCCGAGGGCCTTGATATCGGCAAAATTATGGGGCTTATGTCGGCCTTTAACAACCAAAAGAACGACCGACGGTCGGAACTTTTGCTGGCCTTAAAGCCACACTTATCAGAAGAACGCCGTGACCGAGTTGACAAGGCGGTAAAGCTTTTGAGGATAATTGCCCTGCTCCCCGTTTTGCGTGAGCAGGGGCTTTTAGATATTATTTAGGTGGTGACGAAATGGCTGACAATCAACAACGCTCGATGGCCGAAATGCAACGTGATGCCGAACGGCGCATCAAAGAAATGCAACAACGGGCCAACCGTGCGGTAACCGGCAACGATATGCCGCCCGTGCCAAACTTTGTCAGAATGAACGACCGCCGAGGCTCACACGCTCAAAGCCACAATAACCGTCCCGAGCAAGGCCAAACACAAAACGGCAGACAGAATCATAAGCCCGCCCCACCCGAGAGCACCAAGCCCTCAAACGCTAAAGAGCCCAAAAAAGGCGGTCTGTTAAGTCGATTTAAAGGGCTTGATATTCTGAAGATCTTTAATTTTCAAAATCTTAAAATAGACAACGACGTGCTGATAATCATAGCACTTATATTTTTGCTGTCCACCGAGGAAACCGATGAGCTTTTACTGCTAGCCTTGGTTTACATAATGCTGTAGTTTCGTCATTCTGAGGAACAAGGTTCCGAAGAATCTTAAATAAAAACTGTAAACGATTGTTAATATCCTTGGCTGAAGCTCAGGATGACACTACTCATTCCAACGCATTAAACACGGCCGAAAGCTCATCCATACTCAAAGCCTCGGCACGTACCGTTTCGGGCAAACCTGCCGACAACAGTGCATTTCGAACCGACTCCTTCGACCACCGTCCCAAAGCGCTGACCGAGTTGACAAGCGTTTTGCGTCGCTGACCGAAGGCGGCACGAACAAAGCCGAAAAAGCCCTGCTCGTCGGTTAAGGCAATAGGCGGCTTTGGGCGAACATCTAACCTTATGACCGAGCTGTCAACGTTGGGCGGCGGCATAAACGAGCCACGTGACACGTGGAAAAGCACATCGGGCTGACTGTAGTAATTAACAGCAACGGTAACGGCACCCGCTTCCCTACTGCCGACCTCGGCACAAATGCGGTCGGCCGCCTCCTTTTGCACCATAACGGTTATCGAGGTCACGGGCAAACGGCTTTCAAGCAGCATCATTATGATTGGTGATGTTATATAATAAGGCAGATTGGCGCAGATCGAAACCTTTTTGCCCTTAAAGCGTTCTTCGATTATCTTGGCGATATCAAGCTTCATGCAGTCGCCGAAGATTATCTCAACGTTGTCAAACTCGGACAAGGTTTCGGGCAAGACAGGGCGCAATCTTTCATCTATTTCAATACAAACGACGTTTTTAGCCCGTTTGGCAAGCTCGGCCGTAAGCACTCCGATACCGGGGCCAATCTCAATAACGGCCTCTTCCCCATTCTGAACAGCGCTGTCAGCCATTCTCGGACAAACCGACGGATTAACCAGAAAATTTTGGCCCAAACTCTTTTTAAAGGAAAAGCCGTTTTTTGAAAGCACTTCCTTGATTACTTTCGGATCGGTCAACTGCATAAAAATACTCCTTAAATTTGTGTGAAAAATTTTAACAAAAACTTGAAATCGACAATATCAGTAAGTATAATAAAATTAAGAATAGGTATACCAACCGAATTAAAACGGAGGTCACTAATGAAATTTTACCAAAAGCACAAGAAGTTGTCAATCTGGATTATGGCATTCTTGTTCGTTGCAGCCATAATTATTTTCAGAGAGATACTTGCATCCATGCCTGCGATATGGGGTGGCATCAAAACCTTTCTGTCGATAATCAGCCCGTTTATCGTCGGCTTTGCCATTGCCTTCGTTTTGTATATCCCCTGCGTAAAGATCGAAAATCTGTTAAAAAAGACCAAGCCCACCTGCTTTATCAACAAGCACTCACGAGGTATTTCGGTTTCTATTATATACATCTTGGCTTTGGCCGTCATTGCGGTGCTGCTTGTGCTGATAATCCCTTGGTTGGTCAACAGTCTTATAAGCCTTTACGAAAACCGTGAAGCCTATTACAAGCAGTTGAACGATTTTATTTATTCTCACTGTGATGAAAACGGTACAATTTTGGGCTTTGAGGCCAGCCGCATCACCGAGGCTTTAAGAATTGAAAATTATATCTCGGAAATCAGCTTTGAAAAGCTGACCTCGGTTGCCAACGGTGTTTACAAGGTCGGCACCACCATTGTCGATACCGTGCTTGCCATTTTCTCATCGGTGTATATGCTTGCAAGCCGTGACACGCTTATCCACTCGGTCGGACGCTTCTTGAGGCTTTTCGTACCAAACGACAAGGTTTCGGAGCTTCGCCGCTATCTTTCCAAAATATCGGGTATTTTCTACACCTATATCTACAGCACATTTTTTGATTCGCTTATCGTGGCCGTGCTTATGACCATCGCATTGCTGATCTTGGGTGTTGACTATGCGCCTTTGTTCGGCTTTGCCATCGGAATTGCCAACCTTGTGCCGATTTTCGGTGCCGTGATAGCAGGTGTTATGGTCGCACTGTTCACCGCCGTTACCGACGGTGTGTGGCACGCACTTATCGTCGGTGCCGTTATACTCGTCATCCAACAGCTTGATGCCAACGTGCTTCAGCCGAGGATCATCGGCAAGCGTGTCGGTGTTCAGCCGTTGTATACACTTATGGCCATTACCATCGGCGGCGGTCTGTTCGGCTTCTGGGGCATTGTTTTGGGTGTGCCGATCGCCGCAACCATTCAGCTTGTGCTGTCGGATATTATGGACGAGCGTGAACGCAAGCTTACCCAAAAGACCGCAACCGCAGAGGGCATAAACGACGAACCGTCAGAACCGAAGGATACCGAGCCCGAGGATACCGCACCCGAGGATACCGAACCCGAGGATACCGAACCCGAAGTCGACGCACCTGAGGAAAGCACATCCGAAGACAAAAAAGAAGATTAAATCGGAATCCGATTACTGCAACAAAATCCCCACCGCAATTCCCTTGCGGTGGGGATTTATTGTTAGTTGTCGATTATCGGTGTGAGCAACCCCGTCCTCAACCCCAATCACCTATATTCCTTGGTGGCGAATCGGTAAAAGGATACAACGCTGTCTTCACTGCCGTTGACTAATCTTTTATAAACCTTATCATTTGGAGTGAGATAGGAACCGTCTTTTCTGATTAGTAAAGGAATGCTTGACGAAGGCTCCTTCCCCCATTCAAAGCCATTTTTTGAAAATCCGTTTTTTAATAATGTTTCGCCTAAATATGAGCCGAATATAATTGACATACTCCAAATTTGGTTTTCTGTCGGCTTTGATATTGCAATATCCTTTGAATACCAGTCAAGTATTTCTTCCAAATCCGCAATACTGTTTTCAGAATAATCTAATTCTTTATTAAACTCATTTGCATATTCAATAGCGGTCACACACATCTTTTGTGCATAAAGCGACCATCGGTTATCGTTATCGGATGTCGTTACTTTTTTGCGCTTGAAAAAA
>JAZQCY010000152.1:0-8606 GCA_045546555.1 Acutalibacteraceae bacterium | reverse complement strand
ATGATGAAGAACAGGATAAGGCCGACAATGATATCGGGCATTGCACCCTGAACGTCGAAGGTTTCGGAAATCTGGTTTGCACCTGTTTCAAGGAAGATAACAAGGCAAGCGGTGATAACCATAAACGCAGGCTTAAATTTTGCAAGCCAGGATACCATAATGGCGGTGAATCCACGACCCTCGATCGATTCACTTGTGATAGAGTGGTCAAGACCTGCACCGATAAGGAAACCGGCCAAACCGCACAAGGCACCCGAAATCAGCATGGTGCGAATAATGACCTTTTTTACGTTGATACCAACGTACTTTGCGGTGCGTTCACTTTCACCGACAACGGCTATCTCATAGCCCTGCTTGCTGTAGTTCATATAAATGGCCAAGCCAACGGTTAAAAGGACGGTTACAAGGATAATGAGAAAATAATCATGTATAACCGAAGGCAACCAACCGTGCTCCAAAATACCCAAAGCGTTTCCGCTCGGCACCCACTGAAGCAGGACGAAGCTGACCAGGAAGGATGCAACGTAGTTCATCATCAAGGTGAACAAGGTTTCGTTGGTGTTCCACACTGCCTTGAAAACAGCAGGGACAAACGCCCACAAAGCACCTGCAACAATTGCGGCGACCAGCATCAGCACCAAAAGCAGGCTGTTGTCGATCTTACCGCCAAGGTAAAAAGATACGGCTATTGCACCGAGCATACCCACCAAGGTCTGACCCTCGGCGCCGATGTTCCAGAATCGCATTTTGAAAGCGGGAGTAACGGCCAACGATATACAAAGCAGAACCGCAACATCCTTAAAATAGGTCCAGACCAACTCGCCCGTTGAGAAAATACCGTCGATAAAGCATTTGTAGAACTCACCGATTCTTTCGGGGGCCTCGCCGAGCTTATCGATAAGCAGAAGTGCAAGCAATCCGCTCGTCACAAGTGCAATAACAACCGCAATAATTCGGGTCAGAACTGCACGCTTGAAATCAACAGAGGTGCGTCTTGTTATATGAATAAGAGGTTCTTTTATATTGTTTTCCATTGCACTCATTCCTCCGTTTCATACGATTTAGTCATGAGGAAGCCTATCTCCTCTTTTTTGGCAGTTCGTCCGTCGACAACGTCGGCAACCCTGCCGCCGTTAAGGACAAGTATACGGTCGCACAGCTCCATCAGTACGTCAAGATCCTCACCGACGAAGATGACCGATACACCGTTTTCCTTCTGCTTATTAAGCAGGTTATAGATCATATAAGATGAGTTGATGTCCAAGCCTCTGACGGGATATGCCGCCATAAGCACGCTGGGTGCGGCCGCAATTTCACGTCCGACAAGAACCTTCTGAACATTACCGCCCGAAAGCTTGCTGACGGGCGTTTTATTAACATCGGGGGTTACGACCTCAAGCTCTTCAATTATTTGCTTTGCGAGGTCGGTCGGCTTCTTTCGATCGACCAGCACGGTATGGCCTCTTTTATATGAACGAAGCATCATATTATCGGCAATACCCATGTTGGCAACAAGACCCATACCAAGTCGGTCCTCGGGAACAAACGAAAGTCTGACACCCAGTTCTCTTATCTGTATCGGGGTTTTGTTTCTTAGATTTTCTTCACTGTCGGTTTTGGGGTTATGATAAATAATAGAGCCCGATGAAACCTGATGCAGACCTGCGATAGCCTCAAGCAGTTCACGCTGACCGCTTCCCGCAATGCCTGCAATACCCAAAATCTCTCCGCTGTTGGCGGTAAACGAAATATTTTTGAGGACGGGAATATTCTCCTCATTTACGCTGCAAAGGTTTTCAACAACAACCCTTGGTTTGGGATCAATCGGCTCACTACGGTCAATATTCAACTCAACCTTTTTGCCGACCATCATCTCGGTCAACTCGGATTCAGAGGTTTCGGCGGTATTTACGGTAGCAATGTGCTCACCTTTTCTCAGAACGGCAACCCTATCGGAAACCGACAAAACCTCATGCAGCTTATGCGTAATAATGATAATGGATTTCCCGTCATCACGCATTGAACGCAGTATCTCAAACAGCTTCTGTGTCTCCTGCGGTGCCAAAACGGCAGTAGGCTCGTCCAGAATCAAAATCTCTGCACCACGGTACAGAACCTTAATGATCTCGACGGTCTGCTTTTCTGAAACCGACATATCGTAGATCTTCTTCTTGGGATCGATCTTAAAGCCGTAACGGTCGGCAATTTCGCTGACCTTCTGGTTTACGTTTTTAATATTAAATCTACCCTTCTCTTCAACACCCAAAATAATGTTTTCGGCGGCGGTGAAGATATCGATCAACTTGAAGTGCTGGTGGATCATTCCAATACCGTTTGCAAAAGCATCCTTTGGAGAGGAAACAACAACCTCTTTACCGTCGACAAATATTTGTCCTTCGTCAGGAAAATATATGCCGGCAAGCATATTCATCAATGTGGTCTTACCACAACCATTCTCACCGAGAACGGCAAGTATTTCTCCACGGTAAACATCAAGATCAACATTCTTATTAGCATAAGTGTTTCCAAAATGTTTAGAAATGTTTTTCATCTCGACTGCAATTTGTTTTTCCACGGTCATCCTCCAAAATAACGCTTTAATTTGACATAGGCTGCCGCATTAAGCGGCAGCCTTGCCAATTATATATTAGTTTTTAATTAGAACTTGCTGTTAACAAGGGTAATACCGTCGATCTGGAGATCGAAGTAAGGAGCAGAACGGAAGCTGGACTCGTTGAAGTAGCCGTTAGCAACAACCTCGGTATCCTTTTCAAATGCTGCATCGGTGTCAACGTCTGCCATGTAGGAAGTAACCTTCTGGCCATCCTTGAGGATGAAGTTGTCCTTAGCGGTATCGAATACCTTGACCTTGCCGGTCTTGAGGTCTTCAATAGCTGCCTTAATAGCATCAGCGGTGCCCTCAGCTGCTACATCAAGGTTGAGACCGGAAAGTACAACAGAGCCGGTAGCAATAGTGCCGGTCCAGTCGGTGTCGATAGCGGCGCCGGTGTTAGCACACTTGATGATGTAGTGGAAGTAAGGTGCCCAGTTGATAGCAGAAGAAATAAGGAAGGTGTTTTCGCCTGCCTCGTAGGTGCTGCCGTTGTAAGAAACGTTGGGGATACCTGCGTCTTCACAAGCGGTAGGTGCGCCAAGAGAGTCAGCGTGCTGAGAAATAAGGTCGCAGTTAGCGGCGATAAGAGCCTGAGCTGCAGACTTTTCTTCGTTCTCATCGTACCAAGAACCGGTGAACTGAACCTTCATGGTAACGTCGGGGCAAACAGACTTTGCGCCAAGATAGAAGGAAGTGTAACCGGAGATAACCTCTGCGTAGGTGAATGCGCCAACATAACCCATAACAGGAGCGTCGCCCTTGAGCTGACCTGCAGCCTTGAGCTCGTTAAGCTTCATACCTGCTGCAATACCTGCAAGATAACGTCCCTCGTAAATGGATGCGAAAGCGTTATGGAAGTTTGCAAGCTTTTCGGTGTGAGCCATGGTACCGGTTGCATGGCAGAACTCAACTGCGGGGTACTCCTTAGCAGCCTTGAGCATATAGGTCTCGTGGCCGAAGGAGTTGGCGAAGATGATGTTGCAGCCTTCGTCAACCAGGTCCAGAGCAGCCTCATAGCAGTCGTTGGACTCGGGGATGTTTCTCTTCATGATAACCTGATCATCGGTAAGACCAAGTGCTTCCTTAACGGCATTAACAGCATTGATGAAGTTAAGGTCGTAGGTGGAGTTCTCATCGTGAAGAAGAATTACACCAAGTTTAAAATCTGCATTGACAGTGAAATCCTTTTCAATAGCGGGAGCTGCAAGAAGTGCATCACTGACACCCTTTGCCTCATCATTGTTACCGCTCTCGGTGGAGTCGCTGTCACCGCCGCATGCTGCAAATGCAAACAACATGCAAGCAACCAACAAAAGTGCGAGAAGTTTTTTCATTTTTCTAACCTCCAAAAATTTTATATGTAAATTTAATTTACACCGAAATAAAGCAAAAAATCGGCGGGCATAAGACGACCGTAACGCTTGTCCTCTTTTTGCCTTCACCGACCTCCTCGTTAACCAAAGAACTTTGTACGAAAATAAATGAAGAATAACTACACGATTATGTTACCACAAACCGCAAAAATTGTCAACAGAATTTGACTAATTTTGCACTGGTATACATAACACAATATATTGCGATTTTACTTCACTAAATAATAGATGATATCTTGTCCGGTGTGGTTCCCGTGATCTTCTTAAACGTATCGTAAAAGCCGCTTATGCTGTTAAAGCCGCACTCATAAGCCACATCCACCACCTTTAATTCAGTGGTTTTGAGCAGCTTTACCGCTTTTTCGATCTTTTTAATCATAACATATTTTTTAAAAGGAATACCAAAATGCTTTGAAAAGGTTCTTGAGAAGGTGCTTTCGGAAAGTCCCAAAACACGTGCGGCTTCAGAAAGGCCGATCACCCCCTCCTTTAAATCAATAATATCCAATATCTCAGCCAATTTTTCATCCACATCTGAAGCTATGTCGGTCAGCTGATACAGTCGTTGTGCCTTAACAAAAAACTCCGTCATTTTGGCCGAAATCAGATCGTATTTCCCCTCACCTTCGGATGTTGCCTCACAGAATATCTCCTTTGCCACGCTTGAAAGCGTTTCATTTTTTATAACGCAGCCTGTGGTCTTTATAAGCCTACCAAAAAAATAATAGTACCTGCGGTCGGCAAAGGCACTGCGGTCGAATTGCATTATAAATAACTTCAGCTCGGTCTCCCCGTAATCGATAAACCGCCTTCTCTGCGTTTCGTTAAACACAACTATATCACCCGTTTTGATGTTGTGGTCAATGCCGTTTATCCTCCAAATAGCGTTGCCCTCAACAATATAGCACAGCCTCAGCCCCGGAAACGTCATATCTGATCTGAACAACGAGTCGTTTCTCGTTTTGGTCATCATATTGCACATCAGGTTGTTTTTGTCAAGAATAATCATACCGTCACCCTTTCAAAATCAAATATATTTTAGCACATTACTCCACAAATTGCAAGAAATCGAAATAAATATACCTGTAATCGGTAGAAATTTGGCGGTATTATGCTTATAATCGAAATACAAAGTGTTCTAACGGGAGTGATAACATGGAATTTGACGTAATTGTTTTGGGCGCCACCTTTTTGGGCGCAGGTGTAGCCGAAGCCTTGGGTGACAGGTGCCTTATCATTGAGCGCCGTCCGCAGGCAGGATATGAATTTATAAATGCTCTGAAGTTTGGCCACGGTTATGATAGACCGCTCCAAACCCAAGCCGCAAAAGCTCTTTTGAAAAATTTTGAGCAAAATGGAGCCTTTATGGGTGACAGAGTCTGCCTTTTTGAGTGCGCGCCTAATTTCTACTCTCTTTTGCTCGATAAGAATGTATTGCTCAACACCGAAATCATATCGGTTGAGCATAGCGGAGATGCTTTCACCGTTACCACACACGGCGTTTCGGGCTACCGTGTTCACAAGGCCAAAACCGTAATTGATACACGCTCCCTACCCGATGCGGCAACCGAAAAACACTTGAATTTCATTGTCAACACCGACAAAGACATAAAACTTCCCAACGGGCTTGATACCGAAAAATTCGGTTATGAGTGTGATACAGTGATAAAATGCAAGGTCGATTTGAACGACTGTTATCAAGTTGCGCGCAAAAAGGTTTTTGATATTGCAACCGCCCTTGAAGGCTTTAAGGTTGCCATGGTTGCCGACGAGTTTGAGTATTCGTTCAAAGATAACAATAAATCAAGTGACGGCATTACCCATTTGCCGTCGCAAGACTATGCCAACCCTCTGCTTGCTTACGATGCAGGTGTGATTTTGGGAGGTGAGCTTTAATGTATATCTCCGAAGTATATAACGGAAAGCCGCAAAAAACCAAGATGTCCTCGGTTGATTTCAAGGAAATTTATGATGTTATAGTCTGCGGTCTTGGTACTGCAGGCTCGATGGCGGCTCTTATGTCGTCGGAAAACGGACTTAAAGTATTAGGCATCGAAAGCTTTAACTGTGTCGGCGGCACCACCACGATTGGCGGCATTCAGACCCACTATTTCGGTTGCCCCGGAGGACGTTACATCGAAATTGATGACAAGGTATCCGAGTTTCAAACGCTTTATACAAGAAATCAGCTCGAAAGCCGAAAGTATGTGGTTGAGGATCTGATCGACAAAGCCGACGGGCAAATACTTTACGAGACCTCGGTCATTGGCGTTTACATCTACGGCAATGAGGTCAAGGGTGTTAAAGCCATAACCCCACAAGGCATAGTAGACTACGGTTGCAGGGTACTTATGGATTGCACGGGTGATGCTTATGTTGCCCACATGGCAGGCTGTGATTCACGTTTAGGCCGTGCTTTGGACGGCTTGACACAGCCTTACAGTATGGTTTCGAGTACACGCAACAAAATGTGGGTGGGTCACACCAACCGTGATTTCGGCCGAGTTGACCAATACGATGACGAGGCTTTAAGCAAGGCACTGATTTTTTCACGCTCGTACAATATGGAGGAGGAACGTAACTCCAACCAACTGATGATACACATGCCGCTTATCGGTGTCCGTGAGGGCCGTCACATCGTTTGCGAAGAAACCGTTACAATGCAAAGCATTTTAGACGGCGAAAAGACCGAAACGCCAATGTTTTACTCCTATGCCGATTTTGACAAGCACGGTTGGGACAACACCTTTGACGGTGAAACGTTGGGTGATTGGTGCATCGGCTCAAACCTCAACGCATATAACGCCACTATCCCTGTGCCTTACGGATCGGTCATCCCCAAAGACCTTGACGGTCTGCTCATCCCCTGCCGTGCACTTGACGTTGACCGTGACGTTGCGAGCTGTGTGCGAATGGTGGTTGATATGAAGAAGATCGGTGAGGTCGGTGCCGATATTGCCGCACTTGCCATAAAGCACAACTGCAGGCTTCGTGACATCCCTTATAACGAGTTAGCTGAAATGCTTAAAACCAGCGGTTGTCTTGATGAAGCTTACGACCGAGGCTTCCGAATTGACGGAACTAAAAATTGGGACGGTACACCCTTGGTAAACCGTTCGGTGCAATTCACCGATGACCTTTCGGCAATCAGCGATATGCTGGGCACTCTATCCCCGGGTGAGGCAATCTGGTCGGCACGGCTTGTTGGTGAAAAGGCCGTTCCCACCCTTAAAGCTCTGCTCGATTCAGACAACGAAAACACCCGCAAGCACGCCGCCTTTGCTTTGGCTAACATCGGTGACCCGAGCGGCGAGGATGTACTGATAAGTATGGTGAAGGAGCGTGATGCGACCCAACTGCAGGATTGCCGAAAGAATAATCAAAGACGTGGCAGTATGGCTGTTTATTGGTTGGGCAGGCTTGAAAGTGCAAAAGCAGTCGATGCTTTGTGCGAATTTTTGACAAGCCCTCGGGAAAACGAGCGACCCGAGCTTTATGAAAAGGATTCTTCCGGCACGTGGTATGTGATAAAAGGCTTTAACAACCGATATTTTCAGTTTATGATAAACACCGTTATGGCTTTAATCCGTATCGGTGAAGCCCACAAGGAATGTCGAGCCAAAATATCCTCTGCATTCAAAATAGCTTTCAAGGACGGTACGTTCTATGATAGGATCACCGACCGTCCCAAGCAAAGCAGTGAGGGAAATATGCTTCTTAATATGCAACGTGTTGCCGAAAGATACAGTAGCATTTGGGGACACTAAAAAAAGACCTGCCGCAAGCTACGGCAGGTCTTAAAATTTATATTACCCTATTACATCAAAGAGAGATAGAGCTCCTTGATTTCGGCAACGCTTGTATCTCTGGGGTTACCGGGACGGCAAGCATCGGCGAATGCGCTTTCAGAAAGGAAGTCAACATCCTCAGCCTTAACGATCTCCTTAAGGTCAGCAGGAATACCGACGTCAATGCTCAACTGCTTGACAGCGTCAATAGCGGCCTTGCGTGCATCCTCAAGGCTCATTGCATCTACACCTTCAACGCCCATAGCCTTTGCGATATCACGGTACTTCTCACCGGTGGCGGGAGCATTGTACTCCATAACGGTGGGGAGAATGATAGCGTTGGCAACACCGTGGGGAGTGTCATAAAGAGCACCCAGAGGATGAGCCATAGAGTGAACGATACCAAGACCGACGTTACTAAAGCCCATACCTGCGATGTACTGACCGAGAGCCATTCCCTCACGGCCTGCGGGGTCGTTAGCAACTGCGCCACGGAGCGACTTTGCGATGATCTCGATAGCCTTGATGTGGAACATATCGCTCATCTCCCAAGCGCCCTTGGTGATGTAGCCCTCGATAGCGTGGGTAAGAGCATCCATACCGGTTGCGGCGGTAAGACCCTTGGGCATAGTGGACATCATATCGGGGTCGACAACTGCAACAACGGGAATGTCGTGAACGTCAACACAAACCATCTTGCGGTTCTTTGCGTCGTCGGTGATAACGTAGTTGATGGTAACCTCAGCTGCGGTACCTGCGGTGGTGGGAACTGCAATGATGGGAACACAGGGGTTCTTGGTGGGAGCAACACCCTCCAGGGATACAACATCC
>JAZQCY010000151.1:0-3678 GCA_045546555.1 Acutalibacteraceae bacterium | reverse complement strand
CGCAAAACGGCGGTATAAATCCGTTTACTGTGCGCTTTGTTGACGGTTTGAAGCTCAATAACACCGAAATATCGACCTTGTAAACAAATAAAAAAGATTCTTCGCTACGCTTGAAATGACAGGTGATAATTGTCATTTTTTGTGAAACGAGGAATCTTTAATTTTTGTTGATTTGTTCTTACAGCTCCGACAGATCGTACGGGGTGTGGAGATAAACGATGTGGTTGAGCCAATTGTAGTACAGCATATTGGCATGGGAGCGCCACAAGAATTGCGGCTCCTTTGAAGGGTCGTTGTTGGGGAAATAGTTGCAGGGAATATCGGGGTTGATGCCCTTGGCTACGTCACGCTCGTATTCCTTCATCAAGGTGTGACGGCTGTATTCTGCGTGACCCGAAATAAAGATGTTGCGGCAATCCTTGTCGGCGATGATAAATGCGCCCGCCTCCTCCGACTCGGCAAGTATCATCAGCTCGTCGATCTTGCGGATCTCCTTGACGGGTGTCTCGGTATATCTTGAATGAGGTGCCAGGAATACATCATCAAAGCCACGGGTGAGGGGATGACGGAAATCAAGTCGCTCGTGCCAATAAACGCCGCTCAGCTTTTTGGGTAACAGCTGCTTGTCAATGCCGTACTTATAATAAAGTCCTGCCTGCGAACCCCAACAGATATAAAGCGTGGAGTAAACATTGGTCTTGGCCCAATCCATAATGGCGCAAAGCTCGTCCCAATAGGTGACCTCCTCAAACGGCATCAGTTCAACCGGTGCGCCCGTGATGATAAGACCGTCAAAGCGCTCGTGCTTGATGTCGTCAAAGGTCTTGTAGAACTTCAAAAGATGATCAGCCGAGGTGTTTTTGGACACGTGGCTTGCCATCTGTATCAGCTCGATCTCGACCTGCAGGGGAGAGTTTCCCAATAAACGCAGAAGCTGCGTCTCGGTCTCGATCTTGGTGGGCATTATATTAACTATTGCAATTCTCAAAGGACGGATGTCCTGATGAATGGCTCTTTCTTCGGTCATCATAAAAACATTCTCGTTTTCGAGTGTTTTAAAGGCCGGAAGCTCGTTGGGTATTTTGATAGGCATAGCATTCTCCTACATAAAAATCAAGTTATTATCTATATTAACAAAGTACAAGCAAAAAAGCAAGCGGTAAATATCACTTTTTGCGGTATTCGGTTGGATGCGGCTTTTTCGTTTTATTTATTCACCAACCGTGAAGAGGATAAGACATTCATCATTATTTCTTCTCGGTATTCACCAACTATATCGTTATTGTTGCAGGGTCTCACGAAGCATATACCCACCGACGCTGCACAAACGCCTTTGTTCATAACGGGGAAAGCAAACGAACTGAACACCTTGTCGCCGTACACCTCCGACATAAAGCAGACCTCGTTATGTTTGATCGAACTCAGCTTTTCAAACAGTTCGGCTGTGCTTTCGGAAAGCGCAGACAACGCTCCTTTATGAAACAACTCTAACACTTCATTTGTAGGCATTCGGGATAAAATGACCCTGCCGCCTATTGACAAAAGTCTGTCCTTTATAATGTATGCGTCGGGGTCGTTGTGCACAAAATCGCCGCTTATTCTGTCAATGATGTATTTTTGTCCGTTGTTTATGACCGAAAGACCGACCGTGCAACCGTATCGGTCATGCAGGTCTTGCATGACCGGTCGACAACGCTCAATAAGTCCGCTTTCGAATTTTCCGTATCGGGTGAGATAGTATAGTTCAGCACCGGGAAGGTAACCTGCGGTGTGCGACACCCTTGAAGCATAGTTGTGTTGGCACAGTATTTTCAAAATATGTGATACGGTGCTTTTGTTAAGACCTGTCACGTCGGATATTTTTGACAAAGCGGTGGGCTCGCTTTGTGACATACAAAGTGCATTCAACACCATAAGCACTTTTTCGGTAGCGTTTGGCATAACATTCCTCTTTTCTAAAATTTCGCGTGGTGAAATTTGTTGCTTTAATTATATATTGTGTGATACATTTAAGTCAAGCAAAAAAGGAGGCGCTTTTATGTTCAAACAAAATATTATCCCGCGTTACCGTGGCTTCAATCTTCTTGGAATGTTTTGCACCAAGGATTCCAAGGTAAACAAAGGCAGAGCGCCGGGTTATTTTATTGAAGATGACTTTAAGATGATGGCAGAATGGGGATTCGATTTTGCAAGACTTCCGTTATCATATCGTGTGTGGAGTAGCGTTGAAAATCCGTTCCTGATAGACGAAGAAAGGCTTAAGCCTTTGGATATGGCTTTGGAATATGCCGATAAATATGATTTCCATATATCAATGTGTATGCACCGAGTGCCGGGATATTGTATCAACGATGACGAGCCTATCCCCGAACCTTTTTCTTTGTGGAACAACGATAAAGAGGCCTATGATGCTCTCGAGTTTCAATGGAAAACCTTGGCGGAAAGATATAAGAATGTCCCGAGCAGTCGCCTTGATTTCGACCTCATCAATGAGCCGCAATATAATGTGCTAAATGCAAGGCAGGCGGTAATTCAGCACAAGCTTACCAAAGCGATTCGCACTATTTCTCCCGACCGTACTATCACCATAAACGGAACTCACACAGGAACAATGCTTCCAACCGAAAGTCTGCACATTGGTGATGAAAATATTGTGTATTCTTTAAGGGGCTATGCGCCTCAATCACTGACCCACTATGGAGTTAGCGGCACAACCGAGGGAACGCCCATTCCAACATGGCCAAACAGTAAGCAGGTTATCGGTTGCGCCAATATAAATTGGGATCGCGCCAAAATGGATCAGTATCACGATATGTGGGCGGCGGCATCCAATATATATAATAGGGGAGTTATCTGCAACGAGCTTGGTTGCTTTAATAAAACTCCGCACGATGTCGTATTGGCTTGGTATGAGGACGAAATGGCATCGCTCAAAGAACGCAATATAGGTTACGCCGTCTGGAATTTAAGCGGAAAATTCGGAATTCTTGACAGTGAAAGGGAAGACGTTGACTACGTTGACCACAACGGTCACAAGCTTGATAAAAAACTTTTGGAGCTGTTGCAAAGGTATTAAACCTCAAAAACAGCCTGAAATCACAAAAAACACCTCAAAAAAGGCGCGGTTTGTCCGCGCCTTGTATACATTTTCCACCAATGTGAAACAGAATCAAAAACTTTGGAAAAATGTCAAAAAATATGAAAAAAGGTGTTGACAAATGGAAATGTTTGTGGTAGTATAATCGGGCGCCCTTCAAAAGGGGAGCGCGAAGCGGACCTTGAAAATTAAACAACGATATGAACATTTAGGACCCTAAAATTTTTTTGAGATAACTCAAAGTAATTAAGGATTAACACGCAAGTGTAATTCTGAGAATAAAGCGACAAAGCTTTGAAAAGGTTTTAAGGCTTCGGCCTTGAGATATAATTTTTCAGAGAGTTTGATCCTGGCTCAGGACGAACGCTGGCGGCGTGCCTAACACATGCAAGTCGAACGGAGTTTGCTTGAATTGAGGCTTCGGCCAATTTTCATTTAAACTTAGTGGCGGACGGGTGAGTAACGCGTGAGTAACCTGCCGTTCAGAGGGGGACAACAGTTGGAAACGACTGCTAATACCGCATAACGTACAGCTTTGGCATCTTAGCTGTACCAAAGGAGCAATCCGCTGAATGATGGAC
>JAZQCY010000150.1:0-10293 GCA_045546555.1 Acutalibacteraceae bacterium | reverse complement strand
CCCTTACCGGTGAGAACGCCGGTAAACTCGTTGCGGAGTCTCTTATACTGGCCGTAGAGGTAGCCTACCTCACGTGCGCCGACACCGATATCACCTGCAGGAACGTCGGTATTGGCACCGATGTGCTTTGAAAGCTCGGTCATAAAGCTCTGGCAGAAGCGCATAACCTCACCGTCGGACTTGCCCTGAGGATCGAAGTCGGAGCCGCCCTTACCGCCGCCCATAGGCAGAGTGGTAAGAGAGTTCTTGAAGGTCTGCTCGAAGCCGAGGAACTTCATAATGCTCTCATTAACGGAAGGATGGAAACGGAGGCCGCCCTTGTAAGGACCGATAGCCGAGTTGAACTGTACACGGAATCCGCGGTTGACCTGAACCTGACCGTTGTCGTCAACCCAAGAAACACGGAACTTAATAAGTCTCTCAGGCTCTACCATTCTGCCGACAATGTCAAGCTTCTCGTACTCGGGATGAGCGTTAACAACCGGCTCGATAGAGGCAAGAACCTCCTGCACGGTCTGATGGAATTCAGTTTCGCCGGGGTTACGCTTTTCCATATCAGCGTAAACCTTTTTAAGATATTCGTTAGTAAACATATGTATTTCCTCCAAACATATTTTTTAACAGGAATATTATATATCAGTTGATTTCCTCTGTCAATCGAAAATATTGCAAAATCAGCGTTTTCTGTCATTTTTAAGTGTCGAAAACACGATGAAAAGTGTCGGCAACCGTTTTTAACGCTTTAGCGCCTTAAAACTTAAAATTATTAAGTTAAATTTCCGATTGCCGATTTAATTTAATCAATCAAGCTCTTTAACACCTGTATACAGCTCGTAATATCTGCCTTTCAGCTCCAACAGCTCGTCATGGGTACCACGCTCGATTATCTCGCCCTTTTCAAGCACCATAATGGCATTTGAATTGCGGACGGTGGAAAGTCTGTGAGCAATTACAAAGGTGGTTCTATCCTTCATCAAGCGATCCATACCGTGCTCAATATGGCGCTCGGTTCGGGTATCGACCGAGCTGGTGGCCTCGTCGAGAACAAGTATCGGTGCCTTGGACAAAGCCGCACGGGCAATATTCAAAAGCTGGCGCTGACCTTGCGAAAGGTTGGCACCGTCACCCTCTATTACGGTGTTGTAGCCGTCGGACAGACGCATTATAAAGGTGTGAGCGCGGGCCGTTTTGGCGGCGGCAATGACCTCCTCATCGGTGGCTGTGAGCCGTCCGTAGCGGATATTCTCCATGATAGTTCCGCTAAAGAGATGGGTGTCCTGCAGAACCATTGCTATATTTTTACGTAAACTTTCACGGCTGTATTCCCTGATATCCACGCCGTCGATGGTAATCGAGCCCTCGTCGATATCGTAGAATCGGTTGAGCAAATTTGTGATGGTGGTCTTGCCTGCTCCCGTAGAACCAACAAAGGCTATCTTCTGACCGGGCTTGGCGTAAAGCGAGATATCCTTTAAAATGACCTTATCGGGATTATAGCCGAAGGTGACGTTTTTGACCTCAACAAAGCCCTTCATACCGTCAGCTTTTTTGGCATCCTCGGCATCGGGTGCTTCGGGCTCGGCATCCATTATGCCGAACACACGCTCGGCACCTGCCAAGGCGGCAAAAACGGTGTTTATCTGCATTGAAAGCTGATTGATAGGCATTGAAAACTGGCGTGAGTAGTTGGCAAAAACCGTAAGGTCGCCGGGGCCAAAGCCGGTCAAGCACATCAAGACACCACCAACACCAATGGTGAAGGCATAGCTGATCATGCTTGTATTATGCATTATGGGGCCCATAATGCCGCCGTAGAACTGTGCCTTGAACTGCTTGTCACGCATATCGTCATTAAGAAGCTCAAACTCCTCAACGCAGGTTTCCTCATGGTTAAAGACCTTGACGACCTTTTGACCCGTGACGGTCTCCTCAATATATCCGTTGACCGCACCCAAAGCCGCCTGCTGACCCGAGTGGTATTTCCTCGATTTTGAGCCGATCCATGCACCGCCCTTGATGAAAATGGGGATGAACACAACGGTAATAAGCGTCAACCAAATGTTGGTGGTTATCATAAAGACAAGCGTTCCGACAATGGTAATAAAACCCGATACGACCGAGGTCAGCGAGTTGTTGAGCATAACATCGATATTATCAACGTCGTTGGTAAAGCGGCTCATTGTTTCACCTGTGGGTGTAGAGTCGAAATACCTTGTAGGCAGCTTCATCAGCTTCTCGAACAGCTCATTACGTATCTTTTCGGTGGCATTTTGCGACACCGAGAGCATAATTCTTGACTGCAGATAGTTGGTGAGTATACCCAAAAGGTAGACCAAAAGCATAATGGCGATTGCCGCAATAACATATACTGCAACCTCGGCAACACTGCCAAGTGATGCTAATTTTTCAAAGATCGGGATCTCACTTATTTTTGAGATAACGTTATCGGCGATTTTTCCAACGGGTGTCAGACTGATGTCGGCATTAGGAGCTACCGCCAACGTTATGCGGTTAATGATGGGTGCTATCATATAACCGCCGACAAGTGATGTCAGCGTGTTGATAAGCATACAGAATATAACCAACACAAGACGGAGCTTGTAACACGAAACGTAGCTCCACAAGCGCTTGACGGTGGCGGCAGTGTTTTTAGGCTTGCCGTGCGGCATAGGGCCTCCCCTACCGCCTCTCGGCCCACCCATCGGCATACCGCGCTTTTCGTTAGCCGCTTTTTGGTTATATTGTCTTTGGAGGTCATCCAATGTACGTTTAGCCATTGTTCTTTACCTCCTTTTCCATCTGGGAGTAGTATATCTCCTGATACTCGGTGTTATTGGCCAACAGCTCATCGTGGGTGCCCACACCGGTTATCTTACCGTCATCCATAACAACGATACGGTCGGCATCAATGACCGAGGATATACGCTGTGCAATTATTATTTTGGTAGCATCGGGGATATCCTCTCTGAAGGCTCGGCGTATGCTTGCCTCGGTAGCGGTATCAACAGCGCTGGTTGAGTCGTCAAGAATGAGTATCTTGGGATTTTTCAAAAGCGCACGGGCAATACAAAGTCTTTGCTTCTGACCGCCCGAAACATTGGAGCCGCCTTGACCCAAGTCACTGTCATAGCCGTTGGTAAACGAGGTTACAAACTTATCGGCCTGTGCGCTTTCGGCGGCGGCAAAAATTTGCTCGTCGGTGGCATTCTCGTCACCCCAAAGCAGATTCTCACGGATGGTTCCGCTAAACAGAACGTTCTTTTGCAAAACCATACTTACGCCTTCACGCAGGTTATAGAGTGAATAGTCACGGACGTTCACTCCGTCGACCAGAACCTCGCCCTCATCAACATCGTAAAGTCGGGGTATCATTGAAACGAGTGTAGTCTTACCGCAACCTGTTGAGCCGATAATACCGACGGTTGAGCCTGCCTCTATAGTCAGGTCAATGTTCTGCAAAACAGCCTCCTCACTGTTTTTGTAATAGCGGAAGGAAACGTTGCGAAACTCTATTCTACCCTTTTCAACACATTTTTCTTTCTCGGTCGACTCGGCATCGGTAATATCGATATCCTCATTAAGCACCTCTTTGATACGCCGTGCCGAGGCCAACGCTCTTGCCGAGGTCATAAGCAGCATTGTAACCATCATTATCGAGAACAGAATCTGCGAAACATAGGTTAAAAATGCCGAAAGATCTCCGACGTTCATCGAGCCCTCGGTAACAAAGTTGGAGCCGATCCACAGAACGATCAATGTGGTGATATTCATAAAGATCGTGGAAACGGGGCCCATAAAGATCATTATCTTCATGGCCGACATTCCCGCTTTTTTAAGGTCACGGTTGGCCGTGCGGAACTTTTCGTTTTCGTGCTCCTCACGGACAAACGACTTTACCACACGGACGTTGGTAACGCTTTCCTGAACGGTGGAATTGAGCTTATCGATCTTGGTCTGCATTCTCGAAAAGCGCTTGAAGCCCATAAAAATGAGGCCCAAAATAGCAATCATCATCAAAGGCACGGTTATGGCCAGAACGACCGACAAGTCGGGCTTGAGCATTATGGCCATAATAATTCCGCCGATCATCATACCGGGTGAACGCAAGGCCATTCTGAGCAGCATATTGACAAAATTTTGCAACTGAGTTACATCGTTTGTAAGGCGTGTTACGAGCGAACCCGTTGAGAATTTATCAATATTCTTGAACGAGAACTCCTGCACCTTTTTGTAAACGTCGGAACGCAGGTCAGCAGCAAAGTTGACCGAGGCCTTGGCGCCGAAATATGCTCCTCCGACACCGCCGACCATCATCATTATTGCAATGCCTATCATTCCAAGCGCACAAAGAACGCTTTTGGTGACGGTAAGGGTGCCGTCCTCCCCTGCGTTTATAACGACCGACAGCATAAACGGCATCAGCATCTCACCGATAACCTCGACTATCATACAAACGGGGCCTGTGATGAAATATTTAAGGTACGGCTTGATATACTTGAACCACGTTTTCATTAAAGTTCACCTTTAAGCTCTTCGGTGGTTACCGATTCGGCCTCGATAAGATTATTATACATTCTTTCGCAGAAAACACGAAGCTGCTCAATCTCATCATCGGTAAAATCCTTGAACATAAGACGGTCTATATTCCCGAAAACATGTGCCGTTTCGTCGATGATATTCTGTCCCTTTTCACTTATACAAATGTGGTTGCGGCGGCTATCCACCTTGGAAGCGTTGCGGACAATAAGGCCTGCCGATTCAAGCTTTTTCAAGGTGACTGCAACGGCGGCGGCGCTTATGTTAAAGGCATCGGCTATCTGGCGCTGTGACACGTTCTCATTCTTTGAAATGAACATCAACATCATGTGTTGACTGCGGTGTATTTCAAACACATCCACTGCGTGCTTTTCAAACACCTTTATGTGGGCACGGTTGATCTGGCGTGACAGCTCGGCCATTGCCTTGATCTTGGCGCTGTATTCTGTTTTAGTCATCTTCATCACTCCATAAAAAAATAGTTAACGCATTGTTAAACACGTTAACTATTTTATCACTTTTAAATCTTTTGTCAATAGATTAAGTATGAATAATCTTTAAATTTGAACAAGTATTTTCGAAAAAGTGTCCCACGGGAAGACACACTCGGGAACTGCGGTAAATTCCACGTTTTTTTCACCGATTTTAAAGCCCACAAGCCGTGAAAAAAGCGCAATTTGGCAGTTGGTCTCCGAGCCGTATTTTCGATCGCCCAAAATGGGGTGCTTTCGTGATGCAAACTGTACCCTTATCTGATGGGTGCGGCCCGTGTAAAGCTTAACCCTCACCAAGGACACAGCACCGTTTTCGGTTTCGGCCACCCCTAATCGCCAAAACTCCAATTTTGCGAGCTTTACACCCTTGCGCTCACGTTTTACGGTATAGGTTTTGTTCTTCACACGGTCGTGATATAAAAGATCCTCCAAGACACCGTGTTCCTCAACCTCACCCGAAACGATGGCAAAATACTCCTTTTTAAAGGTCTTGTCGGTTATCTGCCTTGTCAGCTCGGAGGCAGTTTTTTGTGTTTTGGCAAGCACCATCACGCCCGAAACCTCTTTATCAAGTCGGTGCACAACCAACGGTTTTTGCTCCCCTTCGGCCAAAAGCAGCGGCAGACTGTTTGCCTTGCCGTCCTCACTCAAAACACCCGAGGGCTTTATGCACACAATATATTCCTTGTTGCTTTCAAGTATCTCAATCTTTTGCAATGGTATCACCGCCTTACAGATTTGTTACCTTTGTAATCTTTGGCCTTATTTTGTAATCTTTTGTTATTATACTATACATTTTAGATTTACACAATGTTCACTTGACAAATTTTTCAAAATGTAATATAATAAGGTCGAGGAAAGGTAGTCCGAAAATCCTATTTCATTTCAGAAAGGAACATTATTATGGAAGAAAACAGAAACAATACAGTTGTAACCAATGCACCTGAGGCTCCCAAGCCCGTTGCACCGCAGGGTCAGTATGTTCCTGCACCTCAACCGCCCGCATACCCCAATCCGTATAATCTTCCTCCCCGCAATGCCGTGCCTGCTCAGCCTCCCAAGCCTGAAAAGCTGATGTCGGGTCTTGCCTTTAACATCACCTCAATGGCTATCGGCATTATCACCTTCCTCATCGGTATCACATCCTTGACCGATGCAATCGAGTACATATTTGACAATGAGGAATGGTACTCCTTCGGAAGCGAGCTGTCAACAAGTGTCGGTTGTCTGATCTTCGGTCTTTTGTGTCTTGCGTTTGCCGTACTCGGCATCCGCAAAAAGGAAAACGCAGGCCGTAGCATGGGCGCCGTCGGTCTTATCTGTGGCGGTTTAGGTATCATCTGCTCGGCTTTGAGCGCCATCCTGCTTTTATCATTCTTCTAAAATCATCAAATAAAACCTCTTTGGCTCGTCCAAAGAGGTTTTTTCTTTTATTCTGCAACGGTATTGGTGAGATGCAATGTAGCCTGCTCACTGCGATTCGATGTGTTACCCGAAACGGTTGCCTCGGTGCAGTTCATCAGCGCTATATCGTGGTGGATCGACTCAACATCCTCACTGAAGCAGTTGTTTGAGCAATTTTCAAAGTGATTGTTTTTGACCGTGATACCCTTGACCGCAAGTGCAAACACACCGCTTGCACCCAAATTGCGGAAGGTGTTTCCCTCGATCAAAAAATTCTCGTGCACACCTGCGGGCGAATCGGTCAAACCTGCATCGTGACAGCATTTTACGGCAATAGCGCCGATATTTGACGGCACCTTGGCATAGCCGCATTTTTCTATCATATTGTTGCGGATGACAACGTTCTTGCAGGGGCCGACCTCGTGCCATTTGCGGATATCGGGCGACAGTATCATTGCACAGCCCGACATTCCGTGAATGTGGCAGTTTTCGACCAAGATGTTCTCGGTCTGGAACAAGAAAGCTCTGGCACGGGTGTTATAAACAGTGCAGCCGTCAAGGTGAGTTTCTGCATAGTAGGCAGTGTTTCCAACGATATTACCCTTCTTGAACTCACCGAATATCGGCTCATACACAACGTCGTTGCCATTATACGACACCACCCTGACCGAGGCCACGTGGTCAAAGCTTTCCTGATCGTAAATATTTAGAATATCTCCTGCTTTGGCCCAATCAGCATCCAAAAGGCTGTCAAGTCGGGTATTGATACGGCCGTAAACGCACTTGAAGGTGTTGTCTTCGGGGTCGGTGAAAACGGTACCGGCGGTGCTGTGCATATTAAGAGCATCATCACCCATATTTTCAAAATAGCAATCCTTCATATAAAGCTTGCCGGTAAGTCCCACAACGTGCATACCGTCAGCATTGGATGCAAACAGACGCTCGCTGTTTTCGGGCAGACGCAAACTGCATCTGATGAAATTGAAATCCGAGCAACGGGGCGATATAAGATATGTAAGACCTGCCGAGGCATAGATCGTGATATCCTCCAAGGTACAGCCGAAAACGCCCTTGAATATCAGCAGTTGGGGGCCGTATTTTACGTGGCGGATGACCATAAGGTGGTTATCCTCTATGCGGTCGACCGAAAGCTTCATTCCCTTGGCGTTTATACGGTAGGTATTGTTGCCGAGGTACTCCTTGGGGCAATCGTTATAGGTCACAAACTTATAGTCGGGGGTCTGCTCCTCATCCATCGAGTTAAAGGCCTCAAAGCGCTCATTTCCGACGCATTTGAAGCTGTCAAACACCTTGATATCAAAGGTTCCTGCCTCACGGTCGATACTAACAACACGGCCTGCCATATTCACCGGAATATCGTAATCAAACTGAAGATTTCTGACGGTAAGGTTTTCGCAATTTGTAAACTGAATGGCACCGTCGGATTTTGAAACGTCAACGTTGTCAAAATGTGATACCAAGGTTGCGTTTTCACCGCTTAAGGTAAAACTCTTTTTGCCCGATATCTGAAGTCTGCGGCTCAAAAACCATCTGCCACGACCTAAAACGAGTTCACTGCCATCGGGAAGGTCGCCGATGATTTTTTCCAAAGCATCGGCACAGCATTGAGTCTCGGAAGGCTTTAAGCCTAAAGCTGTTGTGTAATATTTTGCCATTATATTTACCCCCAAAATACAAAAAGGACCGCTCACAGTTTAAATTGTGACCGATCCTTTCTTTTCATTTTTCGGAACGACGAGGGCGTCGTTCCCTACAAAGGAATTGTATCCTTTTTAATCTTCCTTAGGTTCCCCGTCCTCGTCCTCATCGGACTTCATGACGGTAACATTTATCTCAAGCACACGGCGTTCCTGAACCTTGGTGACCTTGACGTGCAGGTTCTCATAATCGAACTCGTCGCCCTCCTCAGCAATTTTGCCGAGCTGTTCAAGCACCCAACCGCCGACCGAGACCGACTCGGATTCCTCATCGGCCTGAAGTTCAAAAAACTCAAACATTTTGTCAAGCTGTGTAGCACAAAGAACGGTCACGGTGCCGTCCTCATTTTCCTTAAATTCCTCAACGACCTCGTCGTACTCGTCCCATATCTCACCGACAAGCTCCTCAAGGATATCCTCCATTGTCGCAATACCGATGGTACCGCCGTACTCGTCGGAGACGACCGCCATGTGGGTCTTTTTGGACTGCAACAGCTTCAAAAGCTCACTAATGGGCATCTGACGGGCAACAAAAACCGTATCCTTTATGATGGATTCGACCGATTCGCCGTTGGCCACGACGTGCTTATTAAAGTCACGGATATGTATGACACCGACGATGCTGTCAACGGTCTCATCATATACCGGCAAGCGTGAAAAGCCCGATTCGTCAAAGGCTTTTGCTATCTCCTCAACGCTGTCGTTCTTGTCAACTGCGACCATATCAACACGGGGTGTTAAGATATCACTGACGGGACATTCGCTGAACGAAATTGCCGAACGGATAAGATCGCTTTCCTCCTCGTCAAGTCCGCCGCCTTCTTCGGCTTCATCAACGATATTGATAAGCTCATCACCTGTGATCGTGTCCTTGTTATCAAGACGGAAAAGCTTTTTGAGCATCTTTTTCCAAACAACAAAGAATGCAACGAACGGAGTGAAAATAAGCATCAGCGCCTTCAAAAACGGTGCCGCAAAGCAGGCGAATTTTTCCGGCTTTTCCTTGGCGATGCTTTTAGGTGATACCTCACCGAAAATGAGCACCACCACCGTCATTACAACGGTAGAAATGGTCGAACCGAGGCTTTCACTTTTTAATAGGTCGATGAAAAGAATGGTTGCGACCGAGGTTGCGGCAATGTTGACAATGTTGTTACCGATAAGCACGGTGGACAACATTTTATCAAAATTATCAGTCATCGAGTAAGCGAGTGCGGCTCTGCGATTGCCTTCATCGGCCATCATTTTAAGCCTGATTTTGTTAAGTGATGTGAATGCTGTTTCCGACGCTGAAAAGAACGCCGAAAAGGCTACAAGAATAATAAGAATAATTATCTGCGGCCAACTGTCCGGATCCAAAATGGAACCCCTCCTAATAAAAATATATTTTTACACAACACAGTTGTGCAGAGTAATCGTACCATAAATCAACACACATTGCAAGTAATATTTTACAATTTGAGTGATTTTGTGAAAAAGAGCCGCATGAAAAAACGGACGGCCGAAGCCGTCCGTTAAAATTTCACAATTATTTAATTGCGGTGCTCTTTTCCTTCTGGATAACGTCGTGTGCGCCGCCCTCGACGATACTTGTTGCCGAAACGAGGGTGAGCTTGGCCTTCTGCTGAAGCTCGGGGATGGTCAAAGCGCCACAGTTGCACATTGTAGACTTGACCTTGGAAAGCGACAGAGCAACGTTGTCCTTGAGCGTTCCTGCATAAGGAACATAGGAGTCAACACCCTCCTCAAAGGACAGCTTCTTATCGCCGCCAAGGTCGTATCTCTGCCAGTTACGTGCCCTTGCCGAGCCCTCACCCCAGTACTCCTTGAAGTAGTTGCCGCCGATGTTGACCTTGTTTGTGGGGCTTTCATCGAAACGTGCAAAATAACGGCCGAGCATTACAAAATCGGCACCCATTGCAAGTGCAAGAGTAATATGGTGGTCGTAAACGATACCGCCGTCGGAGCAAACGGGAACATAAACGCCGGTCTCCTTAAAATACTCATCACGTGCCTTGCAGACCCCGATCAAGGCGGTGGCCTGTCCACGACCGTTGCCCTTGGTCTCACGGGTGATGCAGATAGAACCCCCGCCGATACCGACCTTGATAAAGTCAGCACCGCAATCAGCCAAGAAACGG
>JAZQCY010000149.1:0-2196 GCA_045546555.1 Acutalibacteraceae bacterium | reverse complement strand
ATAAGCTTCATATTGGTCAGCTTTGAGATCGAGGGCAGAATCAGCGTGCCCTCGTCACCGATTATCTCGGAGCCCAACCGTGTTTGACCTGTTTTTGCCCAGGTCAGCTCGACCGTTTTGTCTGTGTATTGCAAAATGGCGCCACCTGCACCGTCAACACCGGTCGAAAGCTTGATACAATAAGCGTAAACGCTTTGTGGCTCGCCAAACCAACCAAGGGTAGGGTAGACGCAATAGATTCCAAGATCCATCAAAGCGCCTGCCGCCATTTTGGGGTCAAAAATGTTCTGATGCTCGCCCTTGAGCAGACCGTCCAGCTTGGACGAGCGCTGTGAAAAGTCAAACCTTGCGTGGCTGATCTTACCCAACTTCTTGATGGCGTCTTTAACAACCGCCCATTGCGGCATATGCAGAGCCATCAGCGCCTCCATATACACAACGCCGTTTTGCTGAGCTATGGTCTGCAGCTCCTCCAACTCATCGGGGGTGACGGTTATCGGCTTTTCGCAAAGAACGTGTTTTTTGTGCTCTAACATCAGCTTGCTTTGAGTATAGTGAAAGGCATTTGGGCTTGCAACATACACCGCATCGATAGTTGGGTCGGTTGCGACCTTCAAAAGGTCGGTCACAACGGTGTCACAGCCCAACTTGTCGGCAAAGGCCTTGCCCTTGTTATAATCTCTCGAATAAACCACCGAGTGATGCAGTTTGTCCCTGTGATGCCAAGTGCCACGGACAAAGGCCTCGGTTATCCAGCTTGTACCAATGGTAGCAAAGTTTATCATAAAACCCTCCGAATAATGCGGAACGGCGGGGTCGCCGTTCCCTACGATATATAAATAATACCACACATTCCAAACTTTTACAATAATCATAGTTTAAAGTACTTGCAAAATATTTGTAAATAAAGTATTATATAATTGTACATAAAAGGGTGGGGTGTTCTCACCGAAAAATTAGGAGGATATTTTATGAAGTTAGGCGTTTTCACCACACTTATGAGCGATATGCCGTTTGCAGAGGCTTGTAAGTATTTCAAGTCCATCGGTTGTGATATGATCGAGATCGGCTGCGGCGGTTACCCCGGTAACGCACACGCTGACCCCGAAAAGCTTCTCAACGATGAAAAGGCATTCCAGGAGTTTATGGCTACCATTAAGGATAACGGCCTTGAGGTCAGCGCTCTGTCCTGCCACGGCAACCCCGTTCATCCCCAGAAGGAGCTTGCCGAGATGTATGACAAGACCATCCGCAACACCATCCTTTTGGCTGAAAAGATGGGTCTTCATCAGATCAACACCTTCTCCGGCTGTCCCGGCGATTGCCCCGACTCCAAGTACCCCAACTGGGTCACCTGCCCCTGGCCCGAGGATTTCCTTGCTATCCTTGATTGGCAGTGGAACGAGGTTCTTATTCCTTACTGGAAAAAGACTGTTGAGTTTGCAAAGGCTCACGGCGTAAACAAGATCGCATTTGAGCTTCATCCCGGCTTCTGCGTATACAACACCGATTCACTCAAGAAGATCCGTGAGGCTGTCGGCCCCGAGCTCGGCGCCAACTTTGACCCCAGCCACCTTGTATGGCAGGGCATGGATCCCGTTAAGGTCATCAATGAGATCGGCGATGCTATCTTCCACGTACACGCAAAGGATGCACGTATCGATAAGTACAACACCGCCACCACCGGCGTGCTTGACACCAAGAGCTACGGAGACATCAAGAACCGCTCATGGCTGTTCAGAACCGTTGGCTACGGCAACGACGAGGCATATTGGAGAGATATTATCTCGGCATTGAAGACCAACGGCTACGATTATGCCATCAGCATCGAGCATGAGGATGCCTTGATGAGCAAGACCGAGGGTCTCCAAAAGGCCGCCGATTTCTTAAAGCCGCTTCTCATTGCCGAGACCGCAGGCAAGATGTGGTGGGCATAAGTCAAAGCATTTACTTTGATAATGAAATCCGTCCCCAAAACGGCGGGTGAATGATGAATTTATAGCAGGATGGGTTCTGACCCGTCCTGCTTTTCATATATGTGCAAATTCAAGCTGATATTCCAAAAAATAACGCTATATAAGGGAGTTGCGGTTAGGGATAATTCGCCCAAAACAGTGCCTTTTTGCGGTCTAATGCGTCAAAAGCCCACGGTACACGTCAGTGTTACCGTGGGCTTTTTCCTTTTAGTTACACAAA
>JAZQCY010000148.1:0-4067 GCA_045546555.1 Acutalibacteraceae bacterium | reverse complement strand
CTCCTCGTCTTTCAAGAAATAACATCCACGGTCAGCAAACTCTGCCTTTACCTTGTCGTAAATACTCTCCATAACGATAACCGACTGCTCCGAAGCGCAGATCATACCGTTATCAAAGGTCTTTGAGTGGATGATCGAGTTGACGGCCAACAAAATATCGGCAGTATCATCAATAATCGCAGGAGTGTTACCTGCACCGACGCCCAAAGCAGGCTTGCCGCTTGAATATGCGGCCTTGACCATTCCGGGGCCACCCGTTGCAAGGATTATATCAGCCTCTTTCATAACAGTGTTGGTCATATCAAGGCTTGGTACATCGATCCAATCAATAATACCCTCGGGTGCGCCTGCGGCTACTGCGGCCTCGAGCACAAGCTTTGCGGCGGCAATCGTGCTGTTTTTGGCTCTCGGATGAGGAGAGATAATGATAGCATTTCTTGTTTTAAGTGCGAGCAGACACTTGAATATTGCGGTCGATGTCGGGTTGGTTGTAGGGATAACTGCGGCAATAACACCGATAGGCTCGGCTATTTTTTTAGTGCCGAAAGCGGTATCCTCTTCGATAACACCGCAGGTCTTAGTATCCTTATAAGCGTTATAGATATACTCTGAGGCATAATGGTTCTTGATAACCTTATCCTCAACAACACCCATTCCTGTTTCCTCGACGGCCATTTTTGCAAGCGGTATTCTTGCTTTATTGGCAGCAGATGCAGCGGCGAGAAATATCTTATCGACCTGATCCTGCGTGTAGGTAGCGAAGATCTGCTGTGCTTTTTTGACACGTGCAATTGTATTAAGCAAACTGTCAACGCTGTCTACAAGCTCTAATCTTTCAAAGCTCATTTCAAATTCTCCTAACTTAAAATTATTTTCTTCACGGATTTGTTAATATTTTAACGAGCGTTCTCCGTTTTGTAAATGACTAAAAAAATATCTCGATATATCGCATTTGATATGTGGTGCTTAGCGATTATATCATAAAACATATAAGTACATATCATTCATATTAAATTATACTCATAAGCAGAAAAAATATAAAGCACCGCACAACAGTACGGCGCTTTATGTTTTGTAATAGAATTAAAGGTCGAGAGCATTACGCTCTCGACCTTTTTAAAGTTGATCTTAAATTTATCAATCACGGATGGTCATTCTGCTCCAACCGTCGTCAAGCTGATAAATGTGGAGATAATCGGTGATGTAGTCACTCTTTTCTCTTGTCCAATGCTCCTCGGTTGAGGTGTCCTTAGGACCTGTGCCGACACCGGGAGATGCGGCAATGATAACCTTAACTGCAACGGTGGTAAACGCCATCTTATAATCCTCAAATCCGGGCTCATCAAGGTTGAGGTCGCAGTATATCTTACCGTCGCCGGTAAATGCTATATAATCCTCACGCCAAAGGAAACCGAAGGTGTGAAGCTCGGTATTGAGGTTATGCTCGGCCTGATCCTTCAAAGGAAGCTTATACTTACTCTCGTTTGCACGAATGTGGTCAAAAGATCTGTGCTCCCAGCCGTATTCTGCGGCGCCTGCCTTGGGCCATACGTGAGCGTTTGCATCGGTAACGTTGGGGTTTCCGAAATTCTCATTAAGGTCGATTTCGGGGCCGATAATACCGTTACTTTCAACACTTGACATCCAGCAGGTGTTCCAGGAGGACGGATTGTCGGGATGGATCATGCTATGCTCAAGATATCCACCCAAAAAGTTCATGTGATTATTAGTACGGATTGTTCCGCCGTAGTAAGCCTTATCATCAACATACTGAAGCTGATAAAGGTATCCGTCCTTCACAAAATTAGCCTCGGGTACACGGAGAGCCTGCTTTCCGTTCTGACCGGACATTCCGTCAGCACCCTTACCGTAATGCTCCTCCTCAATTATATCCCACTTGGTAAGATCAATCTCGGTGCCGTCGAAATCGTCACCCCACTTGTGGACATAATAGGTGCTGGCATCATAGGTTGTGATGGTTTGCGAATATGAACCGGTCTTGGAATCGGCATCGGTAACCGAACCCTTTTCAAGCATCTTTTTGAACTCGGTAACAGCCATTGCAGTGGCATGGGGGCTACCGCCGTTGAGATAGACCATATTGCCGCTGATAGTTATAGAATACTGATCGTGGTCGGCAACCTTGGTCACGCCTTTGCGGTTGGTGTTACCCACAACGATCTCAAAGGTGCCTTCGTCAACGTACATATCCTCTTCAATAAACACGGGATAGCCGGTTTTATCAAGAACACTGTCATACAAGGATTCCATTTCAACCTGAGTAAGGTACGAGCAGTTATAATGAGGACGAACCATAGAGAATCTTCCGATGCTTACACCGTTGATTGAAGCCTCGGAGAAGCTGCCCTCGGTTCTTTTAATAACCTCAAGACCGCCTTTAACACCGTCTGCAGATATAATTTCATTTACAAACCTGGTGCAAGCGATTTTGAGCGCATCAACAGTCTGTGCATTGATAACGATCTTTTTGCCAATGGTGCAAATTATGTAGTCATCAATACGTGCACCCTTTTCACCCTCAAGATAATCAAGAGCCTGCTTGGATTCGGGACGGTTTGTGTCACCGATAAGAATCTCATAAGCATCAACACCGTCTTCATTAACATCAAGAGTATTTTTGGCGTTTACCTTCAGTTTGTCCTTAAATCCCTTAAAAACGATCGCTGCCGACGGAGTAACCTGGTCATCGTCGGGTCTTATGATAACATAGCGTGACTCATCATTCTCAAGGAAAACAACATCATCCTTGGAAAGAGTCGCAGTACCCGACTGTGTGCCGGAGGCAGTGCTTTGCGTGGAAGCGGTGTCGCCATCATCGCCACAGCCTGCAAGAAGACCAAAAACCAAAAGCAATGCCAGAATTAATGATAAAGCTTTTTTCATAAAAAATACACCTTTCATAATAAGCTTATATTTAGAATATATCATCTCAAAAGAGTCAAGTCAATAGCATAATCGGTACAAATTGCTAAAAGCAGTATCGAAAATGACAAAACCGCTTTAAATAAAGCGGTTTTCCATATTATTTTACAAATGAGGCCGAAACATATCCCCTATATTCACCGTATACAACGCCGATGAACTTGCCGATCCAACAGACAGGTCTCATTTCAGCATTGGCAGGGACCTTGCAAACAACCTCGGAATCGGTTGAAGGCTCCTTACGAAGACTTATGTACTCCTCGCAATCGGCAAGATATGTTTTTTTCGACTTTGCGGCAGGCTTGAGGTTTTTGATATCGTCAAACTCATAGGTATCGGTGTCGGAATAATGCCACCATTCGGCAGAATAGCCTTTAAAGCCTGCATCCTTCATAATATCCTCAAGCATCTTGGAGTTTTTAGCGGCGGTTTCGGAAACATCATTATAGTTGCGGTCGGCCTTATCGGAAAAATCGTCAAAATCGGTCGGCATTTCAACCTTTGATCCGTCGGCTTTCAGGATGGTAATGTCAACCGTACCGCCGCTTGAATGCGACGAAAAGCCGTTATTAGGGTCAGCGACATAGGTCGGATCGGGTGAATTTTCAAACAGTGTAAACTGTGCACTTTGCGGACGGTAAGCATCCCAGATAAGCAGCATATAGCCTCTTTCACGCAGAGCATCGGCGGCTTTTCTAAGCTTTAACACGGTACCGTAGCGGACGTAAGCATCATCGAAGTCGTAAATCTTGCCACCCGTAAAGTTGTCGGCAGTAGCATATTTGATGTCAATATTTGCATCGGGAATGTAGTCGGTCACCCGCACCAGCTCGTGCTTTTCACACTCCTCATAAATCGGAGGAAGTGCCTCGGATGAAGTATCCGAGGTTAAAGGTTCAGAGGAGTCCATAATATCGGAGCCATTGTTCTGAACGGTGTCGTCGGTAGTAAACGGTGAAGACAACTGTATATAATCCCCTTCCACATTAGCACAAGCAGTTAAAGATAATACCAAAACAAAAATCAATAAAACACAAAAGAAACGCTGTTTCATACATCCCATCCTTTACAGTATAATTTTACAATAAAGGTCGAAGGATGTCAATAGAGTAAAAAACTAAAGC
>JAZQCY010000147.1:0-3489 GCA_045546555.1 Acutalibacteraceae bacterium | reverse complement strand
ACGGATGAATTATACCACACACACGCACTTAAAACAAGCCGAAATCAAATCGGGTATAAAATTTCAAAATGAAATCACATATAAGGATTATTCGCTTCGCTCAGAATGACACAGCCTCACCCGTAGGGGCGAACTGCGTTCGCCCGTCATTCTGAACCACAGGTGAAGAATCTTAAAAAATTCGAAACACCGCAATGTTTTATGTTGCAAATTATTGCAATAGATGTTACAATATTTTTGGGGACGGCACCCATAACAAAAAACAGCAAAAATCTGCAAAGGGGATGACACCCATCGCAAAAAACATCAGAGTTGTAGATGAATCGGGAAAAGAATATGAGGCTACCTACTTAAAAAGAGCCAAAGGACTTGTAAAAAACGGCAGGGCACGCTTCATAGACGAAAATACGATATGTTTAGTGTGTCCGCCTGAAATCGAATTGGAGGACAACGATATGTCAGAAAATAAAAATGATATTGTTGAAGCAACTGCTACAACCCCTATTGAAGAGCCCCAAAAGCTAACCATCAACTATGTGTTGGAACAGATTGAAAAAATTCAAAATCAAACAGACCATATAGGTATGGCATTAGCCGCATTAGGGAATATGGTTCCGAAAACAAACAGTACAACTCCCGATGTGGCCGGAGCTGAACAGGCAGAAGCAATTGCCGAGGTTGTAGAAAGTCGTGAAGCAACAAATCAAAAATTAATTGCTCTTTACGAAAAGATGTATGATGACTTAAAGCCTAAGGAAGAAAGTGCAAAGAGCAAAGCATTAGAAATAATTTCCAAAATCGTAACAGAAATGAGCTTTTACGACACTGAACAAGGCGCAGAAATTCTTTCTAATATGTTAGATACCATCAGACATTTGAACTAATAAAAAATCTGCCGTGACCCAATGCCGCCGTGAGCTTAAACGCTCACGGCGGGTTTTAATATTTTTATCAGCCGAATTTTATCTTTAATTGTTGCATTTTGTTGCAAACGGTGATATAATTACACTAATTATTGCCGTGTGCACAAACGTTTGAGGAGTTTTTGTATGCCTGAAGCAGAAAGTCTAAAGACAAAAAAGAAATTCAAATTTGAAAAGAGTTATATTATTAAACAGCTTATGGCGGTGTTGAAATATGCCGTCATATATCTCGTTGCGCTCATTTATTGGGAGCTGTTGCTGAGAACGCAGATAGGCTTTGACGGAATGTCGTTCTATTTCCTTTTATTCCTTCCTGCCGAGGCAACCTTCCTTGCGGCGCTTACAGGTTGGTTTAAGCCCAAATACAATCGCATTCTCACACCGATCGTTATGCTCCTGCCGTGCTTATTCTACACGGCACAGCTCATTTATTTCAGAATATTCGGCTCGGTGTTCTCGGTTTCGATGATGGGGCTTGGTGCCGATGCCGTTGAAAACTTCGGTTGGGCGCTTTGGGACACCGTAAAGGGCTCATTCGGATGGATATTCCTATGTCTTATTCCCGTGATTTTGTCGGTTTTGCTTTCGCTTTCGGCCCCTAAGGGCTTTTTCAAGCGTTGCCACCCCTTGACCCATGCGGCATCGGTGGTCAAAACCGTTGTGCTTTGGTTTTTGGCAGTGTTGCTTTTGCTCCCGTTCGGAACGGGTGACACCTCGGCCTACGGCGCATATTCCTCGGCCTATATCGACAGTGACACCGCCGCAAAACGCCTTGGCGTTCTGACCAACTCGGTGGTTGAATTGGGCTATACGCTTTTCGGCTCATCCGAGGATAAAGGCGACGATACGTTGGCCGCACCGTCCATTCCTGCACCGCCTATAACCGAGCCCGAGCCCGAGTTGCCAACCATTGATACCTCGCCCAACGTTATGGCTAATATTGATTTTAATAAGCTCAAAGAGCAGACCGATGACAAGGGCAAGCAGGAGCTTTGTGATTATTTCGCATCGGTTTCGGGTACCAACAAAAATGAATACACGGGAATGCTCAAGGACTACAACCTTATCTACATTTGCGCCGAAAGCTTTTCCAAGTACGCTATCGACCCCGTGGTTACTCCTACGCTTTACAAGCTGAGCCAGGGTGGCTTTGTACTTAACAATTTCTACAACTCATTCAAAAACACCACCACCAACGGTGAGTTTGCCTTTATGACCGGTCTGTGGCCCGACGTTTCGAGAGATGCCGATATGGGTACCGCAACGGGTAGCTTTGCACAGTCGGCCAAAAAGCAGCTGCCGTTTGCACTCGGTCACATGTTCGAGGGTGAGGGTGTCAAGGCTTATTCCTACCACAACTACCGTGGATATTATTATTCCCGTAACAAGACCCACCCCAACCTGGGATACACCTCCAACAGATTTATGGGTGGCACCAACGGAATGAAGTTCTCCACCTCTTGGCCGTCGTCCGACCTTGAAATGATGGAGCAGTCGATCGACGATTATATCGAAAACGAGCAGTTCCACGCATATTATATGACCTTCTCGGGTCACGGCCCGTATTCAACGGCCAACCCCATCGCTGTCAAGAACATCAAAAAGGTTCGTGAGCTGTTGGGCGACCGTGATCTCAAGGATGCCGCAGAGTATTACCTTGCCGCCAACTATGAGCTTGAGCTGGCAATGGAATACCTTGTCAACCGTCTTGAGGAAGCCGGCAAGCTTGATAAAACCATGATAGTCATCATGGGTGACCATTATCCGTATTACCTCAACGATTCTGCGCTTCAGTCCATAGCAGGCGAAAAGGTCGAAAAGAATTTCGATAAGTTCCATTCCTCCTGCATTATGTGGTGCGGTGGTTTTGAGCAGCCCGTTGTGGTCGACACACCCTGCTGTAACGTTGACATTGTTCCTACCGTGCTCAATCTTTTCGGTATGGAATATGATTCGAGAATGCTGCCCGGTGTTGATATTTTCTCCAACTCCACCCATATCGCAATGCTTTACAACAAGAGCTTTGTGACCGATATGTGCAAGTATAACTCACAAAGCGGTGATGTTGAGTGGTTGCCTGCTTCGGAAAGCATGAGTGAGGAACAAAAAACGGCTTATCTCGATTACTGTGTTGCGGTAACCAAGTCACGCTATACTGCATCGCTTCAAATGATGGACGAGGATTTCTTCAAATTCGTGTTTGAAAACTCCAAGGTTGAGGAGGAAACACCGTCCGACACAACGTCAACAACCGATACCTCATCGGCAAGCAAATAAAAAGAACGTCCTCGTTCGGAGCGTTCAATTAGGGATAATTCGCCCAAAACAGCGCCTTTTTGCGGTCTAATGCGTCAAAAGCCCACGGTACACGTCAGTGTTACCGTGGGCTTTTTCCTTTTATACCTACAAAAATTCATCTGTTTTGGGTGCAGGGCAGTTTTGTAGGATGAAATTTGAAGATGTTGCGAAGTTGAAAAATGCAGGAATACTGCCGTATTTCAAGGCTTTTCAACAAGCGACATATCAAATTTCACCGAAAAACCGATTTCTCCCTAACTGAACGCTC
>JAZQCY010000146.1:0-7546 GCA_045546555.1 Acutalibacteraceae bacterium | reverse complement strand
TTGCAGAAAATGGTTTGGTTACCTTACCAGATGAATTTAAAAACCTTTCAGATACGGGAGAGTGTTTAATAGTCGAGTTTCAAGACCAAAGTGCAATATATTTTTTTGAATTTCGTGGAATTTTAGGTGAGTCGAGAGGTTTTGTGTATGTTACCGACCAAATCGATTGGAAAGATTACGTCAACGAAGATAAATATACAGGTACACAAGATTGGATAGACATTGAAGAAATTGAAACAAATTGGTATTCTGTTAAAACAGAATAAAATATAATAAAATTATAAGAAAATCCCCAGTTTTCAGGCATATTTCATTCGTGCCACTAAGTTCAAAACTCCCAAACGAAAATCCGTTCACGAAAGTGGGCGGATTTTTGTTTGTATTATTCATCATTCATCATTCATTATTCATTAAGAATGAATGGATTTTCGAATGAATAATAAGTATTAAATATCGAATATTGAAGTCGCCTTGCTGATTAATATTTTTACCTGCTTTTTAAGCGGTGGTTACAAATATTTAAGTTCGACAAACATAGAATTTACAAATTGTTATTGTAATTTACTTTGAAATCTAGTAAAATAGAGGATGTAAAGTTAAAATAGGCTTATTGTGAGCCTTACGAAAGGATTTTTTATTATGAGCTTTAATCAGTTGGACAAGCCCGTTGAGGGCGAGATAATCGCAGTTATGCACACCACTATGGGCGATATTTCCATTCGTCTTTTTAACGACAAGGTGCCTATGACCGTTAAGAATTTCATTGAGCTTTCCAAAAAGGGCTATTACAACGGACTTATTTTCCATCGTGTCATCAAGGATTTTATGATTCAGGGCGGCGACCCCACGGGCACAGGCTGTGGCGGCGAAAGCATCTACGGCGAAAAATTTGAGGATGAGTTTGACCCCGATCTTCACAACATCAAGGGTGCTTTGTCAATGGCCAATGCAGGCCCCAATACCAACGGCAGTCAGTTCTTTATCGTTCAGGCCTCCGAGGTACCGCAGGGTATGCTGGAGCAGATGAGAGGTATGGCCGACCGTGGCTTCCCCGAGAATACCGTCAAGGCTTATGAGGCCTTGGGTGGCACTCCTTGGCTCGATTTCAGACATTCGGTTTTCGGTCAGGTCTTTGAGGGAATGGACGTTGTTGACGCTATCGCCAACGTCAAGACCAACGGTGCCGACCGCCCCTTGGAGGACGTCAAGATCGTTTCGATCGACATTAAGGAGTAATTCTTTAATATAATATTTCAGATTAAAGGAGTAAGAAAAATGAAAAAGATTCTTGCACTTATACTTGCATTTGTACTTTTGCTTGGTGTTACTGCTTGCGGTGGCTCGGGTGACGGCGATAAGACCTCGTCCGATGCTTCATCCGTAAAGGGTAGTGCCACAATGGGTGTCTTGCCCGAGAATCCTCCCGCAAAGCCTTCAAAGGTTGAGGTCGGCGAAAATGGTTCAAGAACCGACGACGCTGTCGGCTTCCAGCTTGAGCTTCCCAAGGTTGGCGAGAAGATCGCCGTTTTTGAGACCACCAAGGGCACCATCTATATGCGTTTGTTCCCCGAAAGCGCACCTATTACGGTTGCCAACTTTGTCGGACTTATCGAGTGCGGCTATTATGATGGCATTACCTTCCACCGTGTTATTGACGGCTTTATGATCCAGGGCGGTGACCCCGAGGGTACCGGTATGGGCGGTGAAAGCGTTTGGGGCGGCAGCTTTGAGGATGAGTTTAATGCAAACCTTCTCAATATCCGTGGCTCGCTTTCTATGGCCAACTCGGGCGCCAACACTAACGGTAGCCAGTTCTTCATCAATCAGAACAGCATCGGTGCCAGCAAGCAAAATTATGACTATCAGACCATGTACGATGGCTTCTATGAGGTCAATGCAGAGGCTTTAAGGCAGGAGTATGAGGCATATAAGAGCCAGTATGAGGCTCAGTATCCCGATGCTGAAAGCTATGTAAAGGGTGTTATCGATGCATACATCGGTAAGAATATGATCTTCAGTGATGATGTTTCCAAGGAGGCTTGGGATCTTTACCGCCAGCACGGCGGAAACATCCACCTCGACGGCGCATTCAAGCGTGGATACGGCGGACATTCGGTATTTGCACAGGTGTTCTCGGGTATGAGCGTTGTTGATGCTATTGCAGGCGTTCAGGTCGATGCAAACACAAGTAAGCCTTTAGAGGATGTTGTCATCACCAAGGCTTACACCACCACCGTTACCGAGGAGATCTTGGCAAAGGCCGATCCCAAAGAGGAAGATAGCAGCGGAGTAGTTGCCCCTAACTGATGATTTTAAGACGGTTTGAGCTTAAAACTCAAGCCGTCTTTTTTAATGAAATTTTCAGCAAATTTTTATCAAAATCAGCCCCTCGGTTATTGACAAAAAGAGGCGGTTGTGGTAGAATAACAAAAATAAGATTTCAAGGGCTTTGCGCCGACGGGAATTTAAGAAGCTTGTTTCTTAAAATGCGTCTTGGTGGCAGGGCTTTTTATAAGGAGAACCCAATGAACATAACTCTCAAGAACTGTCTTGAATACAAAAGCGGCACATTCAAAAAAACCGACGAGAGACAAATCGTTTCCGACGGTAGTGGTGCCGCTATTTCTATTTCTGACAGTGTTGTTTTTCCGGCTTTTTGTGATGTGCATGTACATCTTCGAGAGCCGGGATTTTTTTATAAAGAGACCATAAAATCGGGAACGGCCGCCGCAGCAAGGGGCGGTTACACCGATGTGTTCTCCATGCCCAACCTGAAACCCGTGCCTGACAGCGTAGAAAATATGCGTCAGCAGTTGGATATTATAGAAAAAGATGCGTTGGTTCGTGTTCATCCTTATGCCGCAATAACGGTCGGCCAAAAGGGTGAGGAGCTGGCCGATATCGACGGTCTGGCACCTATTTCGGCCGCTTTTTCGGATGACGGACGAGGTGTGCAGAATGCCGAAATGATGAAGGCCGCAATGCTCAAGGCTAAAGAACACGATATGATAATTGCCGCCCATTGCGAGGACAATTCGCTTCTTTTCGGCGGATACATACACGATGGCGAATATGCCAAGGCTCACGGCCACAAAGGCATCTGCAGTGAGAGTGAATGGGGCCCCATTAAGCGGGATATCGAGCTTTTGAAGGAAACGGGTTGCAAGTACCACGTTTGCCACGTTTCCACCAAGGAAAGCGTTGAGCTGATACGCAAGGCCAAGGCTGAAGGGGTGGATATAACCTGCGAAACAGGTCCGCACTACCTTGTGCTTGATGATAGCGATCTTCAAGAGGATGCACGCTTTAAGATGAACCCGCCGTTAAGGTCAAAAGAGGACAGGCTGGCGCTTATCGAGGGTATCAAGGACGGCACCATTGATATGATAGCCACCGACCACGCACCTCACAGCGCCGAGGAAAAGGGTAGGGGTCTTGAAAAAAGCCTTATGGGTGTTGTAGGTCTTGAAACAGCCTTCCCCGTGATGTATACAAAATTGGTCAAAACGGGTGTTATCACCCTTGAAAAGTTGGTCGAGCTTATGGCAATAAACCCGAGAAAACGCTTTGGATTGCCCGAGACCGACGATATATGTGTTTTTGATCTTAATGAGGAATATGAAATCGACCCCGAGGAGTTTTTGACAATGGGCAGAAGCACTCCGTTTAAGGGTGACAAGGTGTACGGCAGATGTTTGCTCACGGTTTGTGACGGCAAGGTCGTATACAGTAAGTAGTTTGAAATTGAAATTGATATAGAAGTAATTTGGGAGGAACAAAAAATGGCAAAGAGAACAGACATCAAAAAAATACTTATCATCGGCTCGGGTCCGATCGTTATCGGTCAGGCCGCCGAGTTTGACTATGCAGGCACACAGGCTTGCTTGGCATTGAAGGAGGAGGGCTACGAGGTAGTTCTTTGTAACTCCAACCCTGCAACCATTATGACCGACACCACCATTGCCGATAAGGTATATATGGAACCGCTGACCTTGGAGTATATGGCCAAGATCCTCCGTTATGAGCGTCCCGATGCCATCGTTCCCGGTATCGGCGGTCAGACCGGTCTGAACCTTGCAATGCAGCTTGAGAAAAAGGGCGTTTTAAAGGAGTGCGGAGTTGAACTGCTCGGCACCTCGAGTGAGAGTATCGAGCGAGCTGAGGACCGTGAGATGTTCAAGGAGCTTTGCCAGTCTATCGGTGAGCCCACCATTCCTTCCGAGATCACCTATAATATTGAGGAGGCCAAGGCGGCGGCCGCACGTATCGGCTACCCCGTAGTTTTGCGCCCTGCATTTACTTTGGGCGGTACCGGCGGCGGGTTTGCTTACAACGAGGAAGAGCTTGTTGAGATCGGTATCAACGCATTTAAGCTTTCTCCCCTTTCGCAGGTTCTTATCGAGAAGTCGGTCCGTGGCTATAAGGAGATCGAGTTTGAGGTTATGCGTGACTCTAACGACCACGCAATTACCATCTGCGGTATGGAAAATATCGATCCTGTTGGTGTTCACACCGGTGACTCGCTGGTTGTAGCACCTATTATGACCTTGAACGACCACGATCTCAAGATGCTTAACGACAGCGCAATCAAGCTTATTAAGGAACTCAAGATCGAGGGTGGCTGTAACGTTCAGTTTGCTTTGAATCCTCATACAAGCGAATACTATCTTATCGAGGTCAACCCCCGTGTTTCCCGTTCCTCGGCTTTGGCTTCCAAGGCTTCGGGCTACCCCATTGCACGTGTTACCGCAAAGATTGCGGTCGGTATGGCTTTGGAGGATATCAAGATCGCCAACACCAATGCCGCATTTGAACCTCAGCTTGACTATGTAATTGCCAAGCTTCCCCGATTCCCGTTTGATAAGTTCACCTCGGCTCCCAACAAGCTCGCCACCCAGATGAAGGCCACCGGTGAGGTTATGGATATCGGCTCCAACCTTGAGGAGGCCCTCTTAAAGGGTACCCGTTCGCTTGAGGTTGGTGTAAACCACATCTATCACGCAAAGTTTGACAATATGACCGAGGATGAGCTCAAGGAGTATATCAAGGAGTTCCGCTCGGACAACGTTTTTGCTATCGCAGAGCTGCTTGCACGTGGCGCCTCTATAGACGAGATCCACGAGATCACAATGATAACCCCCTTCTTCCTTGAAGCCATCAAGCGTATCGTTGATATGGAGGAGACTCTGAAGGCTCACGTAAAGGATAAGGAGACTTTACTTGCCGCCAAGAAGATGGGCTTCAGCGACAAGTATGTTGCACGTATGTGGAAGTGCAACGAGCTTGATGTTTACAACTTCCGTAAAGAAAATCATCTGTTCCCCGTGTTCAAGATGGTCGACACCTGCCACACAGGTGCATATATTCCTTACTTCTATTCGTCCTATTCCGACGAAAACGCTTCGATTTTGACCGATAAGAAGAAGCTGGTCGTTCTCGGCGCAGGCCCTATCCGTATCGGTCAGGGTGTTGAGTTTGACTACTCCACCGTTCACGCCGTTGCAACCATCAAGAACTCGGGCTATGAGGCTATTATCATCAACAACAACCCCGAGACCGTTTCGACCGACTATACGACTGCCGATAAGCTTTATTTCGAGCCGCTTACTCCCGAGGACGTTATGAACATCATCGAGTTTGAAAAGCCCGAGGGCGTTGTTGCATCGCTTGGCGGTCAGACCGCCATCAACCTTGCACAGCCGCTTACCGACCGCGGTGTCAAGATAATCGGTACCGATTGTGCCGCTATCGACAAAGCAGAGGACAGAAACGCATTTGAGAATCTTCTCAATGAGCTTGATATCCCGAGAGCCAAGGGTCAGGCCGTAACCAAGATCGAGGACGGTATCAAGGCCGCCGCCGAGATCGGTTACCCCGTGCTTGTCCGTCCCAGCTTCGTTTTGGGTGGCAGAGCAATGCAGATCGTTGCCAACGAGGAGCAGCTCCGCCATTATCTCAAGACGGCTGTTGAAATTGACGAGGACAAGCCGGTTCTGGTTGATAAATACATCGAAGGCCGTGAGGTGGAGATCGACGCTATCTGTGACGGACGCAACGTTTTCGTCCCCGGTATTATGGAGCTTGTTGAGCGTACCGGTGTTCACTCGGGTGACTCGATCAGCGTATACCCCTCGTTCAGTATTTCGGATAAGGTCAAGGGCATCATCCTGCAGTATGCCAAGAAGTTAGGCCTTGGAATCGGCATCGTGGGTCTTTACAACATTCAGTTTATCGTTGACAAGGATGACAATGTGTTCATCATCGAGGTCAACCCCCGTTCTTCCAGAACCGTTCCGTTCCTTTCCAAGGCAACGGGTTACAGCTTGGCCGATATTGCAACCGAGTGCATTATGGGCAAGAGCTTGAAAGAGCAGGGTATATTTGATATTTATCCCGAGGAGAAAAAGCGTTGGTACTGTAAGGCTCCCGTATTCTCGTTTAATAAGATTCGTGGTCTTGACGCCTACCTCTCACCCGAAATGAAGTCTACCGGTGAAGCCATCGGCTATGTCGATAAGCTCAACCGTGCGCTTTATAAGGCATTGCAGGCTTCGGGTATGCACCTGCAGAACTACGGCACCGTGTTTGCCACCATTGCCGATAAGGATAAGGAAGAGGCTTTGCCGCTTATCCGCCGTTTCTATAACCTTGGCTTTAATATTGAAGCAACCCAGGGTACTGCCGATTTCCTCAAGAAAAACGGCATCCGCACCCACGTTTTAGGCAAGATCAGCGAGGGCTGTGACGAGATACCCGAGTCCTTGCGTCAGGGTCATATTGCCTATGTTATCAACACCAAGGATCCCGGAGATACCAACAACGGCAACGACGGACATCAGATCCGTCAGCTTGCAACCGAGAATAATGTCACCATCTTTACCGCACTCGATACCGTAAAGGTTGTGCTTGACGTTCTTGAGGAGACTACCCTCTGCGTATCTACCATTGATGCATAAGGAGATAAAATGAAACAAGGTATTTTTGAGATCACTGAAAACCGTATGATTGCCAAAAACACCTACCTTATGGTGTTAAAGGGCGATGTTTCGGATATTACGGCTTCGGGTCAGTTTATCAATATAAAGCTGGACGGATTTTTCCTTCGCCGCCCCATTTCGGTCTGTGATGTAAGCGCCGATTCGGTCACCATTATCTACAAGGTCGTGGGTAAGGGAACCGAGGTTATGGCCAAGATGTCAGCAGGCGAAAAGCTTGATGTTTTGACGGGTCTCGGCAACGGCTATGACCTGTCAAAATCGGGCGACCGCCCCGTGCTGCTTGGTGGCGGAGCAGGTGTTCCGCCTATGTATATGCTGTGCCGTCTGTTGATCGCAGAGGGCAAAAGGCCTTCGGTCATTTTGGGCTTTAACACAAAAGATGAGGTCTTTTTTGAAGAAGAATTTAAGGCGCTCGGTGCAGATGTTACCGTCACCACCGCTGACGGAAGCGTTGGCTTAAAGGGCTTTGTTACCGATGCTATGAAGCAGATGGATTATACATATTTTTACACCTGCGGTCCCGAGCCGATGCTCAAGGCTATTGACAA
>JAZQCY010000145.1:0-27216 GCA_045546555.1 Acutalibacteraceae bacterium | reverse complement strand
ACGGTAACACTGACGTGTACCGTGGGCTTTTGACGCATTAGGCCGCAAAAAGTCGCTGTTTTGGGCGAATTATCCCTAATCGCAACTCCCTAAGAGGCGATGCGGCGCTTTTTATAATGGCTATTATAGAAAATAAGCTTTAAACATCTTATTTCATGCTGTTCTCGTAAGACTCGATCATCTTCTTGACCATCTGTCCGCCGATAGAGCCTGCCTGCTTTGCAGTAAGGTCGCCGTTGTAACCCTGCTTGAGGTTTACGCCAACTTCAGAAGCGGCCTCCATCTTAAAGCGGTTGAGTGCTTCCTTTGCTCCGGGTACTACTGTCATTTCTTTCACTCCTTTTCTTTATTTTGCGCTTGCATTACTATTTTGAGTAGGAGTGAAAAATATATTAAAGGTAATTTTCTGCTGTTTTTCTATTTTTTTCAAATCTTTTTATCAGCAATAAAGCCAACAGCATTATTACAAAAGCTATGGCAAGCGTTATAATCACAACGTCTGTATGCTCTGCCCACAGTTGCTTTTGTCCGAGCAGGTGCTGTGTGTTTTCGGGATGCTCTGCTATTTCACCTTTGTAATAGCCCTGCATAAGGCTGCTGACAAACGGTGCTGCGACCGCCAACAAAGCAAAAATGATACACAGCAATATAAGTATAGCCCTAAGTATTTTCATTGTTACAAAACCTCCGCACCTTTTAACCGGTCATGGTTCGTGAACATTACCGAAAAACGTTGCCTTAGTCTGTGCTTTCTTGATTTTGCTCTAAGCCTTCTTTGGCATTTCTGCTTTGCAATATCACAGCTTTTGTTAAATAATACAATCCTACGGTAATTGCGAAGCTGATGAAAAACGGCAGATTAAAGCTTAGAAGTGCCCAACCTGCTATTTTTCCGTCAAAGAGAAGGATAATTCCCAAAGCATTCAAAAAGAACACGACAAGACCTGTCAATAAGACATTTTTGGCGGTTAAAAGCCGACACAACAGCACTCCTAAAATAATTGCCGAGATTACCGCAACGGTTCTTACAGTGCTAAGCTCGTCTATTATGAGTATCGTCCAAAGCAGCTTAAATACTACCATTTATGTTTATTCCCTTTCACAAGCAAGGCCGTTGTTGCGTGTCTTAAAACACACTACTGCTAAAACTGCCAAAACAACAACCGTTTCTATGATGCGTACTGTCAGCAAAGGCCAACCTGCGAAATCCTCGCCAAGGGCGAGCATAGATATTATGTAAACCAGCAACGAGGCTACTCTATCCCCTGCTATCAGCCATTCAAACATTCGACACTTTTTAAATCGCACCAACGCGACAATAAGCAGGACCAAAAACACTATAAACCAAGCTGCAGGTATGAGCACCAGCTTGGGATGCTCCGAAAATGCCCCAAAGCCGATAAACAGAAACAGTGCATCTTTTGGGGTGTTAAAGCCGCTCGGTATATACAGCAACGCATTAAAAACCCAGACGGAGAGGGCGCTTATCAGCGACAGTGATGACCATACGATTGCAAATGGTGTTCTCAGGCTTTTCATTTCTGTTCCTCTTGCTCGGATAGCTTATATTGTCTGTGAAGCTCAACGTCATCCATGAGGCGCTCTCTCATCAGCGTTTCGGAAAGGTCGAACATCTTATCGTTAAACACGTTCATGATTCTTTTGCCGACGAGGACAACGTATACCCTATCGCCCACCCTGAACGAGTCCTCCATGTTATGACCATGGGTCTTATAGTTTTCCGACCAGGTATAGTACCACGCTCTTGAATGAACCCTGAATCTGCCAAATCTGGCAAACTTCAGATAGTAGATATCGGCATACTCGGTTTTATTGGTAATGTTCCTGAACCATATAAACGGTCCTGTATCCTCCATGACCTCAAAACCCACAAGGACATCGACACCGATCTTGAATTTTTTGTACCCAACAAAGCGCATATACACAACGTACGCAGTTATGATCCACAAAAACAGCACCAATAAAATCAGGATAACAAGGAATCCTATCAGCAGATATTTTGCAGCGCCCTCATCATTGGTACCGTTGGACAATACGGTAATCGGGAATAAAAGCGATGCCGTTGCCACAATGGAAAGAATTATCATAAAAACCGAAAATAAGCCACCGCCTTTTTTCAGATCGTATTCAATTTTCTTGGCGGTCAGCTTTTCCTGTACCTTGAATTCCATTTTATCACCGTTTCTTTTTAGTCTATCGGGTGTGGTCTATATTTAATATATCAAATCCTTTCAGGTTTGTCAATAATATCGCAAGGGTTCTTTTGATATATTTTGGTTGCAAATGGGAGGTTACAATATTATAATATTATTGTAACCTTTAGGTAATTGACATTTAGGTCGACTGAATATAAAATAGTAGTATATCTTGAAAGGTGTTACCTATGATCAAACGGATAATAAGCTCTGTTTTAACAATAATTATATGTGTGGCCTGCTTTGCGGGCTGTGCAATCAAGCCAACGACCGAGGTGTTCGACGGCAAGTCGCTGACCGTCTACTTTTTAGACGTCGGTCAGGCTGATTGCTCACTGTTGCTTTTCCCCGACAAAACCGTTATGCTGATCGATGCAGGCAACAAGGCTGACGGCAATGAAATAAGCAGCTTTTTGAAGGGGCTTGACATTTCGGTCATCGACTATTTTGTGTTGACCCATCCACATGAGGATCACATTGGCGGTGCGGTCGATATTTTTGAGGATTTCACCGTTTCGACCGTATGTATGCCCGAAATTGACGAGGCTTATCAGTCCGACAGCGCCACCTATGAAAACACCGTTAAGGCAATAAAGGACGAAAAATGCCGTGAGTTGAACCTTACGTCGGGTACCGTGGTGGTTGAGAAGGACGATTTCAGTGTGACCGCCGTTGCGCCACGCAAGAACTCGGTATTCAGCGATATGAACGACTACTCGCTGTGTCTTTTGATCGATTGCTTCACCAATACCCTGCTGTTTACAGGTGATGCCGAAAAGGCAAGTGAGCTTGATATGATGAGTGACGGCATCAATTTAGATGCCGACATACTCAAGGTTGGACACCACGGCAGTCGTGATTCATCTACCGAGGATTTTCTCGAAAAGGTCACTCCGCAGGTGTCGGTCATTTCTTCAGGCAAGGGCAACACCTACGGTCACCCTCACGATGAGGCGGTTGAAAGACTTGGTGAGATCGGCTCAAGAGTCTACCGCACCGATACGGTGGGCACGGTAATTGCCAAATGCTACGACGGTGGCTTTAACATTGAAACCGACAACACGATTGAGCTTGACGGCAACCGATGAGGTGTTATATGAAAAGTGAAAGCCTTAATATAATCAATAAAAACGGACTGCAATACGTGACCTTTCCGTCGTTGGAGCTACCCGGTGTGACCCACGGCTTTACCACCCGTCACGGCGGAGCCTCAAAGGGCAAATTTGCCACAATGAATATGTCGGTTTCACGTGGGGATGACATTGAAGCAGTTAAGGAAAACTACCGCCGAATCTGTGCTGCTTTGGGCACCGATTGGGAAAAATGTGTACTGTCGCATCAGACCCACACCACCAACATCCGTATTGTCACCGAAGCCGATGCAGGCAAAGGCCTTGTGGTTGACCGTGACTATAACGATATTGACGGACTTATCACCAACGTTAAGGGTCTGACGCTTGTCACACAGTATGCCGACTGTGTCGGATTGCTGTTTTACGACCCCATAAAAGAGGTGATAGCAACCTCCCACGCAGGCTGGCGAGGCACCGCAGGAATGATCGGTAAAAAGACGGTTGAAATGATGCAGGAGCATTTCGGTTGCGATCCCAAGGATATTCACGCAGGAATAGCGCCCTCGATAGGTCCCTGCTGTTTTGAGGTCGATGCGCCCGTGTACGACGAGTTTATAAAAATGGAAGGCATTGACCTTGAACGTATCATAAAGGATGACGGCAACGGAAAATACCACATTGACCTTTGGGAAACCAACCGTCAGACACTACTGCTTGCAGGGCTTGACCCGAAAAATATTTCGGTGGCTGACCTTTGCACCAAATGCTTACACGACGACTTTTTCTCCCACCGTTTTACGGGCGGTGAAAGAGGCAATCTTGCGGCGCTTATTGCGTTAATTTGAAATTGAAGGAAGAAATTATGAAAAGATCAAGCGGTGTGCTGATGCACATATCCTCCCTCCCCGGCGATTATTCTATCGGAACCTTTGGCAAGCACGCCAAGGCCTTTGTCGACTTTTTAAGTGACTGCGGCTTTTCCTATTGGCAGGTTTTGCCTTTCAGTATGATTGACGAGTGCAACTCGCCCTATAAGTCATATTCTGCCTTTGCGGGTAACCCGTTTTTTATCGACCCCGAAACACTTTTTGAGCAAAAGCTGATTACAGCCGACGAGCTGTTTAACGCACGTCAAAAGACCCCTTACGCCTGCGAATTTGACAGGCTTAGAACCGAACGAATGGATCTGCTTTTTAAGGCATCGTTAAGGGTGACCGACCGTAAGGCGATATATGAATTTATCCAAAACAGACCCTACATAAAGCAGGCCTGCGAGTTTATGGCGTTAAAATCTGCCAACAACGACCTTGAGTGGCACGATTGGACGGTTGATACCCCCGATGATGACGTGCTGTTTATGTGGTACTTCATTCAGTACGAATTTTTCCGTGAGTGGAAGGTCATCACCGACTATGCACACTCAAAAGGAATAAAGATCATCGGTGATATCCCGATATACGTTGCGCTTGATTCAAGCGACGTTTGGGGAAACAAGGATATGTTCCTGCTGGATGACGAATACCATCCGACCGACGTTGCAGGAGTACCGCCCGATTATTTTGCCGAGGAAGGCCAGCTTTGGGGCAATCCGCTTTATGATTGGGACAAGATGAAGGCTGACGGCTTTTCTTGGTGGAAAGCACGACTTCAGAATATGTTTACTATGTTTGACGGCGTGAGGATCGACCACTTCAGAGGACTTGAAAGCTATTGGAGTGTTCCCGCCACCGCCAAAACCGCCAAGGAGGGTCGTTGGGTAAAGGGCCCCGGCAAGGATTTTATCGATATGATAAACTCCATTCGTGGCGAAAATTTTGTCATTGCCGAGGATTTGGGTGACATTACGCCCGAGGTCATCGAGCTTGTGAAATACAGCGGCTTCCCCGGAATGAGGGTGTTTCAGTTCGGCTTTATCGACGATTGCGACAGCCCACATCAACCGCATAATTACCCCAACAACTGCATTGCCTACACCGGCACCCACGACAACAACACCCTGCTCGGTTACGTTTGGGAGCTTGATGAGGCTACAAGGCAGGGTATGCTTGAATATTGCGGATATTTTGACAAGGATTGGGATGCTTGCTATGACCGCATCATTGCAACCATGATGGGCAGCCACGCAGGCACCGTTATATTCCCCATTCAAGACCTTTTGAAGTTCGGCTCGGACACAAGACTTAATATCCCCGGTCAGGCCGAAGGCAACTGGTCCTACCGCATAACTGCCGAGCAGTTGAAAATGCTTGACAGTAAGAAGTATAAGAGATTGAACTACGTTTACAGAAGATAATGAATAACTATTTTAAAAGGCTATTGCTATGCTTATTGGCGGTCGCTGTTGTCATCGGCGGCGCAGGCTGTGGCTTATCTTACGAAAAGTCGAAGGCTCCTTTTTCCGATGCTTTGCTAAGCCAAAGCACACCCGGCAATTCGGATTCATCATCCTCACAATCGGGTAACTACAAGGATATCGAAACACGGCACGTTGAGGTGGTAAAACGGATAGGGTTTACCCATTCGGTCGGCACGGTTGAGTTTTCCGTGGCGCAGGATTGGAGCTATGAGCTTTCCGAAAACGGCGATTATACCGTAAAACGTGACGGAAAGAAGATCGGTTATATTTCAAGCAGCAACCCTCCCCTTCCGACCAAGTCCTACGAAAAGAAGATACAAACCTTGGGGTATTATCCGCACAGCGCCAACTATGCCGTGTACCAGTACGGCACGGGCAAGAATGCTACCTATCACCACTTTTTCTCCTACAATCTTTTGGTGGAAAACAATACCTACCGCACCGTTATGATGATCGACTATGCGGAATTAAGCGCTGAAAACGTATCAAAATTTTACCGTTCGTTTGGCCCAAAGGTCGACACCGAGTTCAAGCCGCTCAACATTATGAACGGCAAGGAAAAGATACTGATAGTTGGAAATATGAACGTCACAGGCTCTAAAATGGCGCAGTTTTTGCGTGATTTTATCAAGGTCTCAGGTCGAAGCCATACCGTTGAGATACAAAACTATCACGGCGAAACATCCTTGAAGAATTGGCAGTCGTTAGATCAGCTTAAAAAGGTAAAAGACGGCGAATACGGTGCAGTTATTCTGACGGGATTCACCGACTATGCCGACGTTAATGGGTTTGGAAGCTTTCATTCAGCCTGCCGTGATGCAAGTACAGCAATTGGCATTATGAAGACCCACTTTGACAGCGACCGTGTTACCAAGCCGTTGTTGGATGATTTCAAAGAGTTTGCTACGGTCATTGACCTTGAAGCCGAGCTTGAACAGCTTGTACGAATCGGAGTCAGGGGTGAATGTCTGTACCGTTTAGGCACAAACGGTGTTAATAGCTACGAAGCCACCGCAGGCTACGTCGGTGCTATGATGATATACTCCGAGTTGTTTAAGGAGATTCCCCCGAGATTATCCGAAACCTCGGTTGACGAGCAGACCTTGAACAACATCAGAAGTTATTTGGGCAACTATGCCAACCACGGTAACGCAGGAATAATGACGATGGTCGACTTTGTTGAACACTATCCGTTTTAATTGATAAGGAGTACATTTTGAAAAGATTTCTCGCACTAATATTAGTTCTTTCGGTTTGTGTAGCCCTTTGTTGTTGCAATTACAAAGAAAAAATCAAATCAAACGGTTCGAGCGACGAGGGCGACATCTCGGTTCCGTCGTTCAGCCAATCCGATATTGATACGCTTGACGGTATTTTGCAACGAGATATTCATTCTATCAAATGGCAGACTGTAAGCTTTACTTACGGCAGTTCAAACAGTGAAATAGATATCTCGTTCCCCGATGATTGGAGCTTCAAAAAATCGGGCAAGGCTTATGAAATCTCAAGAAACGGCACGGTTATCGGAGCTGTGACGAACAGCCCTTCACCCAAGCCTGAACAAATTTTCAATTTAAAAAGCGATTCGGCCAAAGGGTTTAAATACAGTCGCTCGGTGCATAAAAACGGCGACCGTTACACCTATTGTATTTGTTTTAGCCACACCGTAGACACCGAAACGGTGCATTTGACAATAGAGGTCGATTATGCCGAGCTTTGTACCGCCGCCGTGACAAGGCTTATAAACGATTCGTTACTTTATAACGTCACCGACAACATACGCGGTGATTTAACCTTAAAGAACAGTTCAAAGCAGATCATTGTCTGCGGCAACAGCTTCATCGGCTCGTCACAGTTAATCCGCTGGTTCAATCAAATGTGCCAAAAGTCGGGTAACGGTTATTCAATGCAATCAGGCTTGGCACATATGATGGTCTCTGACGGTCACACTTGGAATGAAAGACTGAAAAGCGGTGAATTTTCCGCAATATTGCTCTGCGGATTCTACTCAGACGATCAGGAAGACATTATAAGGCCGTTAAAAAAGCTGTGTAAGCAAACCAATACCCTGCTTATTATCTTCCCTGCACACAACGAAAGCCCGGGATGGGTTAACAAAGCTTTGTCCCAAAATCCCGAGCTCCCCTTTATCGGTTGGCAGAATGAGATTCAGGCACTTATTGATCTTGGTGTTGATTACAATGATATGTGTGTTGATGATATGCACCAACACACAACACACCTTGGCGGTTATGTTGGCGCACATATGATATACCGTTCATTGTTTAAACAAATGCCGCCAATGATAGAAGGCACAAATCAATTAAATTTTTCCGATATAAAGAATTCGCTTGGTGACTACATTACCACAGGTAAGCCTGCCTCGATATGTTCATCAGGCAACCGTAAGCTGACATTTTGAATTTCAAAACGCGGGTACCGGGTACCCGCGTTTAATTTTATCCACAAATCGTAGACATTTGCACCGAATTTGTATGATTTGTGGATTTACAAGTAGACTTTTTGGGTGTATAATGAAGAAAAAGGAGGTCGATGTTTTGGACAACAAACAGCTTTTTGCCAAAAATCTCAAAGCGGCTCGTGTCAATGCAGGGTTAAGCCAGGTGAGGTTAGCCGAAATGCTTTCTTATACCGGCAAGGCCATCAGCAAGTGGGAATCGGGCTATGCCCTACCCCCTGCCGAAATTTTACCCAAGCTTGCCAAAATACTTGACACCGATCTTAACTCTCTGTTCGATTTCAGAGAGGAGCCGCAATATTTCATTGGTATTGACGGCGGCGGCACCAAGACCAAATTTTTGATGACCGACCGCAACGGCGTTATCATAAACGAGCTGACCCTTAGCGCCTGCAACCCGACAAGCGTTGGCATCGACAATTCAGTGGCCGTTTTTTCTGACGGAATAAAACAGCTTTGCCGCAACATTCCTTACGGCAAGGTTTCGGTCTATATCGGTAGTGCAGGCTGTGGTATAAAGGCCAATCAAGAGCTTATTATAAAAGGTTTGAGCGGCCTCAAGCTATCGCGTCTTCAGATAAGCGGTGATGCCGAAAATATCATTTCGGCCGCTTTAAGAGGTGGAAACGGTGTTATTGCCATCCTCGGCACAGGGTCGATAATCTACTCGGTTTATGGCAACACAAGTCACCGCATAGGCGGCTACGGTCACTTTATCGGAGATACATTTTCGGGTTCGGAATTTGGCCGTGCGTGTTTAGAGGCGGTTTTTGCCGACCTTGATAAAAGCGGACCTAAAACGGCAATGACCAAAGCCGTCACCGATATAAACGGTACCGACATTTCCAAAATGCTGGCTGATATGTATACCGAGGGTAAGACCTATATGGCAAGGCTGGCACACGTTGTATTTGAGGCCGCAAACACCGGTGACAAGGTTGCAACCGAGATACTTGACCGCAACATAAAGCGCTTTTCCGCACAGCTTTCAGCCGCTTTGGCACATCTGCCGCAGGGCGAAAGATTCAATATCGTTTTAGCCGGCGGTATTACCCATTTTGCCGAATGTTTTGTTGAAAAAATAAAGCAAAACATCGCCGCAAACAATCTCGGAGAAATCAAAATACTCGACTGTGAACCCGTTGTGGGTGCTGTGCTTTTGGCAGGGGCACCCGAGGTTAAGGAAAGGGAGAATTAAAATGCTTAATACCGAAATGAGAAACCCCAATTCAACACATATTGATAAAATGAGTTCTTTGGAAATAGCCAAGGTCATTCAGGCCGAAAATCTCAATGCCGCATTGGCGGTTGAAAAGGTCTTGCCCCAAATTGCCGAGGTCATTGACCGTGTTTCGGAGCGCATCAACAAGGGCGGACGACTTTTCTACGTCGGTTGCGGTACATCGGGTCGACTTGGTATTCTTGACGCATCCGAATGCCCTCCCACCTACGGCGTTTCGCCCGATATGGTGGTCGGTCTTATTTCGGGCGGCGACAAGGCCATCCGCAACGCCGTTGAGGGTGCCGAGGATAACTTTGAGGCAGGCTACAGTGACATTTCAAAGTACGACCTCACCGAGCTTGACTCGGTCGTGGGCATCTCGGTTGCAGGCGGCGCACAGTATGTTATCGGCTCACTTACTGCCGCTAAAGATAAGGGCGCTTTGACCGTAGGTCTTACCTGCAACGAGGGTTGCAAGATAAACGAAATGGCTGACCTGCACATCACCACCGACACGGGTGCAGAGGTCGTGACAGGCTCGACCCGAATGAAGGCTGGCACGGCACACAAAATGGTGCTCAATATGCTTTCTACCGCTGTAATGATAAAGTACGGACGTGTGTATCAGAATTATATGATCTACATAAAGCCCGTCAACGTGAAGCTCCGTGACCGTATGATAAGGATAGTGCGTGACATTGCCGAGGTTTCTTATGAGGATGCCGAACAGCGCCTTGAAGCCAACAATTGGGAGATAAAGGACGCTGTTGAAAAGGGGTTGAAGTGATGAGGACAAGTGAAATTAAGCTTATAAACGGCCGTCCGATACTGTTTGTTGACGGAAAAAAGACTCCTGCGGCGGCTTATATCACCTATTTTGACGAGCGCTCGCATTGCGCCGATTTTGCCAACGTTGGTTATGAGTTGTACTCACTTTGTGCCTCGTTTACAAGCCTGCCGTTGAATGCCAACACGGGGTTCTCCCCTCTTTTCGGTATTTTTGATGTTAAGGGGAAGCCCGATTTCAGCGAGTTTGACAAGAACGTCCGTCAGATAGTTGCCGCTTGTCCGACCGCTAAAATATTCCCCCGTGTCCGCATTTCTATGCCGCAATGGTGGGTCGATGAGCACCCCGATGAATGTTGCAAAAGCGGTGACGGAAGGCTTCGTGAAGCCATTTTTTCGGAAGAATTTAAGACCACGGGTGCCGAGATGCTCCGTGAGTATATCGCCCACGTGCAAAACAGCGATTATGCTGATAACATTGTAGGTTACCAGGTTGCGGGCGGCTTTACCGAGGAATGGTTCCATTTCGACTCCAAGGGCAGCGTTTCGCCCAACTCCAAAAAGTATTTTAATAAGTATTTGCAGGCGCATTACCCCGAAAAATACACCGAAGAAATTGAGATACCCGAGGAAAAGACCTATACGGGTAAAGACTTTATCGAGGATGAAAGGGCGCTTCACTATCTTGAATTTTTGAACGTCAGCCTTGCCGAAACGATAGCACATTTTGCCCACGTTGCCAAGGAATGTGTTGATTTTAAGCAGATAGTCGGTGCATTTTTCGGCTATGTTGTTGACATTGGCGGACCCGTAAGAGGCTCAAGTGGTCTGTGGGAAATGCTGAAATGCCCCAACGTTGACTTTTTCTGCTCGCCCAACAGTTATGCATTTATGCGTGCATTGGGCAAGGATTGGCACGAGCCGATACCCGGCGAAACTCTTAAACTGCACGGTAAGCTCTATTTTGCCGAGAACGACATCCGCACCCACCTTTCCGATTACCCCGACAACTGCCGTCCCGGTGTTGACCCCGAGAAAAAATATGAGGGCCCCATCTGGAAAGGTCCCGATACGGTCGAAGGCTCGGTTGCGGCCGTCAGAAAGTCGTTTGCCCGTCAGTTAACCCACTCCAACGCATTCTGGTGGTTTGATATGTGGGGCGGCTGGTACGATTGTCCCGAGCTTATGGGTGAGATGAAGCAGTTTTGTGAAATTATGCACAGCTACACCTGCTTGGCCGCCGACCTACCAAAGGAAAACTCGGACATAGCACTTATAATCGACGAGACCTATCACCGACGAATCGGCACCACCGACCCGATGTACTACGTTGCAGGCAAATACCGCATTGCGCTTGGCAATACAGGGGTTCCTTACGACATTATGATGGTTGAAGATTATGAGCATTGTAAGGACTATAAAACAGTCATTTTGCCCTACCCCGAGGAATATTTTTCCGACACCGCAAAGGCACTTAAAGACTTTTGCGAAAAGTGCAATATCCCCGTGCTGACCGCCACATTAAGCGATATGACCGACCTTGATACCGACGCTTTGCGCACACGTCTTATTAAAAGCGGTGTTCATTGCTACTGCGATTCGGGTGATATAATCTACCGTGGCAACGGTTATCTTTGCATCCATTCCGCAACAGCAGGTAAAAAGACAATAGCCCTTCCCCACACCGCCGAGATAACCCCCATAAGCACTACCGTCCAAACCTTTATTTCGGATAAAATAGAGGTTGAAATGAAGGAATTTGAGACCTTGATTTTTAAAATCAAATAACTGTACTTGTAATAAGCAAAAAGATTCTTCGCCATGGCTCAGAATGACAGGTTTGAATAAAAATTCTGTCATTCTGAACAACGTGAAGAATCTTTTATTATGAGGTTACATATAACAAACCCACCTGATCCGAAAAACAGGTGGGTTAATTTGTAATTCAATTATTTCTCGCAGGAATCGTCATACTTGAGGTTCGGGAAGTACTTGCAGAACTCCTTGAACTCTCTTCTGTAGTCGCCCTCGATCTCAACAAAGTGGTGGATATAAGGACCGTCAAGCAGTCTTGACTCGATTCTGTCAAGATCGTTGAACTCGGCCCAAATGTAAGTGCCGTGGGTCTCGGGGCCCTCGCAGGTCTTGGCAAGCAGAGGCAGAACCATATAGTTGCCGCTTTCCTGGTCGATTCTGGCTACGGTGTAGGTGCCGTCCTTGCCACGGAACCACTCACGCTGATTGACAAGCAATGCAGGGCTATCGGGAGCCTTGACAGAAAGCGGGAACGGTCCACAGTGCCACAAAAGCTCTGCATTCTTGTTCTCGGGATGACGAACGGTGAACTCACCGAGGAAGGGTCTTGCCTTGCCCAAGGAAGCCGAGGTAAGCAGGCTTGCGGTGATGGCACAGTGCATATCGCTCTCACAAGCCACATAGTAACCCATATCATTCAGCACGCCGAATACTGCGCAGGGGCAGAAGCCGTCGAACATCTGAATGAAGCCGGTCCAGCACTCACTCGACATAATGTCGACATTATAGTCCTTAAACAACTTCTTGTATGTAACGACCATAGTAGCCATGGTGTCAAGATAGTTAGGAGTGAGGTCGTCCATCTCATAGTTGTCCTTGAAGTACTGCAGAACCTCTTTGATCTCGTCCTGCATGGTCTCCTTGACCTCATTATAAGCTTGCTGAACAAATGCAAAGTTGATGGGGATGATGCGGATGCCGAACTTCTCCATCAGCTCGCCTTCGTTCCAAATAACCGAGTAGAACGGTCTGGTTCTGGCACCGAGCTGACCGATACGCATACCACGGAAGTTCTTGACCATACAAGCAACTCTTATGAAGCTGTCGAAGCCTTCTGCGAAAGTATCCGACTCGACACGGCAGCAGTTGATGTGGCTGAAAGGAATGTGATATCTCTGCATCTGACGGGAAAGTCCGAACGAACCGCACTGCGAATCGGTGGGACGCATACCGTGCTCATAATACTCGTCATCAAGCGGAGCCCAGATGCAAATGGGCTTATCCATTGCCTTGGCGATATCGGCAGCAGCCTCTTCGTTACCGAAGTTTGCGTTGATGATAAGGACAGCATCAACACCTGCTTCCTTAAAGCGTGCAACAGCTGCATCGGCCGAGGCGGCATCAAAAATAAGGTCGTTGCAGCCAAGACCAACGGTGTCGACAAACTCAACATTCTCGTTTGCAAAGTTATCTTCAATATACTTTACAAATCTGTGGCCTCTTTCCTCTGCTGAAACCCAAGTGAGGAAGGTCTTTGCGGGACGCGGTGTTGCATCACGGCGAAGGGGCAAAAGACCGATCTTTACTTTGTAATCGAACATAATATTCACCTCATATTTAATTATGGGTTTTGACACCCAGATCTACAATTATATTATCCAACTTTTAGGATAAAAAATCAATAGTATATTTCACGAAAAATGGATAAATTTACACTTATTCGTCGCCGCCGAAGTCGCCAAGCTCGTTTTGAGAGGCGGCTTTGAGGTAAGCATTGATAAATCCGCCGATGTCACCGTCCATAACAGCGCTGACGTTACCCAACTCAAATCCCGTTCTGTGATCCTTAACAAGGGTATACGGCATAAAGACATAGGAACGTATCTGTGAGCCCCAGGTGATCTCCTTCTGAACACCCTTGATGTCCTCGATCTTGTCAAGATGCTCTCTTTCCTTGATCTCAACCAGCTTTGAACGAAGCATTGTCATAGCCGTCTCTCGGTTCTGGATCTGGCTACGCTCGGTCTGGCAGGCAACGACAACGCCCGACGGAATGTGGGTGATTCGGACTGCCGATTCGGTCTTGTTGATGTGCTGACCGCCTGCACCGCTTGAACGGTAGGTATCGACCTTTAAGTCCTCGTCTCTTATCTCAATATTGACATCCTTGGTGATCTCGGGCATAACCTCAAGCGAAGCAAACGAGGTGTGTCTTCTTCCCGAGGAGTCAAACGGAGAGCAACGAACAAGGCGGTGAACCCCGTTTTCGCCCTTTAAATAACCGTAGGCATTTTCACCGTTGACGGTAAGCACGGCACTTTTAAGACCTGCTTCTTCACCGTCCAAAAAGTCAACCATATTGACCTTAAAGCCGTTATGCTCGCCCCAATGGGTATACATTCTGACCAGCATCTGTGTCCAGTCCTGCGCCTCGGTACCTCCCGAGCCTGCATGGAAGGTCAGAATGGCGTTGTTGGCGTCATACTCACCCGTAAGCAGGGTCGAAAGTCTCTGCTCCTCAAGGCTTGAAAGCGCCTCATCGACCGAAGCGACAATTTCATCGAGCATCGAAAGGTCGCCCTCTTCGTCAGCCATTTCGATAAGCACCAGGGTATCCTCAAAAAGCGAAACAAGGCTTTCGTATTTTTCAACCTTGTCTTTAAGGCGGCTTGTTTTCTGTTGGATCTCCTGCGCCTTTTGCAGGTCGTCCCAAAAGCCGGGTGCCGAAGCCTGCACCTCGCAGGACTCGATCTCTCTTTTAAGATATTCAAGACCCAAAGCCTCGCCAAGCTCTTTTATGTCGTCCTCAATATCGGTCAATCTCAATTTCTGTTCTTCAAACTGAAGCATAAATTTCTCCTTAAAGCAAATTATATCTTTTTAACGGCAAATGCACGCCAATTTTCCGTTGTTTCCTCGTCGATTATCTCAAAACCGAACTTTTTGAAGGCGGCCTTGACATCCTCCTCACGGATATCAATGATACCCGAGCAGATAAACACGCTGTCTTCCTTCATAAAGTTATCAACGTTTTCAAGCAATGAAATAATAACGTCGGCCACAATGTTGGCACAAACCACGTCATATTTATCGGTTATCTTATCGCAAAGATCACCCTTGATAAACGAGACCTTGTCCGACATATCGTTCATAGCGGCGTTTTCGGCGGCAACCTTGACAGCAACGGGGTCTATGTCCACACCGTCAGCGTGCTTTGAGCCGAGCAGTACACCTGCAATACTCAAAATTCCGCTACCCGAGCCGATATCAAGCATGGTGCAATCGGGGTAAATGTAGCGTTCAAGAAGCCCCAAACACATCCTTGTGGTGGCGTGGGTTCCCGTTCCAAAGGCCGCACCGGGATCAATGCTCAAAACAACACGGTTGTCCTTGTTATCATATTCCTCCCAGCTCGGTCTGATAACCAATTTTTTACCGATCTCGGTGGTCTTGAAGAACTTTTTCCAGTTGTCGGCCCATTCCGCCTCGCTGATGGAGTCGGTGTCGATCTCGCAATCGATACCTGCGGCCGCATAGCGCTCCTTTAAGTAAGCAACCGACTCAAACGGGTTTTCCTCATCGCTGATATAAATGTGTATAATCGACACGGTACGGTCTTTTTTGAGAAGCTCCTCGTCGATCATATCAATATGAGCAATGTCCAAAGCATCCTGCTCTAAGTTGGAGTAATCTTCAACGTAAATGCCGTAAGGCACCGCCATATTGGCAATAGCCTCGGCCGTTTCGGTGCAGTCCACCGGCACCTTTATCTTAATTTCAGTCCAATCCATGGTTTCACCTACTACAATTTGGATATTATCAATTTATTGTAACACATCTTTAATATAAAATAAACAGTTATTTTTCATTTTCGGTAATTTTTTGTAATAAGCCCCACACCAAATCGGTTATTGCAGGGCAGGGATTCATCCCTGCCGCATCGTAGGGGCGAACCTATGTGTTCGCCCAATGTAATCCGGCTATATTGTATTATTTACGGTGCTGTCGTGTATTTTTATACGGCGGGTTGGAAAATAATTGATTTTTTATAATGTATGTAGTATAATGCTTATGTATAATTCAAATTCAGTTGAATGTTCCGAAAGGAGTCTTCATTTTATGATATGGCACAGTGCTACACCCGATGAGGTCATAGCCGAGCTTTCGACCGACAAGGAAAAGGGCTTGAGTGAGACCACCGCCGCCGACCGATTGAGTGAACACGGTAAAAATCTGTTTATCGTTGACGAGGAGCTGAGCATCGTCAAATCCCTGACCTCACAGCTTAAAAAGCCGTCGGTTATCGTTTTTCTTTGCTTGCTCGTTATTTTTATCCTGCGTGAGCTGGTTTTGGGCTCCAACCGTTTTTGGATACCCGCCGTGGCCTTGCTGATTTTGGCCGCCAAGGAGGCTATCTTTGTTTACACCGAGTACCGTTGTGTCAATATGCTGTACCGATTGAAAAACCGTATCAACACCTCGGCTACCGTTATAAGAGGCGGTGTTGAAAAGGTTGTCAACGCCTCAGAGGTTGTTCCGGGCGATATCATTAAGCTTTCGGAGGGTGACTTTGTCCCTGCCGATGCACGTCTTATCGAGTCGCTTGCGCTTCGTTGTGACGAGGCCGTTTTGCACAATGAAAAAGAGGTTGTGCAGGTTCAAAAGGATCACAGTGTGATATTAGAGGATCACCGACCTGTTTATGAGCGCAGTAATATGGTCTACTGCGGCTGCCACGTTATGACGGGCAGTGCCTTGGCCGTTGTTACCGAGACGGGCGAAAATGCCGAGATCCGCCGTTACTTCAAGCGTGACCGTGTGTTTGCGCACAAGGGCGTTCAGGAGCGCATAACCGACCGCTTCAGCGGATTTTTAAAGGTATTCAACATTGCCGCCTTTGCCGCCTGCGCTTTGCTGACCGTTTTGGGCACTTTTGTAACCTCGGGCACACTGGGTTGGGGCAAATTCCTTGAGGCACTTATAGTTGCAGTTTGCTTCTATATCGCCGTTGTCCCCGAAAATTTTGCCGCACGTATTGCCTGCATGCTGGCCTTGGGTGTTAAGCGTCTGGGTCAGGACAAGGCTGTTATATTCAACCCCTCTACCGTCGAAAAGCTTGCAGGCGTTACCACCGTTTGCTCGGACAAGACGGGCACGCTGACACAAAACCGAATGGTGCTTCGTGAGGTTTATGACGGTGAAAAGACCGTTGATCTGTCGTCTGACGATATCACCAAGCGCTGTGAAATTGCAATGCGTTTCGGCTCTTTGAGCTGTGATATGTATGACAACGAGATTGCCGACCACACCGAGGCCGCCTTGGTTTCGGCATCGACACGTTACCTCAATATTGACAAAACCGACTTTGATGCCGAGTTCCCGAGAATAACCTCTATTGCTTTGACACCCGAGCGTAAGATCAAGACCTCGGTCAATATGATCGACGGCAAGGTGTTCTCCATCGTCCGTGGCGCTCCCGATATTATTCTTGAGCGTTGTGTTGGCGTTGACACGGAGCGCATCACCAAGGCCTATGAGGATATGTGCTCTAAGGGAATGCGTGTGCTTGCCATTTCTTACAAGATACTCGACGATATTCCCTCCCAAGCCTCGTCGTTGGAGCTTGAATACGGACTTGAGTTTTTGGGCTTTTTGGGTCTTGTTGACCGTGAACGCCGAGGCATCGCAAGCGAGATTGCACTTTGCCGTGAGGCGGGTATTGATACCGTTATGTTCACGGGTGATCATATAAACACCGCAAGCTCGACCGCTGAAATGATGGGTATTTTAAAGGCTGATGATCTCGCCGTGACGGGTGATCAGCTTGACGAGCTTTCGGATGAGGATCTGTCGGCAGTTGTTGATAAGATCAAGGTCTGCGCAAGATTTTCACCCGAGCAGAGGGTTCGTTTAGTCAACGCTTTACACACACGCAACGAAACGGTGCTTATCACGGCCGACAGTGCCTCTAACCATGCGCCGATGGCCATTGCCGATATCGGTTGTGCCATGGGCAAGACCGGTACCGACGTTGCCAAGGGTAATGCCGACGTAGTTATTGACGATGACAGCTTTTCGTCCATTGTCAAAGCCATCAAGAACTCCCGAGGAATATTTGCGAACTTTACAAAATATGCCGAATACTATGTTTCCATGTGTTCGGGTCTGTTTGTTGCGGCCGCACTTTGTATGATATTCTTCGGCGCAACCTTTATGTCGTCGCAGATGCTTTTGCTCGGTGCTATCTTCACGCTCATCTTCCCCATTGCCGCTTTGGGCTTTGAGACCGCCGACAACAGCGCCATGAAAACACCTCCGTGGGATATCGGAAGCAAGATGTTTGACGTCAAACGCTTGTGCATTGCCGCAGGCTACGGTGCCATTACGGCCATACCGTCGGTGCTTGTTTATCTTATCAACCGCAACACCGACTATGCCGCCTCGGCAGCCTTTTGCGCACTCGTTTTCTCGTTGATATTCTATATGTTCTCATTCAGATCGAATGAGCTTTTCCACAAGCGCATTATGCACAACCGTTTCCTTGTTGGTATAAGCGGTCTGTGTGTTATCGTGACGTTGCTTGTAGCCGCAACACCCGTGGGCTACGTCTTCGGTCTTAACGTTATGGGTCTGCAAGGCTGGCTGACCGCAATACTTCTGCCCTTAGCCGTTCCGTTGACCTTTGAAACCATAAAAATAGTAAAAACAATGACCAAGTAAATATGCATAACAAAAGCCGCCGTCCGAAATGGACGGCTGCTTTTAAGTTAGCAATTAGTCTGCTACGTAAGGAAGCAATGCAACATAACGTGCACGCTTGATAGCAGTGGTGAGCTCACGCTGGTGAGCAGCACAGGTGCCGGTTACACGGCGGGGAAGGATCTTTGCACGCTCGGAGATGAACTTTCTGAGCTTTGCAACATCCTTGTAATCGATGAACTCTGCACGGTCAACACAGAAGTGGCAAACCTTCTTTCTGGGCTTGCGGTGCATGGGTCTCTCATTCTTTTCCATTTTAAGGCGACCTCCTTTAAATTTTGTAGAAAACCTTCTTTTAAGGTTTAGGTTTTAAATCTTAGAACGGCAGATCGTCGTCAGCTGTGGATATCTCGGTGAAATCACCGGAATCACTGTTGGAGAATGACTGAGGAGCCGAAGCGGGGGCAACAGGAGCATAACCACCTGCGTTACCGCTGTCACGCTTACTCTCAACAAAGTGGGCGTTATTAACAACTACCTCGTAAGAAGTGCGGTTGTTACCCTCTTTATCGGTGTAGCGGTTCATACGAAGTGAACCCTCGATACCGATACGCTGACCCTTGGTGAAGTAACGGCAAATGAACTCTGCCGACTGTCTCCAAGCAACGATGTTGATGAAATCAGCCTGTCTCTCTTCTCCGGATTTAAACTGACGGTCTACTGCAATAGAAAAACGGGTAACAGAAATATCACTGTTAGTTTTTCTGAGTTCGGGATTGTCGGTCAATCTGCCGACGAGTACTACAACATTCATTCTGTCGTACCCTCCTTACTTAGTAGTGACCATGACTCTAAGAGCACCGTCGGTGATCTTAACAATACGGTCGAGCTCTGCGGGGAAAGTGGGGACACTGTCGAAAGTGACGACGATGTAGTAGCCTTCTACTTCATCGTTGATAGGATATGCAAGTCTGCGCTTACCCCAATCGTCAACGTTTTCAACGGTACCGTTTTCAGCAATCAGAGCCTTGAATTTCTCGACAAGAGCGGTGGTAGCTTCCTCACCGTTTACAACCGAGAAAACGAGCATTGCCTCATACTTATTAGTAGCCATTCGTTACACCTCCTTATGGACATTTGGGCCTGTCTTCCGACAGACCAAGGAGCTAAAAGACATAATATTTGTCATTAGCCTATGTATTATATCAAAGTCAATCGAGATTGTCAAGCATTATTTTTGTTATATTCGTCCCGTATTTTCAAAAAATCCTCAAAGGCTTCGGGCTTTTGGTTGGGGTTGCGCAGCAATGCCGAAGGGTGGAAGGTTCCCATAAAATTGATTTTCCCTTTTTTGATCCACTGACCGTGCTGTTTGGTGACTCTGAAGTCGGGGTCGATAAGTCGGCAGGCCGAAATGCGTCCGAGGCAGACAATAAACTCGGGGTCGATCAACTTGACCTGCTCACGTAAGTATTTGATGCAGGTCTCGGTCTCATCCTGTTCGGGGTCACGGTTTTTGGGAGGTCGGCACTTGACCATATTGGCAATATAGACCTCGTCACGGGTAAGACCTATGGCAAGTATCATTTTTTCAAGCAGCTGCCCTGCCCTTCCCACAAACGGACGACCCGTTTTGTCCTCGGTCTCACCGGGGCCTTCACCAATAAACATCAGCCGTGCGTTGGGGTTACCCTCACCAAAAACAACGTTGGTGCGAGTCTCACACAGCTTGCAATCTTTACATTCAAGACACTTTTCCTTTAAATCGGTTAAACTCATATTTACCTCTCCAAGATAGAGCTTTTACAAGCCGACTGGTTAATTAAAGCACTTATAGTAAGCAGCGTGTGTCATCATTGGCATCCATCCAAACTCGCTCAATATATCATCCTTGCTTTTATTATCAACATCAACCTCTAAATAAGCCCTCTTATTGCAATTTACAATCGGCACGAATTCTCTTAAGAATTCTCTTAGGTCATTATCGCCAACGGTATACGGCGTTGACATCACAGACTGTGCTCTTTGCTTTATTCCATTTAAAGTGAAATTGTACTCTTTTACTGAAAATTTTTCAAAACTATTATTAACTCTGCCATATTCCCTTTCCATAGCCTTTTTAGACACTACCCACTGTTTTCCGAATTTACAGACATCTGTTCCGTAAATAAGCTTACCATAGTTTATAGCTTTTCGCAAAGCGCTCTCACTCAACCCCCAAAGTAAAGTTGCATCACCCATTGCAATGAGACCGTCAAAAGGAGTGTCAACAACGGCCCCGTTCTCCCACAATTCATCACAAGAAATATCAATGTCATCATTCCAAACGACACCATATCCGCCTTGGTCAACAACGACCGAAGTAAAGAGTTCTGAATCACTTTTTAACGGTTCAAACATACGGTATTTTTCAAAAAGAGGCGAAACATCATATATTTTAGTTACACCTTCGGAAAATCGAACACACAATTTATACTCAGGCAGTGCGTTCACATAACTCACCTTATGAAACATATATAACCTCCTATTCTAATGGGCTTAACTGAATGAATTCTTGAGTTTTCCATATTTCCAACAAACTCTTTTTATGAATCTCATTCCACTCAAGCACCATCTCTAAAGCCTTTTTAGGAAGCTCACCTTCCAAAATGCTTCCATCCTCTATGCATATAGCTGCCATATGCTCACCATAAATTGCGTGGAAGTGAGGAGGATTATGTTCTGATTGTTGAAAATACATTCTTATTATTATTCCGTAAAATCTAGATAATACCGGCATTTTTTCACGTCCTTTCTGCACATATTTTATCACGGTATCGTGATATTGTCAAGTGTTTTTAAGAATTTTCATAATACAATTGAAAAAATGTTATCTTAAAACGAATTATTATTGTCCTTGACACTTGAAAATCCACGAAAATATGTTACAATAAACTGTAAATATTTTTTAAAGGAGTAATCCACTATGGCAAAAGAATTTTTAGTTGAAATTTCCGCACGTCACGTTCACGTGACCAAAGAGCATCTTGAGACCCTTTTTGGTGCAGGCTACGAGCTTACCCCCAAAAAGGACCTTTCTCAGCCCGGTCAGTTTGCTTGTGAAGAGCGTGTTACCGTTGTAGGCCCCAAGAAGGAGCTCGCAGGTGTTTCCATCCTTGGCCCCTGCCGTCCCGATACCCAGGTTGAGCTTTCGGCTACCGATGCACGTTCCATCGGTGTTAAGGCTCCCATCCGTGAGTCGGGCGATGTCGCTGGCTCTGGTGCTTGCAAGCTTGTAGGCCCCTGCGGTGAGGTTGAGTTGGAGCAGGGCGTTATCGTTGCAAAGCGCCACATCCACATGACCCCCGAGGATGCTGCAGAGCTTGGTGTTAAGGATTGCGATATCGTAAACGTTAAGGTCACTACCGATGGCAGAAGCCTTGTTTACGGTGATACCGTTGTCCGTGTAAGCCCCAAGTATGCACTTGCTATGCACGTTGACACCGACGAAGCAAACGCAGCAGCCATTCCCGGAAGCTGCATGGCGACCATCGTTGAATAATCCAATAGGTCTTTATCTGCACGTTCCGTTCTGTGACTCTAAATGCGCATACTGCGATTTTTACTCCTACAGAGCGGACGTCCTGCTTTATGAACGGTATACCGACACGCTTTGCGAGCATATACGGCTTGCAGGCAAGCGCCTAAACCGCACGGTCGACACACTGTATTTTGGCGGCGGCACACCCTCCCTTTTGGGCGGTGAGCGCATCAAAAGACTTGTTGACACCGTGAAGTCATCCTTCGGTGAGAAAATTGATGAAATCACGGTGGAATGCAACCCGGCCGATGATCTCAAGGCCGATTTTGAGCTTATGAAAAAGGCGGGTGTCAACCGTATTTCATTGGGCGTTCAGTCGGGGATCGACAGTGAGCTCAAAGCGCTGTCACGCCGACATTCCGTAAGCGATGCTGTAAGAACGGTCAATGCTGCAAAAGCCGCAGGAATACATAACATTTCGCTTGATTTAATGCTTGGTATTCCGCATCAGACAATGGAAAGTTTGAAGGTTTCTCTGGATTTCCTTTTGTCGCTTAAGCCTACGCATATTTCGGCTTATATGCTGAAAATAGAGCCCGATACCCCGTTTGGACGGGCTGATGTAGGAACACTTGACCTGCCCGACGAGGACACCGTTTCGGATATGTATTTGTTCGTTTCACAGTACCTCTCAAAGCACGGGTTTGAGCATTATGAGATATCGAACTTCGCAAAGAAAGGCTTTCGTTCAAAGCACAACACAAGGTATTGGTTGTGTGAGGAGTATTTGGGACTCGGTCCTGCCGCTTATTCATACATAAACGGCAAGCGGTTCAGCTTTGAACGTAGCTGTGAGCAGTACATCAGCTCCCCTACCGTTTTGAACGACGGCTTGGGCGGTGATTTCAAAGAGTTTTGTATGCTGAGGCTACGGCTTAAAGAGGGATTGGATTTTTCTGTTCTCAACAAGCGTTTCGGCGCAAAGCCGACCGAAGCGTTGAAAATAAAGGCCGAAAAATTCAAAAACACGGGTCTTGTGAAATTGACCGACCGCAGTTTAAGTCTTACCGTTCAAGGATTTTTGGTTTCCAATGCAGTTATCGGAGAACTGCTTTTTTGAAAATAAAATATGAGGTGGAAAAAATGAAAAAGTTTTTCGCAGATTTCAAGGCATTCATCAGTCAAGGTAACATTATCGACATGGCTGTCGGTGTTGTAATCGGTACCGCTTTCAAGGCTATTGTGTCTTCTTTGGTTGCCGATATCATCAACCCGCTCATCTCGTTGCTCACGGGTGACGTTGCTCTGTCCGAGCTCAAGTACGTTCTCAAACCCGAGATCGCAGAGGTCGTTGACGAAGCCGGTACCGTTTTGGTTGAGGGCAAGGCTGAGGTCGCTATCACCTACGGTGTATTCATTCAGGCAATTATCGACTTCCTGCTTGTCGCACTTTCGATCTTCGTTGTCATCAGAATTATGATGAGCACCAAGAAGAAGCTCGAGGCACTTCGCAAGAAGAAGGAAGAAGAAGCTGCAGCCGAGGAGGCCGCCGCACCCACTACCAAGGTGTGTCCCTTCTGTAAGTCCGAGATCGCAATTGATGCAACCCGTTGCGCACATTGCACCTCAAAGCTTGACGAGGAATAATTCATTAAGCCTTAACCGCAGGGTATGTCCCCTGCGGTTTTCTATTTTGCACAATTATGTGTACCAAATTTATACGTAATATAATATTTACAAGAAAAGGAAACTGTGGTATAATTTCAATGTAAATACTTTTAGGAGGTATCCCGATTTGAAATTATACATTAAGAGATCGCTTTGCCTTATGGCCGCATTGCTTATGTTGGTCGTTGCTTTTTCGGCCTGTGGCAGTAATGCCGACACCGCATCTAGCACACCCTCAAGCACTGCTTCAAACAATCCGAACTCGTCAGACGTTACCGTTGTGCCCAATACACCCGATATTGAGGAGGGCTCGAAATACGACCCCGCAACATGGGATCCTTATGCCACCATTTCGGACAGCATTAAGGGTCAGACCGTGCGTCACGCAACCTGGGGCGACCCAACCACCAACGAAAGCGCCGTTGCTTATGCCAATTTTGAGTCTGATACAGGTCTTAAATGCGAGGTATTTGCCGTTCCGCAGTCGGGCTATCCCGAGCATATCAAGATGAAGATAGCCATTGGTGATGCTCCCGACGTGTTTATGACCAACGAGGGCAACCAGTCCTTCCCCTTGACGCTTGAAATTGCCTCGCCCATCAACCTTGTTTCAACAGTTGACCTTAACGACCCTATTTGGGATAAGTCGATGCTTGAAAGCACCCGTCTTAACGGCAACATCTACGGCGTCAACACCATTGGTACTCCCCACACGGGCTCCAACCTTGTTTTCTTCAACAAGCGTCTTTTTGAGGAAAACGGCTTTAAGACTCCTGCCGAGTATTATGCCGAAAACAATTGGACATGGGACAATATGCTCAAGTGCCTTAAAGACGTCAAGTCACTCTCAACCAACAGTGATATCTACTATGGCGCACAGCTTGAGCTTGATATTCTTGCAGGCTCGGTCGGTGCATCCTTCACCAAGTACGATTACGAAACCGATACATTCACAAGCGGTGTCAACGATCCCAAGCTTTTGGCCGCATTCCAGTGGTATGCCGATGCTAAGGAGCAGGGTCTGCTTGACGGTAACATCAACCGCTTTGTCCAAGGCCGTTGCGGAATCATCGTTCGCGGAACCTGGGGACTTAAAGCTAACGGCTATTTCGCCGATATGAACCCCGAGGACGTTGGCTTTACATATATGCCTTCGTTTGAGGTCGGCGAAAAGAGCTACGTTTCGTCTATCTACCGTGTATACGGCATTTGCGAGGGTGCACATCATCCCGATGCGGCAGGTTACTTCATCCGCTATCTGCTCGACCCCGCAAACTACGACCTGCAGAATACCTTTATCACCCCCGAAGCAGGTAATTTCTACTATGAGCTGACCAACCGCACCGCAAGTGAAAAATATTTCAATTTTGATGCCGGCCTTGCTACTCTGCTCGGTCAGGATCAGAACACAGCATTCTACAACCCCGTCAAGAGCACCTCGTCTGCAGGCGTCAAGACGGCTATCGACTCGGTTTCCAATAAGGTTGACACCGCAATCGAGCTCGCTAACGAGCTTATTGCCACAAAGGTCGAAGCCGACCGTAAGAGATACGAAAAGAAATAACCGATTACAGCAAAAAACCGTTGCACCAAGCTTGGTGCAACGGTTTTCTTTAACTTAATTTCAGCAAAACTCTATTCCCTTTTCGGAGTCCATTGAAGCGATACGTGCAAGTGACTCGACCCGATATCCCTTATCACGAAGCAGCTGACCGCCGTTCTGATAGGCCTTTTCTATAACGATTCCACAGCCCTTGACCTCAGCTCCTGCCTGCTCGACAATATCGATAAGTCCTACCAAGGCATTGCCCGTTGCAAGGAAATCGTCGATAATAAGCACCTTGTCATCGGGGTTGAGGTACTGCTTTGACACAATAACGTCAAAGGTCTTGCCGTGGGTATAAGACTCAACCTTTGAAGCATAAACATTGGCCGAGATATTGGTGCTTTTGCTCTTTTTGGCAAAAACCACGGGCACTCCGAAATACTGAGCCGTAAGGCAGGCCACACCGATACCCGATGCCTCAATGGTCAATATCTTGTTGATGCCGCAATCGGAAAACAGACGTTTAAATTCCTTTCCCACCTCACACATAAACATAACATCAATCTGATGGTTAAGAAAGTTGTCAACCTTTAAAATATTTCCTTCTAAAACACGGCCGTCACGGACGATCTTTTCCTCAAGCAGCTTCATACTGTCCCCTCCGAAGATGTATATATTATATATAGAATATACCTTTTGAAGCCCGTTGTCAATATTTTAAGGTAAAATATTGCATATCTGTTTTATGTCTTTTCTATTGCAAAAATTTTTACGGCGTGGTATAATGTTATGGTTAATTCACAGTGATCGTGAGCTGACCTAACAATTTTGGGAGAGATACACAATGAAAACTGATGTAGTTATTGTCGGTGCAGGCCCTGCCGGAATTTTTACCGCTATTGAAATGCTGAAGCTTGGCAGCAAAAAGAAAATAGTCATAGTTGAAAAAGGTCAGTCGGTTGAAAACCGTCACTGCCCCAAATCTAAGACCAAGCAATGCGTCAACTGCAAGCCTTTCTGCCATATCACCACAGGCTTTTCGGGCGCAGGTGCATTTTCGGACGGTAAACTGTCTTTAAGCTATGAGGTCGGCGGTGATCTTCCCTCTTTGATAGGTGAGGATTTTGCGCAGGAGCTTATCAATTATACCGATAAGATATACCTGGAGTTCGGTGCCGACGAGCACGTTGAGGGCTTGGGCAACACCGAGGAGGTCAAGGAGATCAGAAAGCGTGCCATTCAGGCAGGACTTCAGCTTGTTGACTGTCCTATCCGTCACATGGGTACCGAAAAAGCGCAGGACATCTATCTTTCCATTGAAAAATATCTGTTGAACAACGGTGTTGAGATCTATTTCGGCACCGAGTGTCTGAACCTCATTTTTGAGGGTGAAAAGTGCGTTGGCATTAAGGCTACTAACCGCAAGCAGGAGTTTGAGATATATGCCGACAGTACCATTGTTGCCACCGGTCGCAGAGGCGCAGATTGGCTTGAAAAGCAGTGTGCCGAGCATAATATCGCTCATCAGCCCGGTACCGTTGATATCGGTGTACGTGTTGAGGTTCGAAACGAGGTTATGGAGACCGTCAACAAGGTGCTTTATGAGTCCAAGCTTATCGGCTATCCCAAGCCGTTTAAAAACAAGGTTCGTACCTTCTGTCAGAACCCCGGCGGATTTGTCAGTCAGGAGAATTATGACAACAATCTTGCCGTTGTAAACGGTCATTCGTATAATGATTTCAAATCGCAGAATACTAATCTTGCCATCCTTTGCTCGCACAACTTCAGCGTACCCTTCAATCAGCCGATAGAATACGCTCAAAAGGTCGGTGAGCTGACCAATATGCTGGGTGCAGGTCACATTTTAGTGCAGCGCTACGGCGATATTCTGGACGG